>QMIT01000008.1 GCA_024434115.1 Chloroflexota bacterium
CGTTAGCATAGCTGCCGCTATCCCCAACGTCTTCTTCCCTTGTCTTGCGGTACAGCTACAAATTTACCATGTCAATCGGAGAGGCGCAAGGGCGAAATTGGCGAGTTTTTCAAATTGGTATGAATCTGGCTTGAATCAGCGATCTACCCACTCTTTTTTGAAGGTCAGCCAGTCTTGTTCAGTGGCTTCGTTATAGATGTAAATCCCCCCACCCACGACCCGATTGCCGGCCCCGCCCGCATTCTTGATGCCTTGTTTTGCGGCAATAATCGCTGTCGCCAAATTTTCCACCGTTGGATCATGCAGCGGTACACTTGGATAATTCGGGAAAGCCACGATCAAATTAGTCTCAACTTCCACCCGACTGACATCTTGGGAATAGGTTTCGATTTGGTATGCCATCCACTGCTCATATTCCGCTGGCGTAGCCAACCCGCTGGCGTGTGCCATAATCACGATCTCATCCACAATCAGCGCGATTTGCTGCTTATAACGCGGATCCCAGCTAATCGAAGGATTACCCAAACCGGGTGGGACGGCAGGGTCACTGGGTATGAAATCGGGAGGGCCAGTGACTGACAGAGTGCGATCATCTCCCAATAATTCGTCAAACGCTCGCAGCAATCGCACAAAATTTTCGTTTCCGTCAAACACCGAAAAGCCTTGTAGATGCACGCCATCATAGCGCCATTCATTGATACTCTGCCGAGCATAATTGACCAGCAGCGTATGGTTATCAGCCGCGTACTGATCGCGCTGACCATCCACCGTAATCCAATCCAGCACCTTAATCTCAGGGGCAATATCACGCATCAACACCCGAAAATCATCAGCATAATCCCATGCGCGATACTGTCCATCCTGCCGCCATGCCCCGGTTTGTACATAGATCATATCAATCTTGTTGTCTTGCAACCGTGTAACAAGCGCCTCTACTTGCGGGCGTGTGGGTGCTTGATTTGTCCAGTTGTCTGACAGCCATGCTCGATTGCTGTTGGATGTGCCACCCTCATCGTCATCAAACAAAGGGGTTACCCATGACCGCAGCAACAAAAATAAAGCTGCCAAGCCAACAATGCCAATCGCAAACACAAACCAATTCGGCATCGTGCGTTGATTGCGGCGGACGTGTCCACGAGTTGAGCGCGGACGATAGGGTGAAGGTGATGCGGGTGTCGTCATAACCCCAAACGCTCCCATAAAGGTGGCCCCAAAATCAACAGGCCCACGACAATAGATACCACGACTCCAAGCAACACGGCAGCGGCGGCGACATCTTTACCCACCCGCGCCATTGGGTGGATTTCTGGCATGGCAAGATTAACAGCGGCTTCAATACCTGCATTCAAAAATTCAGCCATCCAAACAAGGCCAACGACCAAGACAATGACCGCGTAATCCCGCGCAGGGATTTGCAGCCATAAGGATACAATAAATACGATGATACTGGCGACGGCTTGGATACGGGTATTTTTCTGATAGCGCAGCATATGGAGCCACCCCGCAATTGCATAACGCAGGCTCGCCACCCGACTGCCACTGATTTGAGGGCTATACGTCTCGGGATTCACTTCAAGGGTTTTTTGAATATCGGGATGGACGACCCGTCGCCAACCAGCGATATGGGATGTCTTGCTTGTCTTTTGGCTCATGGTGATTACGACTCCCCTTCGTCGGGAGCATGAATAAAATCAGGCACGATAATCGGGATATTAAACACCGCCAGCAACTCGGCTTGTTTTTCCCACATCACCTTTTGGCGTTCGGGGCTGTCATGATCGTAGCCCGCCAGATGCAATAGTCCGTGTATTACCAGCAGGCCAAATTCGTCGGCGGGGGCGTGGTTAGACTGAGCCGCCTGCTCCAAAATATGCTGATACGCCAAAATGACATCTCCCGCATAAGGCGCTTCCTCATCCTCAAATTCCGCAGGCATGGGTTCGGCAGGAAACGTCAGGACATCGGTGATCGCATCCACCCCGCGATACTGACGGTTGAGGGATTGGACATATTCATCAGTAGCGACATAAATGGAGAGACCGGTATCCGGCACAAAATCCAGCTTCCCCATCGCCTCTACCGCCAATGTCTCCAATTTCATCAAGGCATCGGCTGGCATAGCATCCACCAGCATCACATCCTCGGCAATCTGTAAATTACAATCCATCGGGTAAATCATTCTCCGGTTTCGATTCTTCAGATTTGACGATAGGCGTCGAGGTCGTCTTTTGTCGTTCAGCCGTATCCCGACGTCGGGGTTTGCGCGGGTCGGTGGCCTCCGAAACAATCGCCCCATATGTGCCAACTGAAATATTACGGTATTCGCCTGTCGTGGCTTTGGGTGATTTTGGCGCAACCTCTGGCGTTGCATCGGGTTTTGCCTCAATGGTCGCAACGGGTTTAGACGCGGTTGGCTCCACTAATTCAGGACGTGGCGCGACATAGGCCGGAACCGCAAGCGTCGCCCGTTTTTTCTGCGGAGTCGGATAGGCAATACGTGGATGATAGACCCCTTGCAGCGTCTCAATAAAGGACTGCTGGATAACCTTCAGTTCCTTGAGGGTCAGATTGCAGTCATCCAACTGCTCCTCTTGCAGTGCCCGCTCAAAAATCATACTGACCACTTCGGCCACTTCGCTTTCATTATGTGGTTTGATAGCCCGCGCCGCACTTTCCGTTCCATCAGCCAACATCAAAATAGCGGTTTCTTTGCTCTGCGGGCGTGGGCCGGGATAAGTGAAATCCTCTACCGACACCTTACTTTCATCGCCGCCAACCTGCTCTAGTGCCTTATGATAGAAATAGATGACCCGTGTCGTGCCATGATGCTCACGGATAAAGTCACGAATGCGTGGGGGCAGCCGATAGCGCCGGGCCATCCGTTCACCCTCAACGACATGCCCGATAATTAAACGGGCGCTCTGAACAGGATCATCCAAAACGTCATGTGGATTAAACCCCTCCGCCTGATTTTCGACATAAAAATGCGGATTGAGCATCTTGCCTACATCATGGTACATCGCGGCCACTCGTACCAATGCGGCATTGCCGCCAATCCGTTCGGTGGCTACCTCGGCCAGATTCCCTACCTGCAAACTGTGTTGATAAGTACCCGGCGCTTCACGCAGTAATCGCTGCAAGAGCGGCTGATTAGAACGATTTAGTTCATCCAATTTGAGGCTGGTGGGGAGGTTCAATACATTGGTAATCACATAAAGATGTGCAAAGGCCAACATCGCTACGAAGATACCATTACCCATCCCTAACAGAATTACCCATCCGAGGTCAACGACCTGTGTATCCTCTTCAAATACTAGCTGAAAGGCTACTAGTAGCCCCACATTAATGAGGCCAACAATCGCCCCGGCTACAAAATAAGCATTAAGTCGCTCAATATGGCGCAGGCCCAAAATTCCAGCCGCCCCACTTGCTGCAATCAGGCCAATAAAGGCCATCGAACTATCAATCATTGTTCCGACAAGTAGGGCTAACCCCATAATAACGATCAGTGCCAAATGAGGGCCAACCAGAGTGGTCAACAACAGAGCGAGGGCAGCCGCTGGGAACAATTCATTTACCCCGCTTGGATGAAACAAGCGGGCGATCATCAGAAATTCTAAAAACAGAGTTGCTATTAGCCCAAACATTGCCGGGGAATGAGACACGTTGGGATAGAAACGATTTAGATAAACCAGCAAAATTCCACTGACCACGACTAGCATCAAAAAACCACCAAAGATCAGTGTCCAACGGCTTTCTTGGCGTTGTAGTAATCCAAATTGACGCAGGGCCTCCACATCCACCTCGCTAACTTGCTGGCCCTTGCTAATCAAAATCTGCCCTTCGCGGAAGGTACGGAATAATGGTTCAACCAGTGTGGCTGCCATTTCCTGTGCTGCCAACGTCTCGGCCCCATTCAACTGACTATTGGGCACAACCAACTCACGCACAATCGCCACCACGACATTTTGTTGACTTTCGGGCAGGCTGGCATCCACCCGACTGGGCACGGCTTGTCGTTCTTCGGTCAATAATTCGGGCGAAATATCGCGCCGCATCGTGCGTTCAAGCGCTGCGACGGTCTCCGCTTCAATCGCCTGCCAATCGTTGAAACTGGTATCCAGAATGGTCTGCCAAAAAGCGATGTCAAGTGGCTTGAGGATCTCAATCGCCTGCAAGTCGCTGAGTTTTTGCTCATGGTTGGCATATTGGTCATTCCGCGTGAGGGTAATATATTCGACGATGTTGCGGGCCGTCTCCACCTGATCGCGGCTGACATTGGCGATGCGATCATAAACGGGACGGGCATTATTGCGGGCCACCTGACGGGCTTGGTCAGTGAGGACGGCGCTTTCGTAGGTGCGGTCTTCGGGGGCAAAAATATCATCGGAGGCAATATCCCCTGCATGGAGTTGATAGGTGTTATCTGAGGGGAAAATCGCATCGTAGGCCAACACGATGGTCCCTAATATCAGATAGATCACCGCCAACCCCACCATAACGATGCGTTGCAGTCGAGCGGTTGTGTTTTTCAAGATTGGGTAGAAGGTCATACGCCTCTCCCCACTTGTCCTTTGGGGTGGCATCATATCGCCCCCCTACATCCGATCAGCCCAGCAGGGTACGTACAATTTCGTTGACCAATTTCCCATCGGCACGCCCTTTCACTTTGGGCATCAGCACACCCATCAACTTGCCCATTTCTTTGGAAGAAGTCACCCCGGTTTGGGCAATGGCGGCTTTGACTTCGGCTTCAATCTCTTCGCGGGTTAACTGTTTGGGCAGATAAGTTTCAATCAGGGTCAGTTCAAAACGTTCACTGTCGGCGGATTCCGTGCGTCCGGCCTGCTCAAAATTGGTAATGGCTTCACGGCGCTTTTTGGCTTCGGCCTGCAACACATCCTGTACCGCCGCGTCATCCAATTCTTTGCGTGAATCCACTTCGACCTGTTTAATGGCCGCCTGAATAATACGGATGGCATCGCGCCGCACCGCATCTTTTTCCATCATGGCCTTTTTTAAATCATCATTAATTTGGGTTTTCAGAGACATTGGGTTCCTCACTCACATTCATCGTATCGGGATCCGGCCCGACAATCACGACATTATCAAATGCAATCGTCACCGGAACACTCAAATCGCCACTAGGCGAATAGCCAGCTAACAGACCAATCTTGCCCTGTTTAAAGCTGTCATCTTGATAGTAGTCGGTCAGTTCGTCGCTGTAACATTGACCGTTGGTATAAGTGCTTTCGCGGCTTTCTCCTGCTTGGCACAGTTTTAGCCGCTGACCGTTGACATAAAACCAAAATTGATCGGCATGACCCACCACCCGAATCTCATTCATGGTGTCAAGTGGGTCTTCGATAACATTATACCGTCCGGGGCGAATCAGGCTCGGATAGCCCTCAAAGCCATCCCCGCTGGTGTCCGTCGTGCCAATCCATGTGCTGATTTCTTTCTGCACGCCGTCTTCGACCTTCACCAGCCGATAATAGCCGTCCCCACTGATTTCAAAGGCATAATAGTTATCATTATCCCGATAGCGGAAAATCACGCCATACAAATTGTCAAAATCGTCGGCGCTGGTCAACTGGGTCGTCGTGACCCGCAAATCAAAATCACGTACCTTGCGATCCAACAGCGAAAAAACGCCATCCTGCAACTGGCCTGAATCCACTTTGATGACTAATCGCAGATTGCCAGCCTCGTCCGGCAAGATTTCCGATGAATTGCGCCCCGGATACAAATCCCACTCATCATTATAATTATCAAAAGTGGTGACAAAAATGAACTCCCCCGGCTTCGTTTCCGGTAGGGGCAATTCAATAATATCGGTTAGGACGGCATACACTCCACCCAACACCGCCGTTGTCGAAAGGATGAGTACAATCAGACCATTTCGCACCCACTTAAAACCAGCCGCCTCGCGTTTTTGTAGACGGTCTGCGCCCAATACCAAACGCACCGAAGGCTGATTGAAATTCAACAATAAAAAGGTCGCCAAGCCGCCAAATAAGACTGCAATCGGCACCATGAAAATGAGCCATGCCACATTGAGCCATGCCGTCACTCCCATTAGGATAACCAGCATTGCTACAATACCCGCCAAACCATTGCGTCCACTGTGCCATGCAGGGGGTTCTTTTGCTCCTAATGCAGCGACACTCCACAACAAGCCATAGCCGAGCAGAGTCATTAAAACACCCACAATAAAAACGGGCATTGAGGTAATATTTTCAATGGATAGGCTACCGACGGTGTCTTTGATGTTGCCATAAAACTCTAAAGCTACCCGCAAGCCACCCATTATCAAAAAAATCAAGCCAAACATAAAAAACAACACCTGTATGCCTGCAATCAAGCGGCGGTGTTGGGGGCGTGCCGAATAACTTTGGCTGCGTTGGGATTGAACGTGGGGTTCTCTTACACTTGCACTCGAAGATGACATCAGGCCATTCTATCCATCTGATTAAACAAAAGTGTCCGGCCTATTCTACCGGATTTAAAAAAGGATTTTACCAGATGCCAATCCTAATCGGGAGTTCAGCTTTCAGGTCGGAGGTCACGCACCAGATAATCGTCAAATCGGACAAGCATCGAGCCATCCCCCGATTGAGCATATAGTCCAAATTTGCCGCCACTGAGTTCGGTATTTACAAAAGGAACCAGCGGTTCGCCATTTAACCCTAATTCAAAGACCCCATTTTGATTTTGCACACTCAGGCGATAATTGTCGGATTGGGGGGCCTTGCCAAAGACCAATGGTCTATCCAACCACTCCCCATCCAATCGCAACCGTACTTCATAATAACCGGAGGCGCGGAGGATAAAGACATAAAAGTTGTCTTCATCCACATAATTCACTAGCAAACCCGCCATACTGTCGGCGGCGCTGGTGGCATCTAGCACAGCCGTCACTTCAATCACATAGGCACTCAGGTCTAGTGATGAACGTGGGGTTGACCACACCTCCTGCTCGGCAGTTCTGATGTCCATGAAAAAAGCCAGAGCGTCTTGGTCATAATCCGCAGTGAAATCGGCGGTATCCTGTGTTTTCCACACATTCGCATAGGTCGAAAAATCATCCGAAAACAAACGATTGCCGTCTTGAGCATAGACAGTCGGCAAAAGGCTCATTACAAAAATGATTACCGATAACAGTGGAATGCGTTTGCCCATGACTCTCGCTCCTTACCCATACCTGCTAACGACTCAACCGCTGAATTTCACGCGCCGCCAATAGCCCAAATCCAGTGTCTGGCCCTAGCGTCTGGACTACAAAGGTCAGGGAATCAAGCGCCCCTTGTGTATCGCCCTCACGTTCCAATTGCAAGGCAAAATAATACCGAGTACGCGGGTTATTCGGTTCAATTGTCAACGCCTGCTGCAAAAAACTGCGAGCCTGTTCGCGGTCAAATAACCAGAAATAGGCCGCCCCCATGCTGGTCAAAATATCCACGTCACGCGGAGCCAGCGCATAGGCTTCTTGAATCGCCGCCAACCCAACCTCGTCTAATTGGAAATTAGCATCGGCGTAAAACGCGGCTCGTAGTCGCTGCCAACGCACATCCTCCGGCGCGAGCGATACTGCAAGGCTATACCAATTTTCTGCCGCCGCATATTGACTAGATTCTTGATAGGTACTCCCCAGTTCCGCTGCTAAGGCTGGATTGGTGGGGTCAAGGGCATAGGCTTGCGCTAAAACATCACGGGCCGCCTGCAAATTTTGCTCGATTTTCCGATAGTGCAGTCCCAAAAAATAATAGGTGAGACCCGACGGGTTGAGTGCCAGTGCCGTTTCAAGATCGGTTAGACCATCGCCTGCACTCTGGTCACGCACATAACCCCGATAGACATAGCTCTGCCAATCGAGGCTATCCATCGCCAAAGCCGCGCTAAAAGCCCGTTCCGCGCAACCCCATTCCACCAAATCCATGCACACCAGACCCAACGTGCGCCAATCTTCGGGAGTGGGGTCATTGGCAAATTGGGCCAATACACCCTGAATCGTCCGTACCTGATTAGCATATTCAGCGGATAGACCCGCTTGTTCAAGATAGGGTATCGCTTCGCTAGGCGCTTCCGTCGCCAGCAGCAAAGCGAGTTGATAACTGACACGGGCGTCCTGTGGATTTAACTGTAAGATTTGTTGTAGATGGGTAGTGGCTGTAGACCAATCCCGCTGACTGAGGGCATCTTCAGTTAAGAGCCACAGCATTGGCACATCATCGGCGGTTAAATCCGTTGTCACCGAGACTAACGCATTGACAGCAGCAAGATTGCCCTGTTCGGTCATCAATCGAGCATATGCTTGGCGATAGGCGGGTGTCCAACCTTCACGATCAACCTTCGCCAGCAGTAACACGAGTTCATCACTCGGCATTGGTGTGGCAACAGGGCCGCTAGACTGGGGTGAAGGTGATTTGGTTTCGGGTCGAAGATTGATATACAGCAGTGGAACAGCAATAGCTGCGAAGACAAATCCCCAGAACCAGCGGCTCTGAAAAAATCGAACTAGGGCTACCTTTTTGGGCTTCATTAAAGGCTTGTGACTCTACAAGCCCATCACCCGCGTGACCACTTTTTCAATCTCGGTTGGGGTAAAGGGTTTAATCAGATACTCGGCAACATCCTGCAATTTGCCCATCAAGCGATTAGCGGGATCACCATAAGCCGTAATGACAATGACTTTAGGAAGTTTAAAATCGGGGTTGTTGTGGACTTTCTCTTTGATGGCATCCAGCACTTTCCACCCCTGCATATCCGGCAGCGCGATGTCCAGCATCATCAAATCGGGCTGAAGCTGTTCATAAAGTTCTAAGGCAGGACGCCCATGCGATTTGGATTCGGCCTGAAGATTCATGCCCCTGAGTGTTTCAACCAAGATTTCGGCAAGTTCTTGGGTATCTTCCAAAACCAGCACTTTTATCCCCGAATCAAGGGTAGCCATGAATAAATCTCCAGATCAATAAAAGGGCATCAATTAAACTCAATGAGCTAGTTTGTATTATAACATGGATTACCATACCCATGTGGTTTGAAAGTATGAAGGATGTTATAATTATTCAAATCGTGATTCGGTTTCCGAGCACTCACATACTAAAATCCCGTGACGCAAAGGCGTCTATGACTTAAGGATTGTAAACAATATGGACTTTTTGCTAACAGAAGAACACCTGATGGCACAAAAAATGGTGCGTGACTTCGCCCAAAGAGAGGTCTACCCCACCATCAAAGAATGGGATCGCAAACAACAAATGAATCCCGATGTGCTGCCGCGTATGGGGGAATTGGGCATTCTTGGTATCAATATCCCCATGATGTATGGCGGTCAGGGCTTCGACTATATTACATTGGCGTTGGCGTGTGAAGAATTAGAGCGCGTAGATACAACCCTGCGCGTGGTTATGTCTGTGCATATGGGCCTCAACAGCATGGCCCTGCTGCAATGGGGGACGGAGGAGCAAAAGCAGCGGTTCTTGGTTCCACAAGCCAAAGGTGAAAAATATGCCGCGTTTGGTCTCACCGAACCCAACGCAGGCAGTGACGTGGCCGCGATGACCTCTACCGCCCGCCGTGAAGGGGATGTATATATCCTCAATGGCGAAAAAATGTGGATTAGCCTTGCCACCAAAGCCGACAACTTCCTTGTGTTTGCCAAGACCGATACCCATGCCAACCCTGCCCATGCGGGGATCACGGCCTTCATCGTCACCAAAGATATGAAGGGCTTCACGGCTGGTGACATTCATGGCAAATTGGGCGTGCGGGCTGGTTCAACCGGCTGGTTTGCGATGGAAAACGTCGAAGTGCCTGTTGAGAATCGCTTGGGTGAAGAAGGTGAAGGCTTCTATATTGCCATGAGTTGCCTCGACAACGGACGCTATACCGTCGGTGCGGGTGCGGTTGGTTTGATCCGGGCCTGCCTCGAAGACAGCCTCAAATATTGCCATGAGCGCTCGACCTTCGGCAAAGAAATCGGCAAACACCAACTCGTCCAGCAAAAAATCGCCTATATGCAGCAGTGGTATGATGCAGGCCGTCTGCTCATTTTGAAGACGGGCTGGATGAAAAATATGGGGATGCGCAACACCCGCGAAACCAGCATGGCGAAATGGTACGCCACTGATATGAGTGTGAAGGCTGCCCTCGAAGCCATTCAAATTCACGGTGCGTATGGTTTTAGCGACGAATATGATGTTGAGCGCTATCTCCGTAATGGTAAGGGCGCGGTGATTTATGAAGGCACCAGCGAAATTCACCAATTGATGCAAGCGGGTTATGCGCTGGGCTATCGCGTGGATCGCCCCATTCGCTGTGAATTGCCAGCTTATGATCCTGAAGTTTGGCAGCGTGAAGCTGTTATGGGCTAGAACGTTTTTGACGGGCATGTCTTGAACGTGCCCTCGAATTATCATTCAAAAATTAGGAGGGTTTTCAGTTGCACGTTGTAGTAGTTACCAAATCTACGCCTGATACCGCCGCCAAAGTGACTGTGGATGCCAGTGGCAAACCCACATGGACTGAGGCGATGGTGATTAATCCTTGGGACGAATATGCCGTTACCGAGGCCATTCTCTTAAAAGAAGCCCACAAAGGCCAAGCCACCATCCTGACCGTTGGCACGGAGGAGCATAACGAAGCCCTTAAGCAAGGGTTAGCAATTGGTCTCGACCAAGCCGCCCGTGTATGGGATGATGCGCTGGTCGGTGCGGACAGCCTGCTCTATGCCAAAGCTGTTGCTGCTGCCATCCAAAAATTGGGTAATGTTGATCTTGTGATTTTCGGTAAGGAATTTGCGGACTTGGGCAGCGATGTCCATGTTTACCAAGTCGCCCGCAAATTAGGCTACGCGGTCTTGGGGTCGGTCTCCAAAATCCTCGAAATTGATTTTGCCGCCAAAACCATCAAAGTTGAGCGCATGTTGGAACAGGGCAAACAGATTGTCACCAGCAAACTGCCCGCCGTGATTGCCGTCCTAAAAGACATCAACGAACCCAAATACCCTTCGTTTATCGGCATCCGCAAAGCTGCCAAAGCCGAAATTCCAGTCTGGTCACTGGCCGATCTCGGTCTGGATGCTGGCACACGCCAAACCCAAGTCTCGGCCTATACCAATCCTCCCAAGATTGAAGGCGAGGTCGAAATCATTGAAGGCGCATCGGCAGCCGAAAAAGCGGCAAAATTGGCGGATAAACTGATTGAAGCGAAGGTGATTTAACAATGGCGAACGTTTTTATCTGGGCAGAACACTTTAATGGCAAATTGGTGCAGGCTTCCCGTGAAGCACTGGGGCTTGGCAGCACACTCGGTGATGTGACAGCGCTGGTATTCGGCAAGGGCGTGGATGAAGTCGCCAAAGAAGCCTTTGCCTATGGGGCAAAAAAGGTTATTAAGGCCGATGATGCGACCCTAGCCGATTTCCGCACCGAACCTTATACCACCCTGCTGTCAAAGGTGGTCAAGGATAACAACCCCGACTTTGTATTGGCTGCCGCAACGGTGCGAGGCCGCGAGGTCATGGGGGGTGCTTCCGCCGATTTGGACGCAGGTATCCTCAGCGATGTGACTGATTTAAAGGTCGAGGGTGGCAAGCTGGTAGCGACCCGTGCAGTGTATTCTGGCAAGGTCATCTCCACCGAGGCCTATGTCGGCAGTGGCCCGCAGTTCGCCACATTGCGTAACCGTGCATTCAAGGCCCCTGCTCCCGATACCAGCCGCAGTGGGGAGGTCAGTAGCGTTAGCCCGGTGTTGAGCGAAGACCAGATTGCGACCAAGCAAGTGTCATTTGAGGAAAGCGTTGGGCAGGTCAATTTATCCGATGCGGCGATTATCGTGTCCGGTGGACGCGGTGTCGGTGGGCCGGATGGATTCAAACCCGTGCGTGAATTAGCTGCCGTTTTGGGCGGTGCTGTTGGAGCCAGCCGTGCCACTGTGGACGCTGGATGGATTCCCTATGCCCATCAAGTGGGGCAAACCGGCAAGGTCGTCAGCCCTGATTTATATATTGCGTGTGGGATTTCCGGCGCAATTCAACATCAAGCAGGGATGCGTACCAGCAAGACCATCGTAGCGATCAACAAAGATGGGGAAGCGCCCATTTTCAAGCTGGCCCGTTATGGGGTCGTGCATGACTTGTTCGAGTTCCTGCCGGAATTGACAAAGGCATTCAAGGAACGCTTGGGCAAGTAATTCACTAGAAAACAAAAGGCCGGGGTTTTTTATGCCTCGGCTTTTTAATTGTCCGTCCGTCGAATCGCGGCGACCTCCCGCTCCTTGAGCACCTCTTCCAGTTCGACAATATCATCTTCATCCATCAACTGCATCAGGCGTTCAATGCGGCCCTGCTCGGTACGTTTGAGTTTTTTGCGCTCGGCCTGCTCCCTTGAGTCGTGTTCGCTAGCCGTGTTAACGGCAGCAGTACCCAATACTGCCGCTATGGCTAAAATAGCGATCACGGCTACGACATTACCCCCTCCCAGTGTTGTAGCGGCATCCGAAGCAAAAACCGCGATCATCACTCCCAAAAACGCTAACCAAATAGTCATCGTCGCAACGAATTTTCCAAATGAGTGCATAAATAAACCCGCCTTTAGCCAAAAAATCGGTCTAAATTCATTATACGTTTTTCTCGATTATCAAGTTTCGCGGATTAGGCCAATGCCTTGTGATGGGCAACCGGAGCAGGGGAGGTTGCTTTGGGGATGGTAAAAAAGAAACAGGCGCCTTGCCCCACTTCACTTTCCACCCAAATTTTACCGCCGTGCCCCTTGATGACACTGGCAGCGATGGCAAGACCCAGCCCCGTCCCGCCAAATTGTCGGGTGGTGCTGCCGTCCACTTGATAAAATCGGCGGAAAATACGCTCATGTTCTTCGGGGGGAATGCCAATGCCCTCGTCGCGTACACTGACTTGCACCATCGGTGAGTTGGTGTCCACAATCGTAATTTCGATGCTTGACCCACCCTCACTAAATTTGATGGCGTTGTCAATTAGGGCTTCAAATACTTCAGTAATCTTGACCCGGTCAATCGTGACTGACGGCAAATTGGGTTGGGCACGTAGCAAGATGCGAATATTGGCAGATTCAGCCTTTCCACTGAGCGAACGGGCCGCTAAGGTAGCCACCTGTTCCAACCGTGCCGTAGCGAAATCGAGCATCCCGCTGCTAGTGGAATGCGCGGCGATAATGTCCTTGACCAAATCAGCAATCCGCTGGGATTTTTGAATCACCAACTCGGAGGTTTTAAGTTGCTCGGCGTTTAGTTCGCCAAAATGCCCATCAATCAACAAGCTCATATAACCCAACACATGCGTCAGTGGGGTACTGAGTTCGTGCGATAGATTTTGCAGCAATTGATCTTTAATGCGATCATTATCCTCAAGTTCCCGATACGCCTTTTCGAGAGCCTTAGCCCGTTGATCCAAAGAGGAATAGAGATTGACATTTTCCAGCGCGTTCGCCACGATATTGGCGATCCCTTGACACAAGGAAAATTCGCTGGAATCAAAGGGGCGACGTTCGTGGGTCATCAACAACAATAGGCCAACAATTTGCCCGTAGGTGATGAGCGGCACGATTAGACATCCCCCGACTCCCATACTTCTCAAATAGACCTGATCCCCCGGCAAGTTTTTGTCATTATCCACCAGTACAAAATAGGGCTGGCCTTCCGACGCCACCGATTGCATGATGGGATATTGTTCCAAATCCCAAACCGGCCCTTGGGTACTGTCCCATGTAGTCCGGCGTATTTCTACTGTATCATGCAAATTCGAGGGGATAGAGAGAACGACTTCTGCCCGACTAATCCATCGGTTTCGGTCAACATCATGCGTGATGAGTAGTGTGCGTTGAATATCAAGGGTCTCTCGCAGACGACTAATGATGTGTTCCAAGATGATTTCAAATTCCATCGTTGTCGAGACAGCTTCACTCGCCTCCAACAAGATGCCTAGTTCCGTTAGACGACGTTGGGTTTGGTCATGGAGACTGGCATTATGAATAGCGACAGCCGCAGATGCGCCGAGGCTTTCCAATACGGCCAAATCCCCTTCGTTAAAGACCCCCAATTCCTTATTGATAACCTCTAACACGCCAATTACAGTATCAGCACTTTTGAGTGGCACAGCCGCAACGGAATTGATATTGAGATGAGGATCACGGAAAATATCGGGGCCAAAGAGGGGATCGTTGGCGACATCCTGAATAAGCAGTGGTTGGGCCTGAAAAGCGACCCACCCCGGTATACCGTGCCCCAATGGGATACGTTGGCCGTGTCGTGTTTCAGCATAGGGGCCAACTGTCGCCACGTAAATCAATTCATCAGGGTTATCTGAATCACGCAGCAGAATTGAAGCGACGACACTTTGCACAACCTGTTTCGCAGAAGACAGGATCGTTTCCACTACCTCCGGCAGAGACAGCGCGGAACTGATCGCACGGGAGGCTTGATTAAGCGCTTCGAGGCGTTTGGTCTGCTGCTCTAATTCCTGCCCACGCCGATAGGCCTCAGTAATGTCGCTTTTCTCCGTCAGTCGTTCATTTTCAAGCTGCAAAACGGCTTGGCGACATAGGAGTTGAGTCATTTTTTGCGACGGCCCATCGTCCAATATTTCATCTTGGGAGGCAGCCGTCACCAGCAGGCCAAACGGTTCGTCATGTAGCCCAATCACCGGAAAAAGGCTGATATAATCCAATTCAAGCTGCTTTAGGGCTTTTGCGATGGGTGCTCCTCCATTAACCGTCTTTAATTGATCGGCATGGAGATTGACCAGCGACACGTTGTTGAGCAAAATTTCAGCCAGTGGGTTATCACTGTGTTTAAAGGGGAAGCGCTTGTCGGGCCAATAGCTGTAAATAAGCCACAAAAACAAATTTTCGGTATCTGGGCCACCACTAGCACTGATTGAATGGGTATACAAAAATTGTTCACGACGCGCAATGAACCATACCAATTTGCATGGCAGTGCATCTAAAGCAATTTGGGTCAGAGCTTCCATAGATAGATTTGAACTTGCACTAATTCATGAAACCAGCGCTACAATCAACCATACTAACATCAAGGTATTGACGACAGTCAAGAACTCGCGTTGTACTAATGCAATATTATCATCAGTCTCGCTACCCCGCATATCCGTTTTTACATTTCGCAGGACAATATGTACTACAATTATCGTCACGATCAATACTGGCAACAGCCAGATGGGGAATGCCCCCATTAAAATCGCTGCCAAGAAACCCAATAATGCTCCGACGAGGGAAGCTGGGGCTAAGATCTGCGTGATACGTAGACCTAAAATACTGGCAGTGTTATGGAGTCCGGCTGCTCGGTCGGCTTCGTAATCCCGTACTTGGTTATACAGTTGACCATAGGCCGAAATCAAAAATGTCCCCAAGACCATCGTCCATAAATAGCCAATATGTGTGGTGTAGATGAAAAACGCTGCCAAAAATAACAGGGTGCTCAGAAACATGGCGTGCGACAAAATATCCACCAGTGGGCGTGCTTTTAGGCGTACTAAATGCCACGAATAGAGATGCGCCAAAATCAGGATAATTGCCCCCACCACAAAAGCCCGCCACCCTGCCAGTGCATAACAAACCGCTGACAAGCCAAACATGATAATCGAAGCTGTCCAACCCACTTTTTTGGAAAGCTCGCCGCTGGAAATTGGATTACGGCGGGCGCGATCTGGGTCATGGGTATCATCCACTGCGTCCTCAATATCATTAATCATAAAGGCATAGGCCATCGCACTCATATTGGCGATGAACACCACAAATAAACGCCAGTCTAGGGTCGCGCCACGCACTTCATAGGCCAACAGGCCTCCTAACCACGTTAGAATGGACGTAAAAGCCCAAAATTCTTGCCAACGAGTCAGCTTAAGAATCGCCTGAAGGGTGTTAGAAGTGGCTGCACGAGTCAACACGTAAAAGCTCCTTTGGAGGAAGAAATACACCTTGAAGTCTACCCCGCATTCAGATGTGTGACCACCCCATACCCCCCTAACGAAAAAAGAGTGACTTTCGGCCTACGCGGATAGTCTCATTTTGAACTGACAAATCTGGCCCAATACTTTTAGTATCAAGTCTGACAGAAGGAGTGAGACTTACTTTGCCAATTAAAACTCACCAGCTTTACCGATCAGATGAAGTTACCGGAGGCCACACAAATGGAATGGCTTAACCAATATCAGCCAAAACTTGTATCCGCAGCGAAAGCCATCAGCATGATTAAAAACAAAAATCGTGTTTTTCTGACTGGCAACTGCTCAGTTCCCCAAACCCTACTCAAAGCATTAGTAGACTATGCCCCGAATCTGTGCGATGTTGAAATCGTGCAGGTCTTGGCAATGGCAGGCAGTGATTATGTTGCGCCCGCAATGACCCCCCACCTGCGGGTCAACACCTTGTTCATTAGTGAGAATGTGCGTCAAGCCGTCAATGATGGGCGGGCCGACTTTACCCCCGCTTTCCTTTCGGAAATTCCGGGGCTATTTTCATCAGGCCGTTTGCCGATTGATGTGGCGCTGATTCAGGTCAGCCCGCCTGACGATCACGGTTACTGTTCGTTTGGCATTGAAGTCGGCGTCACCAGAACTGCTGCCTACTCAGCCAAAATCATCATCGCCGAAGTCAATCCTAAGATGCCACGCACTCTCGGCGACAGTTTCATCCATGTCTCCAAACTCGACTACATTGTTGAGGTAGACTATGAACTGCCTGAAATCCATATGGCGGCTGGCGGCGAAATTACCGACCGGATTGCCCGTCATATCGCAGCCCTGATTCCAGACGGGGCATGTCTGCAAACCGGAATTGGTGGTATTCCGACGGCGGTACTGCATTACCTTACCAATCACAAACATCTGGGTGTCCACACTGAGCTATTTTCTGACGGTGTGATTGATCTGGTCAATAAAGGCGTCATCACCTGCGAACGCAAGACCTTCCACCCCGGCAAAATCATCGCAGGGTTTATGCTTGGCACGAAGCGCCTCTATAATTTTGTCAATGACAATCCGATTGTCGAAATCCACCCCACCGAATATGTCAACGATCCCTACCTCATCGCCAAAAATGACAAGATGGTCGCCATCAATTCCGCGATTGAAGTGGATTTGACCGGGCAAGTTTGCGCGGACAGCATTGGCCCCTATTTCTATTCAGGTGTCGGTGGTCAATTGGACTTCGTTCGTGGGGCGGCCCGCAGCAAAGGTGGATTGCCCATTATCGCCCTGCCGAGCACCGCGAAAGATGATACGGTCAGTCGTATTGTGCCAGTTTTGAAATCGGGCGCTGGCGTGGTCACAACTCGTAATGATGTGCATTTTGTAGCTACAGAGTACGGGATTGCCGATTTGTACGGACGCACCATCCGTGAACGAGCAATGGCCTTGGTAGACATTGCGCATCCCAATTTCCGCGCCGAACTTGCTGAAGAAGCCGAACGTACCTATCACCTCCCGCGTTGGGAAGTGACCCGTGATTTCCCAATTAGTGAAGAAGAATTAACGCCCGCTGAGGCCTAGATGATTCCATTGGTAGCGCAGGATGGCAACGTCGTTCATAATAAACTGCGCTACTAGCTATCATTTGACTCAGGATAAAAACACATGCTGGCAGTTGTTCACTCATGCGCCTTACTTGGCCTAGAGGGTGAAATCGTTGAAGTGCAGGTAGACTATTCGGCCTCCAGTCTACCTGCTTTTCAGGTGGTCGGTCTCCCAGATACCGCCGTGCAAGAAAGCCGCGAACGAGTGCGGGCCGCCATCAAGAACACAGGCCTAACTTTCAACAATCAACGCTATATCGTCAACCTCGCCCCCGCCGACCTCCGCAAAGAAGGCCCTGCATATGATTTGCCAATGGCGGTTGGAGTCTTATGCGCCACCGATCAATTACCCATTCCAACCACTGAAGACGCGGTTTTTCTGGGTGAATTAGGGTTAGACGGACGTGTCCGGCATGTACGCGGCATCCTTTCGATGGTGCATAAGGCATGGGAGAGTGGTTTTGAACGGGCCTATGTCCCCGCTGATGATGCGTCGCAGGCTGCCCTTGTCCCCGATATTGAAATTATCCCCGTTGAAACGCTTGGTCAGTTGGTCGAACATCTCTACGACCTCAATGTGATTCCGCCCTACAACCGGAATAGCTCCGGCTTGTATGGTGAAAGTCAATTGATGCAAGGTCTGGTGGATTTCCAAGACATCAAAGGGCAGGAGCACGTCAAACGGGGTCTCGAAGTCTCTGCGGCTGGTTCGCACAATGTTTTGATGGTCGGTAGCCCCGGTGTCGGCAAGACACTGTTAGCGCGTGCCCTCCCCGGCATTTTGCCCCAGATGGCGATTTCCGAAGCCCTTGAAGTCACGCGCATCTATTCCGTCGCCGATTTACTGCCCGGCGACCATCCTCTGATTCAATCGAGGCCCTTTCGTGCTCCCCACCACACTATTTCAGAAGCAGGATTAGTGGGGGGTGGCAGTTATCCCCGCCCCGGCGAAATAACTTTGGCACATAGGGGAATTCTCTTCTTGGACGAATTCCTTGAGTTCGGGACGCATACCTTAGAAGTGCTGCGCCAACCCATTGAAGATAAATTTGTCACCATCAGCCGCGCCAAAGTCGCCCTGACCTTTCCAGCGAGTTTTATGCTCATCGCCGCCATGAATCCCTGTCCCTGCGGATATTTAGGCGACCCGGTTCACCGCTGTACATGCAGTGATTCGATGATTCGCAATTATCAAAAACGCATTTCTGGCCCACTGCTGGATCGCATTGATATTCATTTGGATGTGCCGCGCGTGGATTACGATAAATTGACCGATGCCCGACGTGGTGAGCCTTCTGCCCATGTGCAAAATCGTGTCGAGACGGCCCGCGCCCGCCAACGTGAACGATTTAAAAACAGCCCCCGTCTCCATTCCAACGCTGACATGGGGGCCAGTGAAATCCGTGATTATTGCGAGATGCAGCCTGACGCCGAAAAATTGATTAATGCCACCCTACGCCAGATGCAACTCAGTGCCCGTGCCTATCATCGTATTTTGAAGCTGTCCCGCACCATCGCCGACCTCGCCGACCATGACCGAATCGAAGTTGTGGATATGGCGGAAGCGATCCAATATCGCCCACGACGCCTAAATGTTTGATTTCACTTTCATTCAATTCCATCTGTTTGAGAGTATTTGAAGGATGTACGAGATGAAATCACGACGATGGTGGGATAAAGTTATCCCCTTCTTGATTTGCCTTTGGATACTTCAAGTCAATACACAGCATATCATTACGGCGCAAGAGGAAGTTCCCCCAACTAGAATCACTGCCGTTGCTTGGAGTCCCGATTCCCAAAAAATTGCAACTGGGCAGATGAATGGAACAATCAAAATTTGGAGTCAGGCATTAGATCAACCTTTGTTTACGCTATTAGGACATACCAATGCTATAGGGTCAATTAGCTGGCGTCCTGATGGGCAACAAATTGTGAGTGGAAGCTCTGATAATACGGCGCGTGTGTGGGATGCCAACACCGGGGAACTCTTGCAAATTTTAATAGGGACGGCAAGCGAAGTAACTTGGGCTGGTTGGAATCCAGATGGGAGCCAGATTCTTACCTTTAATTTTGGGGTTAGCAAAAATCTTCGGATTTGGAGCGCAAGTAATTTTCATCTTCTCTCTGAAAAAGAAGGTGATTCGATAGACAATATGATATGGAGTCCCGATGGATCCCAAATAGTAGTGGCGAGCTTATCTGGAAATACAGGAATATTGAATTCAAACACCTATACCTACCAAACATGGTTCACTGAGCCATTAGACGGAGCGCATAATCCAATAATTGTTGCAGTTGATTGGCATCCTGATGGTACCCGTGTAGCTAGTGGCAGCGATTCTGGTTGGGTACGCATTTGGAGTTTAGGTTCAGGTCAACCGCTCCACGATCTGAGGGCAACGGATAGTAGTCAAATTGATTGGTCAGTGAGTGATGTACAATTTGTACTATTTAGTCCTGATGGGCATACCCTAACAAGTTTAACGGCAGATGGAACTTTGAGAACATGGAATCCAGATACGGGTATGGTTTTGTCCACATTTTTGCTTCCAAATGAGCCGTTTTATGCTGCTGCGGTTAGTCCTGATGGAAACAAGATCGCTCTTGGTGGCGACACTGGCACAATCCAAGTTATCCCCTTCCCAATAATTCTGCCTTTAGACGCCGTTTCTATGTTGGGTCTATAAATAGGAAAATATGATGAGCGTACTGGGCTATGATGAAAATCTACGGCTGTTACAGGAATCGGGTGTTCCATTTGTCATCCATGAACACGAACCCTTTACCAATCATCAAGACATGGGCGATAAGCTACCCTTTCCAATCGAGGCATTGCTGAAAACCATCGCCTTTCAGGTCAAGGATTCATTTTGGATTCTAGCAGGCATTCGCGCCCCTGCTCGTGCCGATTACAAAAAATTAGCGGCGGTGTTTGGCGTCAAACGGGGCAATATTATCGCGGGGTCGCCAGAGGAAATTCTCAACGATCTTGGTCAAGAAATCGGGGGTGTGGGGCCGCTTTCCGCCCGTGAAAATGTGAAGGTCGTCATTGACCAAAACCTACTCCCGCTCGGCACGGTATACTGTGGGATGGGTCGGCGCGACATTACTTTGGAAGTTCAACTCAACGACTTGCTGAGAATCGCTAACGCGCAGGTTGAATGGATCGTCAAATGAGGCTATTTGAAAATTTTGTTCTATAATTAACTTGATTAGTTGTAGTGATTGAGGTGTCGTGTAATGGCTGAGTTATTTGAAAGGGATAATCACAAAATATATTGGGGTGATACCTTAGATATTCTCGCCTATGAAATTCCTGACGAATCTATTGACCTCATTTTTCTTGATCCACCCTATAACATTGGCAAGAGTTTCAACGGTAAAAAAGAAAAATGGGCTACCGATGAAGAATATCGAAACTGGTGTTTTCAGTGGTTGGATTTATGCATTAAGAAATTAAAAAGCAACGCCTCTATGTATATGATGGCTTCGACTCAGAACATGCCTTATTTTGATATTTATTTGAGCCAAAAATTAGATATTTTGTCTCGCATTGTCTGGTGTTATGACAGTTCCGGTGTTCAGGCAAAACGGTATTATGGCTCACTATATGAGCCTATCCTATTTTGTGTTAAAGATAAAAAACAATATACCTTTAATGCTGATGATATTTTGGTAGAGGCAAAAACGGGCGCTACCCGCAAATTAATTGATTATCGAAAACCTGTTCCTACTGTATATAGTAGCAGTAAAGTACCCGGCAATGTTTGGAATATCCCACGAGTCCGATACCGCATGGATGAATATGAAAATCATCCCACCCAAAAACCCATCGCACTTTTAGAGCGTATCATTCGTGCAAGTTCAAATGAGGGGGATACTGTTTTAGACCCATTTTCAGGCACATTTACCACTTCTTTTGTCGCACAACGGTTGGGTCGAAACTCGATTGGTATCGAAATTGAGGAAGAGTACATCAAAATTGGAATTAGACGTCTACGAATCGCAACCCATTATAAAGGCGAGATACTGAAGCCAGAACTTAAAAGTTATGAGCAGGATATGGATTCTCAGATGCACCTGTTTGAGTCTTAATCATGGAACATGAATTCACCGCCCAAATAAAACACATATTGGCTTCCCAATTTGGCGATTTAGAAGCGGAAATTTTTCAAAAAAGTCCACTGTTGCAATATTTAAATATCAAAACCAGATCAGCCGCTCGCGGAGCTAAGGCCCGATCTAGTTTTGCCAATCTCTACGCCGTTTATGTTTTAGTTGAGGATTACCACCGAAACGGCTTTGACCAAAAAGTCGGCTATGTGGACTACGCGGGTGCAAGATTTACTGATTTATTGCACCGACAGAGAGAACTACCCTTTGGCAATAGACTTCAAAATCATGCTTTGAACAGCCGGATGAATGAAGAATTTAGGCGATATTTCCCCGAAATCGAATTTATCCCTATCTTGAGAGATTTAAAAACCAATCGCTATTGGATAAATGAAAACCTCCTCGTCATCAATATCGGTGGAAAACAACATAATATCGCTTCTGCACTTATCGAAATCATTGACTTGTATGTTGCCACAAAACGGAGTGCATTCGAGCAATTTTTGCAAACGATTGAACGCCTCAAAAATCTCGCAGGCGAGAATGACCCTACGATAGAAAATTTCATTCTTGAGTTGTTAGCTCCCAATGCAGATGCCCGCATCTTTGAAATAGTGAGTTATGCCATTTTGAAATCCTATTTTCACAATCAAGTCACCTACTTTGGCACTACCCTAGAGAACATTCATCCCGAAAACCTCAAACTCTACAAAACAGGCCGTACCAATGCGAATGATGGTGGGATTGATTTTGTGATGCGTCCGTTGGGAAGGTTTTTCCAAGTCACAGAAACGCTTGATTTTCGGAAATATTTCCTTGACATAGACAAGATTGAACGGTACCCCATCTCATTTGTCATTAAATCCGAAGCCGATGTTGAAGAGTTAACACGAAGGCTACGGGAAGGTGCTGCAAAACTCTATTCAGTGAAAGCAATCGTAGAAAGGTATATGGATTGTATTGAAGAGATAATCAACATTCCGATTTTGAAATTGTATTTCCGAGAAGCCGCAGCCAAGGGTTTCTCGAAAAATATCTTAGATGAAATCGTGCTGCAAAGCCGAATCGAATTCAACTATGAAGTCTAGAATCGTTTTTAGTTATTAAATCAAGCCACTTAAGGTTGATCTTATGCAACATGAACGTTTTACCCGCCTGCAAAAAATCGTGGCGGATGCCGGCCTCGATGCCATTGTACTCGTCCCCGGCGCGAACCTGCGCTATTTGACCGGAGTCACATTTCATCTCAGTGAACGACCTCTGCTGTTGATTGTGCCAAAACAAGGCAACCCCGGCGTGATTATCCCGCTGCTTGAGCAGGAAAAAATAAAGGAACATGGTTTTGCAGGCGATTTGTTTGTGTGGAGCGACGCGGAAGGTTATCACGGCGCGTTTGGCAGGGCCATACAAAGCATGAGATTAGCGGGCAAGCGAATCGGCGTGGAAGGGCTGCAAATGCGCGTCTTGGAAGGGCAATTGCTCCAAGAATATGCCCCCGGTTCACATATCGTCCCCGCTGATGAGGAACTGGTCAACCTGCGGATTATCAAATCAGCCGAAGAGGTGGCACTGCATCGGAAGGCCATTGAAATTAGCGAAGAGGCCCTGCGCCGTACCCTACGCGATATAAAACTGGGCATGACCGAGCGCCAGATCGCCCAGATTTTGACTCAACACCAAACTGAATTAGGTGGCGAACAAGATTCATTCGCCCCCCTAATCCTGATTGGCCCACGCAGCGCTCTACCACATGGAATGCCGGGGGATACTCGCCTTGAACGGAGTCTACCCCTGCTGATTGATTACGGCACGGTTTATAGGGGCTATGTGTCCGACATCACCCGCACCTTTTTTGTCGGTGAGCCATCGGAAAAATTCAAGGCGTTGTATGCGGCGGTGTTGGGCGCAAATGAAGCTGGACGGCAAAAAGTTCATCCCGGTATAGCAGCCGAGGAGGTGGATTCAGCAGCGGCAGGTATCCTACGACAATCAGCCTTTGCTCAATATATCATCCACCGCACCGGACACGGTTTGGGGATTGATATTCACGAACATCCCAATATTGTACAGGGGAACAAACGGCAACTTGAACCCGGTATGGTCTTTACCATTGAGCCGGGGCTGTATATCCCCGGCGAATTTGGTGTGCGTATCGAAGACAATATTGTGGTCACACCCGATGGCGGTAAGAGTCTGACGAGTTTCCCGCGAGAATTAATGATTTTGGATCTATAGAGATAGAAGGTGGGGCTGGTTTAGCTTTGGGGTTGCAAGGCCATATCTGACCAGTTCCACCACTTCAACAATTCGCGTTCATGGCTTTTGTTGGAGGCATAATAAACCGCGCACCGCAGTACATAGAGCATACAACGATCTACCTGATGGCGCTGCTGCTGGCACAGGCGCTGATATAAGGCTTCAGGGTCTTGATCTTTCAATTCGTTGACAGAACGGAAGCCCAGATTCCACAAATCTTCGGCTACACGCAGGCCAACACCGGGGATACGTTGCAGTTCTCGAAGGGTGTTTAGTTTAGATGTCGCGCTCATGTTTTATCCCTCTTGGTATTGAACACATGTTCTCATTATACCAAGATTGCAACCACCCTGTCAAATACGAGGATGGCTTATTCATGCGGTTATAACCCTTAATTATTGGAGGTTTTGAAGTGGCTTCAGTAGGTCAAATTGAGAGGCAAACTTCACAAATTAATCATCGGATGATTTCGGTTCTTCAACTTTTTCGGGTAATTTAGTTACCAAAACTTTGTCTACTCGGTTGCCGTCCATGTCCATCACCTCAAAGCGCAGTCCTGCTGACTCCAAATAATCACCAGCTTTTGGAATACGCTCCAAGTTCATCACCAAAAAACCGCCAAGTGTTGAGAAAGTATTGTTTTCTTCACCCTGCAAGTCGGCCTCAAGCTCAAACATCTCTTTGACCTCATCAATCGAGAGCAGGCCATCCAACAACCATGAGCCGTCCACACGCTGGAAAGGCTGGGCCTCGGCAATTTCGCTTAAGGAGGGCAAATCGCCGACAATGGCTTCCATAATATCAATGAGTGTCACCAAGCCCTCTACCCCACCAAACTCGCTCAAGACGAGCGCAACATGTTCGCCCGACTCCTGAAAAATATCGAGCATCTTGAGAGCAAAGACGGTTTCGGGAACAAAGGTAGGCTTGCGCAGACATTCCTTAAGGTCAAGTTTCTCGCCCTTGATCGTCTTGGCCCACATATCTTTGACCGAGGCAATCCCAACCACGTTATCAGGGGAGTCTTGATAGACTGGATAATAGGAAAAACCACTGCCCGCGATCTTCTGCAAATTGGCTTCAATGGAGTCATCCACATCTAGCCAAATTACTTTCGTGCGCGGGGTCATTAGTTCTTTAACGCGAGTTTGATCCAAACTTAGGATGCTGTCCACCATATCCTGTTCGGCTTCATCAAAAACGCCCGCCTGTGTACCGTGTTCAATCAAAATCCGAATTTCATCCTCGGTGACAGGTGGTTCAATGGAGGGTTTAACTCCTAGTAATCGCAGGGCTATATCGGTTGTGAAACCGATTGAGGTGACAATAGGTGCAGTAATCTTGGAAAGAAAATTCATTGGCCCCGCTACCAGTGAAGCAATGCGTTCAGGATTATTTAGGGCTAATCGTTTGGGAACTAGCTCACCCAAAATCAGTGAGAGGAAAGTGATAGTCAAGACAACTAGCGCCAACGCGATACCATTACTATAGGGAGCGAGAGGTTCAATCCCATCCAGCGCTTCGGCCAATTTTTCAGCGACAGTAGCGCCCCCGAATGCACCTGCCAAAATTCCCACCAGCGTAATACCAATTTGGGTCGTGGAAAGAAAGCGCGTCGGGTTTTTGGCGAGTTCTAGAGCGGATTTTGCCCCGGCGTGCCCCTCATCCGAAAGGCGTTCCAAACGCGCCTTACGTGCCGAAATGATGGCAGCTTCGGACATCGCCAACACGCCATTTCCCAAAATCAAGAGCAGGATAATCAGAATTTCGAATGCTACATTAGACATTCAAACACAGTGCCTCTGGTTTTTAACAATTGGAATATAGAGTATAGCGGCAAATTGGCTAAAGTTGTGAAATCTGAAACTTTGTACAATCCCCTCTACGTAGGATACTCACGGTTAGTTCTGGAAAGGCGGTAACACGAAATGGCAACTTCCCCAACATACGATGTTGTAGTCATTGGGTCTGGCCCGAATGGATTGGCGGCAGCGATTACTCTAGCTCGTGCCCAAAAATCGGTGCTATTGATCGAAGCCGCCAACACAATTGGTGGAGGGATGCGTTCAGCAGAATTGACCCTACCCGGTTTTATCCATGATATATGCTCGGCAATCCATCCGCTAGGTGCGAGTTCCCCGTTTTTCCGTGATTTGCCCTTGTATGAACATGGTCTTGAATGGATTCACTCCCCTGTTCCGCTGGCGCATCCCCTCGATAATAGCACGGTGATCACCCTCGAAAAATCCATTGATGCTACTGCCGATCAATTGGGGCGGGATGCCAAATTGTATCGCCGATTCATGACCCCCCTAGTTAATGATTGGGGTACGTTGGTCAACATGACACTCGCTCCTCTGCTCCGCTTTCCGCGCCATCCATTTGCCCTGACTCGTTTTGGAATTCCGGCCCTGCTGCGATTGCAGACCTTTGCCAAAACCCTGTTTCGAGAAGAACGTACCCGCGCTCTATTTGCCGGATTAGCGGGTCACTCCATGCTGACAATGGGACATATCGCCTCAGCTTCATTTGGCCTAGTTTTGGGGATTTTGGGGCATTATGTCGGTTGGCCCATCGCAAAGGGCGGATCCCAGAAACTGGCGGATGCGTTGGCATCATATTTTCGATCACTGGGGGGAGAAATGATTACGGGTCAGCGGGTCACATCCATCCAAGAACTGCCGTCAGCACTGGCATATCTATTTGACACCTCTCCCCGTCAATTGGTCGAAATCGTTGGAGAGAGACTACCTACCCCTTATCAAAACCGACTGCAAAAATATCGTTATGGGATGGGGGTGTTCAAACTTGATTGGGCATTGAGTGACCCTATTCCATGGAAAGCCGTCGCATGTTCCCGCGCCGCCACCTTACACATTGGGCCAACCCTGCGCGACATTGCCGCATCTGAAAAGACTATCTGGCAGGGACATCACGCCGAAAAACCTTATGTAATCGTTGCCCAACAAAGCCTCTTTGATGCCACCCGTGCCCCGGATGGCAAACACACCGCATGGGCCTATTGTCATGTACCGAATGGCTCAACGGTAGATATGACCGAGGCCATAGAAAACCAAATCGAGCGATTCGCTCCCGGTTTCCGAGACTGCATTCTCGCCTGTCATCACATGAACACCACCGACTATCAGGCATATAATCCCAACTATCTTGGCGGCGACATTAACGGCGGCGTGCAAGATATTCTCCAATTAATCATGCGACCCACCTTACGCCTCAACCCCTATTCCACACCCGCCAAAGGCATCTACCTATGTTCCTCCTCGACTCCGCCGGGGGGTGGGGTACATGGCATGTGCGGGTATCATGCGGCCAATTCAGTCTTAAATGAGATGTTTTGAGAGAGAAGGGCATATTGAGTCAATATACCCCTCCCAAAAATCATTACGGCTCTTGCGTGCCAGCGGGTGGCTGTGTGGCGGTTGGCGGGGGTGGGGGAGGAGGATTGTTGTTCCCGTTCCCTGTATTGGAACTAGTTGTTGGAGTGGCAGTCGCGGAACTGCTAGGGCGACGTGTGCCATACGGGCGAGAGGCCAATTCATTAAATTCCAAATCCGGCAGTTCGGGAGCATCTTCGGGGTCAATCACGGCCAAGGCGGTGACTTCTTCCTCTTCTAAGACCAACCCCCGAGTTGGTGACCACCCTGCTTTCAACACCCCGCGATCAAAATAATAGATAAAAAGCCATTTTTCTTCTGCATCCCGACCGGCTACATGCGGTGCAAATGTCCCCACCGCCGCCGCGAAAATCCGGCCTGATTTACGGTCTGGTAGCGGGAAAACTTCAATGCCGCCACGAGCAACTGATACATTTTCAAGTAGAGGCGGTTCAGGGGTAGCGGTTGGGGTCCGTGTGGGGCGTGGGGTGCGGGTCGGTGTGGTACTGCTCTGTTGCGCCTGCAACGGCACAGGGTCAGCCACAAACAAAATCACATTGACTGCAAGGATAGCAATTAAAAGAATGGGTAACAGCGGCTTAGCTTTTTTCATCTAGGGTTCCTTATCACTGTGATGCGACGAATAATATTCGGAACCCCCCACCATGAAATAGTATACGACAAAAACTGCATCGGGCGGCTAGAGATTGTGCCCAAGTCAAAAACTTTGATATAGGCTCACTCTAGCCAAATTGCGACTGCGGCAGGGCCTTTATTTAGGCGGGTTCAGGCGTTTTTTCTCGCTGAAAGATGACCGTCCCTCGATGCAAGGCCGCGTTTAATTCAACGGCGCGTTCGATGCCATGCTCCGCTACCAGTTGAATAAAAGGCCAAGCTGCATTGAGGAAAGCGTGGGTAGAAGTTCGCCCTACAACCCCCGGCAGGTTTGGCACACAGTAATGGACAACTCCATCAACCATAAAGATGGGGTCGTTATGCTGCATCGGACGGCTGGTCTCGATACATCCCCCTTGATCAATACTCAGATCAATAACAACTGAACCGGGACGCATTGAGGCAACCATCTCCTTCGTGATAATCAGAGGAGCAGGTTCGCCGGGGATTTGCACCGCACCAACTAACACATCCGCAAATTTGCACACCCGTTTTAAATTGGCATCGTGCGAAACCATTGTCGTGATGCGTCCGTCAAAATACTCATGGGCAGCTTGGAGTTTCTGCAAATCGTGATCTAACAGGATAATCCGCGCTCCCATACCCAGAAAAGCCTGCGCTGCATTCATGCCTACTACGCCAGCCCCAATAATCACCACATCGGCGGGGGGTACGCCTGCGACTCCGCCAAGCAAAATCCCTTTGCCACCGCGATTATTTTGGAGATATTGGGCCGCAATTTGGGCGGTCATGCGTCCACCAATCTGGCTCAAGGGGTACAAAACAGGCAGCATTCCATTACGTTCTTCAATTCGTTCATACGAAACGACGGCTGTCCCTTTTTCCTCCAATAGGCGAAGCTGGTGTGGTGGGGTAACGGCTAGCATCATAAACGCCATGATGGTCTGATGATCCGCCATCCATGACATTTCTTCCTCAGTTGGGCGCTGAACCTTGAGGATTATGTCGGCTCGACGAAAGACCTCCGCATCATCATAAGTAATGCGTGCTCCCGCCTGTTCAAATTCAGTATCACTGAAATTACTGCCGACGCCAGCGCCTTTTTCGACATAACACTGATGGCCCCGTTTGGTCAAAATTGAAACACCGACTGGCGTTAGACCAACCCGATATTCAGAAGTATGACGCTCTTTTGGGATGCCTATACTGAGAGACATAAGGAGTTCTCCTTCAAGATGATATTGGGATCAGTCGCTATAAAACCTGCTGTAACATGCCCGACACCGCTTGATACACCAATGACTGATTGTCTAGGTCTACTAGCGGGCGGCCTTCAAACTCAAACTCCATCATCTGGGTGTCATAAGGAACATAACCCAACAACGGAATATCAAGGGCGTCAATCCGACTCTGCAATGGCGTGGGAATCGTCGCCGTTCGCAAGCCATTTAGAATCAGATAGGTATGTTCAATGTGAATATCAAGGGCATGGCGAAAACCTGCAATACGTTCGGCGGCCTGAATACCGCGTTGAGTGGGGTCAGTTACCACAAATAGGTGCTGCACATCACGGGTCGTGCGGCGGCTAAGGTGTTCCATCCCCGCTTCGTTGTCAATAACCACATACCGATAATTTTTGCTGATGCCGTCCACCACTTCGCGCAGATTATGATTAACCGCACAATAGCAGCCGGGGCCTTCGGAGCGTCCCATCGCAATCAGGTCAACCTGCGTACCTTCAACCAAGGAGGAGCGAATCTGATAGTCCAGATATTCGCGTTTGCTAATTCCACCGGAGAGGCTGCCCATCGCCGCGCCGCCCTCCAACAAAGATTGTTTGACCTGACCCAACAGGTCTTCCCGAATATCGCCGACTGTCCAAGTCAGTTCCAAACCCAATACAACATTGAGGTTGCTGCTGGGGTCGGCATCAATCGCCAGCACCGCGCCGGATTGCGTTTGAATCAGATATTTGATAATCATGGCGGAGATGGTCGTCTTCCCCACCCCGCCCTTACCCGCAAGAGCAATTGTCGTGGTCATCCATGTTTCTCCTCAGCTTGTCGTTGTAAAGCACTCACGAGTAATTCCGCCATCCGTTCCGCTTCCAAGCGCAGTTCTGGTACATAATCATAAACAGGCACACCAAGCCGATCCGCTTCTTGGACAGTCAAGGCGGCGGGTAAAAATCCAAGTACCGGAATATCAGGTGTTTCCGCTTCCAAAAAGGCTTGTTCCTCAGCGCTGCGAACCTTGTTGCCCACCAGCCACAGACGGGTCAGCCCAATGTCGGCGGCTAATTTTTTGATTTGCGACGCTGTGCCGAGGCTGCGGCGGGTTGGTTCGACCACCACCAGCATCGCATCCACAAAATCGGCGGTGGCGCGACCCAGATGCTCCACTCCGGCGTACATATCTAAAATCAGCACTTCATCTGAACGAAACAGCAGATGGGTAAACAAGGTTTTGAGCATAGCGCTTTCAGGGCAGATACAGCCTGAGCCGCCCACATCAACCGTGCCCATTTCCAACAAACGCACCCCGCGATGTTGAATGCTAAAACGCTCCGGCAGATCATCCACACGGGGATTGAGGGTAAAAAATCCGCCCACCGTCCCCGGTTTTGCGCCTGTCCGCTCTTCAATCAATTCGTCCATGCTGGAAATGGGGGCGAGTTGGGCACGTAGTTCCATCGGAAACCCCAACGCCCCCGCTAGGCATGGTGAAGGGTCAGTATCTACTGCCAGTACATCGCGTCCGGCATTGGCATATACTTGGGCCAACAAAGCGGAGACGGTGGTTTTGCCTGTCCCCCCTTTGCCACTGACTGCGATTTTCATCTTCGACGTTCCTTTCGATGTCAATGCCTACGGTTCAACTATGCGACTACATGGCTCGGTTCTGGGCTAACAGGTGCGCTGAAGTCGGGTGGCAATAAACCCGCCTCGGTAACGATGCGTGGCACGATTTCTTCCCAACCTACCGCCATGATATGAATTCCATTGACGCCCTGCTTGCCTTTAATCGCTTCAATCAGTTCGAGCGCGATCTGCACACCTTCCTCCTGTGCGCCATCCCCGGCTGCTTCCATACGCTTGAGCAGTTTCTCTGGGATGAAAACGCCGGGAACTTCATTGTGCATATACAGCGCCATTTTCAAACTCTTGAGCGGGGTGACACCGATCAAGATATAAACCTTACCGAGGACATCCCGTTTGGCGAGTTCATTCAGCCAAATTTCCATCCCCTCCGCATCATATACCAGATTGGTCTGGAAAAACTGAGCGCCTGCATTGACCTTCTTATGCTCACGTAGGGCTTGGAAGCGCGGTTCGGATGCAAACGGCGAGGCAGCGGCCCCCAAAAAGAACTTGGGTGGGTGTTTGATTTCACGCCCGTCTAAGAACTTTCCTTCATCCCGCATCCGGCGCAAAATCCACAACATCTGGATGGAATCAATATCTAGCACATCGGCCCGACCCAATGGCGGCGGCCCCATCCGGCTGTGATCCCCGGACAGGCACAGCATATTCCGAACCCCCAACGCACTTGCCCCCAACACCTCGGATTGCAGTCCGGTGCGGGTGCGGTCACGGGCGGCAATTTGCATGACGGGTTCAACCCCGTGCTCCAACGCCATAATGCTGCACGCCATACTTGCCATACGCGCCGTCGCTGATGGATTATCAGTAAAATTGACCGCCGCGACATACGGTTTGACCATCTCGACATTGGTGCATAATTTTTTGGTCGCCGTGCTAAGGGGTGGCGCGACCTCTGCCGTCACCACAAATTCGCCAGCTTTCAGGCGGCGTTCCAATTCTGAAATCGGCTCGGTATAGGCGGGTGCATGATATTCAGCATCCCCCTGCCACCAATCAGGCTGACGCACCGGATAAAAAACGCTGTCCCATGCTTTGGCGCGGCGTTTGACATTCCCCGATGTCATCTCCCGTCCAAAATGACGCACTCCCACTTGGCGAAGCTGCTTCATCACATCCCACCAAGTTTCCGTGCCTACCCTGTCCCAATCCAGCGGGGGCATGACCTCTAACAGCTTTTCTTCGCGGCCCATCGCAAAAGCGCGTGTATAGATACGATACCAGATGCAAGGGCGCGTTTCATCTACATAACAGTGTTCCGATGTTGACCCCCCACATGGGCCATTCCGCGCACCTTTGGGGCATTCCATCGGGCAGATAAAAGCCGTCTCCTGCAACAAACAGTTCCCACACATTCGACAACCAAACAATGGGCCTTTTACCATGCGTTCCATGCGCTCCAACAACCGATAGCGCAGCGGTTCACGCTTAAAGGGATAAAAGGGTGGTTGCCAGCGACGTCCCGGAGTAAAGTTCGGCATAAGATACCCTCTCCTCTCACGACGTTTTTAGGCAGTCATTTCCTGTTCCAAATACGAATCGGCATAAATCACCTTATTGAGCAAAATCTGCACGGTCTTCCAAATGGCGACCTGCTCAGGGTCGGTCATATCCACGTCTTCCGGCATTAGTGTTTCCATCGCTGCATAACGATCAAACAACTTTAAATAGAGACGCCCCACCGCCGTGCTGTCATCGCGGGTTTCGATAATCCGAATGGTGTCTTTCAGCGCTTGGTCAAGCGGGTCTGCAATCATGGTCTGCAACCCCACCCCCATCAACATGACACAGTAGGTGCGGTTGATGAGTGGACGATTTTCACGCGGGACGGCATTAGAAACGTTGGATAAGCCCACTGAAATAGTCGGCGCTGGGTCCCACGCATATTGCAGGGTACGGATGGTCTCGATCAACTGCGGGCAATATTCTTGGCAGCCAGAGACGGTCAATACCAATGGGTCAATGATGAGATTCTGCATAGGGAAATCAATCTCGATCATACGTGGGATGAGTTTTTCCACTGCGATATTGACCCGTTCATCGGCACTGACGGGGATACCACTTGCCCCCATCGTCAACGCCACCAGCCGGGCATTATATTGTTTTGCCACCAGCGGCACTTTTTCCAAACGTTCCGGTTCGGCAGATGTTGAATTGATAATCGGTTGGGCTTTACGGATTTTCTTGAGGCCCGCCTCAATACCTAATAGATTGGTGCTGTCGAAGCTGATGGGCACATCCACCACCGCCTCAATGGTTTCCACCATCCAAGGAAAGATTTCTGTACCATCTTTTTTGCGCGGCCCTAGATTGATGTCGAGTGCTTGTGCCCCTGCTTCAACTTGTTTGACCGCCAAATTTTGGAAAAACTTGCTGTCGCGGGCTTCCAATGCCTCTTTCACTTTTTGTGAAATGATATGGATATTTTCGCCAATAATGTACATAAGCCTGTTCCTTTAGGTAACTATCGCAGCCTGCACCGTTGGAAATCGTGAGAGGTCGGTGTGGGGCAGGAACAGCGCAGACATAAACGCTTCATAAAACGAATTGTCAGCCGAAAGCTCGATATACGTCATACGCGCCGCAATCTCGCCGAGTCGAACACGCGCTTGGTGATCGAGCAGCGCCAGATAAGCACCACGCACCGAGGTATTACCGAGAAAATGGAAATGCCCCCAAGACATGTCAGGCAGCAGGCCGATTTCCACTGCCTTTTCCACATTGATGTACTTCCCAAATGACCCACCAATCAACACCTGCTCAACCGTCTCTAGTGGAATCCCCACGCTTTCGGCAAGGATACTCACACCCGCATAGATGGCGGCTTTGGCCCGCAGCAGGTTATCAATATCCACGTTGGTGATGACAATATCGTGCCCCGTTTTGCTTTCGCTGGCCCATGCCACCACATATTCCGTCCCATGCTCACCTTGACGTACCCGCGAGTTCGACAGATGGGTGTTGATATGCCCCCCTTTGTCCACCACCCCCGTTAGGAACATCTCCGCCAATAGTGAAATTAAACCACTACCACATAGGCCACGCGGTTTAACGCCCCCGATGACACGATAGGTCGGCTCAAAGCTGGTGCTGTTGATCCAGACCTCTTCAATTGCCCCCTCAGTGGCCCGCATCCCGTGTAAAACGCCGCTACCCTCAAAAGCGGGGCCAGCTGAACACGCACACGCCACCAGCCATTCGTTATTCCCCAAGACCAGTTCACCATTGGTGCCGATGTCCATAAACAGGGTCAATGCTTCGGCATCATCCAGACCCGATGACAGTACCCCGGCTGTGATGTCCGCCCCAACATAACTGGCTACACCGGGCAGGCAATCCACAATCGCCTCAGAGTGAATATCGAGGCCGACTTCATGTGCCGCTAGGGGGGGTATATGATTGGCAGCGGTCACAAAGGGCGATAAACGAATGCTGTCTGCCGGGATGCCTAGCAGCAGGTGAATCATCGTGCTGTTGCCCGCAATCGTGGCTTTCATAACCTCACTCGGATTGGTCAACACCCGTTTGCAGGCGGCTTCGAGCAGGCTATTGATGGTATCCAACACCAATTGGCGCAGCACAGACCCGCCATTGTTTTTGCCAGCATAGACAATGCGCGAAATGACATCTTCGCCGCGTGCGATCTGACCGTTATATTCGGCCACCTGTGCCCGAACCTGTCCTGTCATTAAATCCACCAACCACAGCGTTACAGTGGTCGTGCCGATGTCTATGGCTGTTCCCCACAACGGCATGTTTTCACGAGTGTGACCGGGTTTCAGGTCAATCAACCGTGCCGGACAATCCGGGCAATCTTCGACAATCGCCGTCACCTGCCAATCGCCTTCCCGCAGAATCCCACCCATTTTTTGGAGTTGGGATAAAGAAGCAGACACATTTTGTAGCTGTGTTTGCTGGCGGAGGGCAGTTTGGAAACGGCTCCAATCGTCGCGCTGGTCGTCCATCGTTGGGGCTGGCAAAGTTAGGCAAACACGTCGCACTTGCTGGGCTACATTCGGGTCATAGCCGGGAGGAACGGTGACTTCAGCAGCAGTCAGGTCAGTCGTCAGGCGGCGTTCGATTTTTTCCTGTGGGGGTACGATGATGGACACATCGCCTTCCACTACCGTTTGACAGGCTAGGGCATATCCCGCCGCGACATCTTCCAACGACAGCCGCAAGGTACTGCGCCGCCGCACTGTGCCTTGATTGACCAGCACGGCACACCGACCACAGCGTCCCTGTCCACCGCACGGCTGTTGAATCTCGACTCCAACTTGATGGGCCGCTTCGGTCAGCATTGTTCCGGTGAGGACTCGCGCTGATGCTTGGGCAACATCAAACCTAACAATGTGTTCCGCCATGATTTTTATCTCGTTTCAGCAAGCCCCCTCTAGGCGAGGACTTGCTTCATAAACGCTGGGATGTCCACTGCTTCACGCGGGCCGACCCGAATTTCCCACCCATGTAATTCCTCTTCAAGCTCGCCAGAAAGCACCGCGACATGGCCCGGAATCACAATGCGTTTGCGGCTCACTTTGTCAGCGACCCCAAATTCTTTAACGGCTTTGGCAATACGTTCGGCGTCAAATTTGCCAGCGGCCCATGCGGTGAGTACACTCATGCCTTCCGCGTCCGTGACCAATAACCAAGCAGGTAGGCCCGATCCTTCGACCTCGTTTGCCACACTGAAATAGGTGATGCTGAAATTGGTCGTGACCAGCACCGGATCATCCGCTTTCGGATTATTGATTTCATAGAGGCCGGGTTTGACCTGAATTGGCTTTTGTGGGTCGGTGTAGATGTTCTCGCGCAGCACCAACAAGGGATACACCACTTCGGGCTGGAAGTGACCGAGCACGATAAATCCGGCATACTTGGCAATCGCCTGTGCCGCCAGCATCGCCTCATACACGGGGTCAGGGGCATTACTGGCAAGGGTCATCATCGGATACCCCAGCGGGCGGAAATTCTTCTTAAGGGCCAAACGACGAATCTGCGTGTTCAGCGTCAGCGCCGTACCGAGATGATGGGTGGTCGGAGCCAACACCAAATCATTAACCCCTTTATCCTTCAATTTCTCCGCCAAATCGGTTAGGCCGTCCAGTGTATCAGCGATCACAACCAACGCCGCTCCATGCAGTTTAGCAAGATCACCCATCGCGGCCCAATTATTCGCATCTGCGCCACAAATCAGCGGGTGTTCGCCATCCAACAGGCGTAATCCAGCACTAATATGGGCGGGGTCATGACTCATGAGGATAATGGGACGATGGGTGGCATCACGTACCGCCGCAATCGCCGCCGTAAACTTGTTGACATCCCCCGTCACCGCTTCAACCGCAAACCCATCTAACACGAGATCACGCCCGACATAATTCACTTGAAAACCAGCGGCCTGTGTAATCTCTGCCTTAATCGCTTCGGGTGATTCATCATCCTGCACACGCAGGAAAACCCCCGGCTTGTGATAAAACGTCTTTTCGTGGCGGAACAAGACCACCTCATTGCCCGCCTGCACATCATAACCATTGGATTTTACGGAGATCAGGCGCACAGGCGGTTCGGATGCTTCGGCTAACTGGGCTTTAGCGGCATCATTCACATGCGGGCAGGAGGAAAGTTCAACCTGCTTGGCGGCGAGTTTCATCGCAAAAGCCAAACAAGTTGGGAAGCCACAATCTTTGCAATTGGTCTGTGGCAGCAATTTGTAAATTTGAATTCCGGTCAGTGCCATTTTTCGACTCCTAGCCGCTATGCTAATTCAGGAAGGGCCATCAATGATTGAATGGCTTGATGCAGACGGGCAACACTTTCAGGATGACGCAGCACCACAATATCCGCCCCCGATTCGATGAGGGTGACGGCGGTCAAGGTCTCCCATGCAATCCCACGTTCACGCCATTCGCCCCACGCCGCTGGAACATCTTGCCCCACTTTGGCCTCTTTGGTTTTCCATGCCTCAAACCCGGGGGTCACAACCATTGGCATTTGGGTCATGGCATCACCCTGCAAGGCCGCCAAACGCAGGCGTTCCATCACCGAGTAGCCATATTCAATCCCATACCCAAGCGCCCCGGTGGTCGGATCCATCAAAATGCGATCCAGCGGCAGGCCCATATCTTTGATGAGGATGTTCAACTGCTTGGCAAGATTGACATCCATCGGCGAGCGGGCGGTGATAAGATGCCCGTTTGCCATCGCCGTTGCCACAATCGTCCGGTAGTTTTTATCTTCGCAAATCCCCAATACCAGCCGTTCGCCTTTGGTGGCCTCGGCAACCGCAACCAACAAAACGTTATCTACCTCAGCCTGCCCCGGCCCAAAAACTATCAACGGCATCCCGCTGGCTTTTAATACGGCCTGCGTCGCCGCGACTGCCGCTTCGGGGGTGGTGGGTTGCCCGTTCGCATCATTCAGGCTGAGGGCCAGCACCAAGACATCCGCCCCAGCAGCTTCAGCCGCCTTTGCCCAACTCGCTGGATCATTTGCCGCCTCACCCCATGCCTCCAATAGTAGCGGCGACCAATCATCGGGGCGGCGGTCTTTAATCTCAATCGCCACGAGAGGTGGGTGCGGGGTTTCGTGTTCAAAATGCAAAAAAGGCAGGGTCTTTTGACCACCCACCGTCAAGGATCGGGCGCGTGTGCCGCCTTCGCTGGCAGTGGCCCCAAATGTCACGGTGCGGACTGACCCGGCCCACGTTTCTTTTGGAATTTCGACAGTCATAAATCTTCACTCCTGATGCGGAAAACCGGCTCGTTTGCGTGCCGCATCGCGCTTTTGTATAAATTCATCGAGAGGCGCTTGACGGGCGGCTTTGATTCCCAAATCATTGAGTTCCTCATCACTGCGGGCCGCCAGATGCCGCAATAGATGTTGATAGGACAGCACGGCGGCTGGATAGGTAATGCCGCCAGCGTGGTGCATTAAATAAACCACCCGTATACCCTGATCTTGCATAATTTGGGCAGCGGCGGGCAGCGGAATATCGGGTGGCACAGAGGGGACACCATCACGCATGACGGCTTCGGCGGTCAATTCTTGGCGGTTATCCCGTGTATACGCCTGAGCCAATTCTTTCTGGCTGACCACCCCAACCGCGTGGCCTTCTTCATTCAAAACGACCACCGCCTCCAATTGCTTTTCGAGCAGCAGGCGGGCGATTTCGATGATGGGGGTGTCGGGCGCACAGGTCGCCACCCCCACCGACATTAAATCACGGACAAGCAGTCGTTCAGCCATCGCCGTGCGCCTTAGAAGATGGGATCCATCACCAGCGCCGGATGGTTATGTTCTTCCATCCACGCCAGCAGTTCATCAACGGTAGTGGCGTTGCTGCCATCAGCAATCCGGCTAATTAAATCCGGGTCGCCTTCACGGATAGCAACCGCTTGAAGCTCATCGGCCATCGAATCTTTGAGATAGCCACTCATCCACACTATCCGCTTAAAGCCACCATCGGCTTTAATAAATTTCGGGCTGACCAGATAGTATTTGCCAACACCCATCACGCCGGGGGTTTGCATCCCGCCACCCGCGATGCCTGCGAGAGTGCTAAAGGTCATCCCCGCCGGGGTCATGGTGGTGTCTTCGCGGCTGACAACCATCACACCGTTCGCCTCCGGGACGAGCATAACAATGCACTCAAAACAGCCGCAGGCCGTCATCGGGTTTTCCATAATCGAGTACATGGCAACTTCACTGACCACGCCATGTGACCCCTGCTTGGCATAATCATTCGTACCCGACCAATAGCCTTTCAGCGCATCCACCACATTGCCGAGTTTAATCGGTTGGTTGGGGCCAGTCGGGTTGATGCTGTAGGACGCTTTGCAGTCCAACCAATTGTAGGCCCCGCATAATCCCAAGCGTTCAGGACTGACGATGCACACATGATTCGGTGCAAAGGACTGGCAAAGGGTACAGGAGTAAAATTCATCTACCGCATGGTCGGTCAAATCGGCAAGGCGTTTATTGCGATAGTCATAGGCTTCGCGTGCCCGCGCCAACCATGCTGCCAGTTGATCGGGGTCGGTATAAATCGTGATCTGCACTTTGTCCACAATCGCGCCAAAATCGGCATGAAAGCGAGCGTGCAAAATCTTGCCAAAATGCTCAAGGTTAAATCCCTTGTCGGCGGCGGCGCTGGAAATCCGAATCCACGCGATGTCACGCTGGCCGATATGCTGAATCCCTGATGCGCCGTTAACAAAATAATGAATCTGCCGCTCTAGGACAGGCTCAAAGTCTTGCTGCATGGCCCGCCCCGCGACCTGTACCACAATCCCCATATCCAGACAACCCTGTGCTTCAACGCCCTCCATGCCGGGGCCAACGATTTCCACCTTGCCGTCCACAATGTCATCCAGACCCGCCATCGTGAGATATTCAAAACAACGCGAATTCTTGCCGCCGAACTCAATCCGCATATCGGTCTTACGCACAACTTCGCCCTCAAACGCCGAACCGTAAGGCACAGGCACAGGCACATCTGCGACCCGCACCTTGACCCCACGCACCTCGATGCACTTTTGTACAAGGCGTTCGGCGCGTTCGAGATCATCTTTCCCGTCAATCTCATTAAACGGCATACTCACCACATGCTCATAGGTGGTGACACCCGTCGGCAAAATTTCGGGGATGATGGTATCGGCGATAACCGGGAAACCAAAGCTAATCGCCCCCGCTGCCGCCGCATATTTCAAATCATCCACTTCGCCCAGCGCCAGCACAAACGCGAACACCCGATGTTTGTTATACAGCAAGATGTCGCGGGCCATCCCGCCTTTCATCCCGCCAAAGGTCAGCGCAGAACGCACCGCAAATCCGAGGGCATACACCGCGCTCAATGTATCCGTGCCAAAGGGGACGGTATACGTGTCGTAGCCGAGTTCAACGCCTTCTTCGGTCAGTTGATGGATAATGCTGCGTCCGTTGACATTGCCGGAGAGGAAACATAGGATATTGCGCCGCTGCAATTCACGCACAATCTTGACGGCGACCTCATTCGATTTTGCCGCCCCCACAATCGCTGCGAATCCCGGCATACGTCCATCTACCAGTTGAATCCCCCATGAGCGCAGTTGAATGTCATCAATCGGGCCATTAAGGTGTCCGTCCGATTTTCCGTTGCTACTACCGCCATTGCCATTTCCGGCGTCCGGGCTGGTGAACGCTGTGCCACCCGCCAGATGGAAACCGGGCATGGGTTCGGGTTGCAGCCCATACACAAAACGAATGGCTTCAATCGTCTCGGCAGCCAATAAAGTCGCCATGCCACTATCCAGTGTTTCGCCAAGATAGGGCGTCCAATGGCGGCCCGCTGGAATGGGATGCAAGAGTTCGCGGGCATGTTCGAGGACAGGGCCCAACTGCCCAATCGTCTCAACCTGCTGCCCAGTCATGCCAAAAATGAGGGGCAGATAGTAGGCTGTGTTTGGAAAAGCAACCGGGGTGTCCGGGCCTTTTTCCGCCAATGCTTTACGGAGCATAAACTCCGCTTCTGTAACCAGTGCATTCGAGCCACGAATGGCACGCGTCGCAACATATCGGGACATTGGCTCACCTCCTACTCTTCAACTACGCCATAGAGCGCTGCCCGGCGTTCAGCCAACGGAAGCTGCTCTAATTCGATGATACGGGCATCGCCACTACGACCAAAACGCTCTGGGTCATAGGCGGGCAGACCCAACGCAGCCCGTTTGCGGTCAATGTGTTCCAGCGTCTTTTGGATCATGCTGTCGGGGTCAACGTCGAATTCCATCTTTCCGCCGTAGAGCTTTTCCCAGCCTTCGGTGAGGTAGTGCAGCACCGCGTCACTATCCGACATACGATCTGGCATTCCGCTGACGGGGGACGACCCGCCGAAAATGACATATGCCCCGGAAGCCACACAATACACCCCAATCGAAAGCGCCTTTTCGCTCATCCATTCGGGAGCCAAGCCCACCGCCGGAATCTGGTCAATATCGTCACCCAAACCGCCGTCCTCAACTATTTGGGTCAGCACGGTCAAAATACGGGTGTTATCCACACATGATCCCATGTGCAGAACGGGGGGAATCCCTACCGCCTCGCAGACCTCGCGTAATCCCGGCCCGACTTGATCTAGCCCTGCCTCGCCGAGCAATAGCCCCAACTTGGCGCTGGCAATCGCGCCGCAGCCCGTCTGGACAACTAGCACATCTTGTTTAAGCAGTTCCTTAACGACATAGGTATGCAAATAATCTTGGGTACTGCGTGGGTTATTGCAGCCGACAATCGCCGCTACCCCACGAATGCGTCCCGTCATGATCGCATCATTGAGAGGTCGAAACGAAGCGCGATAGCTGCCCCCCAACATATAATTGATGTATTCATGCGAGAAACCGGGGATGAGGTTCTCCCGTGCATTGGGGATTTGCACCGGGCCGCGATTCTTAAAATTATCAATCGCCGTCCGCAGAATTTGTTTAGCAATCGTCAGCGCATGGTGTTCATCAAATTCGATGTGGGTCGCCCCTTTGATTTTCACTTTGGGCGAAGTGGTAATGACAAGGGTATGGAAATTCTCGGCCAATTTGACAAGGGCCTGCATGATGCACTGCACATCTACCACCATTGCCTCAACCGCGCCCGTCAAAATGGATAACTCTTGATGGAGGAAGTTACCAGCCGCTGGAATGCCTTGACGCATCAAGATTTCATTCGCCGTGCAGCAAATCCCCGCCAAATTGACGCCTTTCGCCCCAGCCTGTTTAGCATATTCGATAATTTCTGGGTCTTGGGATGCCGCCACAATCATTTCGCTGAGGGTTGGCTCATGCCCATGTACGACCACATTCACCATATCTTGTTTGAGTACCCCAAGATTGGCTTGGCCCAATATCGGCGCAGGCGTCCCAAACAAAATATCGGAAATGTCGGTGGCAATCATGCTGCCGCCCCACCCATCGGCCAGTGCAGTGCGAATGGTGTGTTGCAAAAGATGTTCAGGGTCTTGGTCGTCGCCAATATGGGTGCGATGTAAGGATTCGACCACTTCACGGTCAATGCCGCGTGGAATGACACCCTGTTCTTGCCAAATTTTCTGTCGTTTTTCGGGGGCACGCATGATGGGGGCGATATGACCACGCTGCTGCCCAAATTGGGCGATATAGAGATCAGCCAGATCATTCGCAATTTCAGTGGGGGAGCGCCCTTCAATGGGGATGTGATAATGTTCGGCAACTGTCCGCAGTTTGGCGACATCGCGGATCATATAGCCTTCTGTCTTGCCCTCAGCAACCGCTTTGAGGGTAAACGCCATATCCCGGCCATGATCGGAATGCGCCGCCGAACCCGCTGCCACTGCTCGTACAAAATTGCGGGCTTGGATGGTATCAATCGTCGCGCCGCAAACCCCTGTCTGACCCTCTTTGGTCAAACGACACGGCCCCATGCCACACATTTTGCAGCACATCCCCGCCGCGCCAATATTACAGGGCACCATCGCATCGGCCCGACTAAAGGCTGTGCTGACGCCGATTTCATCCGCCCGGATGAGCATTTCTTGGGCAGCCGGATCAATACTCTGTTCAACGGGAGTGCGTTTATCTTTAGGCATGATCGGTCTCTCCCATCTTGCTGACTCTCCCTAGACCGGGGCACGGCCAGAGTGCATGGTCAGCACTTGGGACATGCTGTTCAAAATTGATCGTCGAGCCAGTTTGTTTATAAGCGATGGTGTGTCTGAAATAAGGAGGTGAGGAGTAATCGTCGTTCGTGGTTGTGGCGTTTTCTACAGGTATCGCCATTGTCTCGGTGTACCCCGCTTGTTGCAGCGTGGTTTTGATAGTATCGGCATCAAGTACAGTGGGGTCAAACGAAATCTCGATGGTGCCGAAACAGCTACTGGCATAAACTTCCGTTATGCCCGTCATCTCCAGCAAGATGCGGCGGACTTCAAGGACATGATGATCCCCGTACATCGTCGGGACATCTAAGATAATAGTTTCCATAGTGCTCTGCTTTCATTTGGGAAACTTTAGCGACCATGACCCGTCCATTTATGAGGTTGTCAAGCACAAAAAACTCGAACAACCCTAGCTCTAAATAATCCTGATAGTGGTTTAGGGGAACAATAAATACAAGTGATTTCCTTCCCTTGTTTTCTTTCTTATTGTCATGCCGAGAAACTTGGTAACAGACTACTTTCGCCTAACAGTGCAGCAGATCACCCATCGCGGCCAACATGTCGAAAACCTGCTCCGCAACGGCGATATTGGCCGAACCCAACCCGCAGCTTGGGGTTAATAAACTGCGTGATCGAAGCTCCTGTATCGTGATGGAAACACCGCTGGTTTCCGCTTTTTGGCAAATCAATTTCAGACCAGCGTCAAGTCGTGCTGCCAATTCTTGTGGCGTGGTCTTAGAGACCGATTCATCGTTCGGCACAGCCCCCCAAGCGATAATCCCGCCTCGATCTAAAAAGGTGCGTAGTTCAGCCGGATAAAGGGCCAGCGTTTCGAGATACCCATTGCTATCGAGATTTAAAATATCCACCGAGGTTTCTAACAGTACCGACCAATCCGTATTGGCACAGCAGTGAACCCCCGCCAGCGCCCCCTCTTGATGAATAGCGGCAAACACCTCATTCAGCATCTCGGTCACTTGCTCACGGCTGAGGCTGATAAAGGCCGATCCGAATGACGCCATATAGGGTTCGTCTACAAACAAGATGACATTCGGGCGCACCGTGCGTAAATGCTGAATTTGCCAACGGGCAATCATGGCGGTATTTTTGACGATGACATCCGCCAGCAGGTCATGATAGAGGCTGGCCCGTAAATCTTGATCGGTCACGGTCAGCCCAAAACTGATTGGCCCTGTGACCTGCCCTTTAATCCATTCGCCGGGGGTATGGCATAGCTGATCGAGCAGAATGCGAAAACCCGCTGAATAGGCTGGTTGAATATCAAAATACGTGACCTCATCCGCTAAATAATGCTCATAAAAAGTTTCCAGCGCGGGGGTGAGATCGCGGGTGGTGTCAAAATAGATTTTCTCTTTTTGCTCATCTACCACGATACCGGGCAGATGGGCGCTGTATTGGGCATACATACTTTCCCGAAAATCACGACGCGGCAGTTGCAGCCATGTCGGAATATTCAGTCGTTTTGCCAGACGCTCACCGAGGGCCTCCGGTTCAAGGTGTGGGACACTGCCCACATGGGTTGTCATAAAATTAGGTTCAAATACCATAATCACCTCCTGTTGAATTCCCATGAATAATATCGTCTCCCAATCATGGAGAATCAAAAGGTGTGGAATGTAATATAAAATTCGTGAGCCTATGATGAATAGCCTGAAGTGAGTGACAAACAACAAAAAGCCTTACCCCACAGTGGGATAAGGCCCTATGGTCAAAAGCATCAGAATTCCCGCGCCATCTATTCCACTCGCCAAACATGCACGATAGGTTGAGCGCCATCCGCAAAAAGCTCCAACACATACAGCAACTGGTTAACCCGGTCATAGGTAGCGTCGCCAATCCGTCCCCGCCGCTGCACACCTATGCCCAACATCTCCAATTCCACTTGATCGGGGTTGAGATAGAGGTATTCATCCACATCTAGGCTGGCATAGGGCTGCGGTTGATCGGGGAAAAGATTACCCTGCGCGACCTGTGCCAGATCATCGGGGTTATAAAAAATGAATTGACCGACAAACGCCGAACTCCACCATCCGCGATAATCATTATGCCCCTCGCACCCCTGCAAATCTTCGGGCGTACACAGCGACCCATCCGCCATACGGCACACGTCAAATTGACTGACTAACGCGGTTTCCACACAGGGGAATGCTGGCCCTGCCGGATTGACCCACCCATACCAGTATTTTTCGCCGATGCTTTTAGTGCCAACAAACAACACCGCCGACCTGCCATCACTGGTAGTCAACCAAGCACCTCCCTCCCATTCATCGGGATGTTGGTATCCATTCATATTGCCCTCAATATTCGAGGTGGTATCGGACGTTTGATATAGCAGCAGCGGAATGGCGTCTAGGGTTATACCGTCCGGCGCTGGATTACCTTGTTCATCCCACGAGCGATAGGCAAACAGGGCTGGCCCCATGCCCGACCATCCCCCATCCCGAAATCGTCCGGTGGCAAGATAACGTCCACCCACATAGGTATCAGCCCATTCAGCCGGGATTTCAAAAAGATAGCCATTAACGCTGTAAGGATGCTCGGTGCTAACAAACCATGTCCCCTGCATATTGGCATGGGCAAGGTCGAGGCTAAACCACCCATGTGAAGGTGCTTCTGGTTCTGGATGAAGGTGCTGCCCCCACGCAATATGAATCAATGGCCCGGTTTCGGGGCGATTGAGATATTGCAAGCCGATGCGTGGGATTTCATCCAAGCCCGTAAAGAAACCTGCGGCAACATCGGTGAGGGGCTGCAAATAGGCGGCGCGATTGAGCGCATTCACATGGGCGGCATTCATGGGAACGGGGATAGCGATTTCGGCTACTCGACTACCATCTGGTAATTCTCCATACGGAAGCCGATCATGCCCGGTGATAAACAGCGATCCCGGAAACCCATCCTCCGCCCCGGTAGGATCACCATCGGGATTAAACGTCATCGCGTTACCGCCGTATTCAAAAGTATCAGGTCGTAATCCCGGCTCAGGTAAACGAAATGCCCCCAAGTAGTGGAGATCATCGGGTTGAATGAGAGGGTTAGGTGTTTGGGCAAAGGTCGTGGTCGAGAGGCCGAGCATCAAGATTACAGCAAAAAACACAAGCGGTTTCATTGCAATCCTCCTTGTCACATTGACGGAGAAAACGACTACATGGCTTTATGTCGGTGTTATCTCATTATAGGCACAAACCGCAGATTTGGCTTGGTGGTAAACCAAAGAGGCCGCCTTCCCAGACATCATGGGAAAACGACCTTTTTGGCGATACTACGATACGATTACGGTAAATTTAGGAAAGGAACTCGTTCAAGACAAGCTGCTGGGCGGCGAGCGCGTCTTGGTGATCTTGAGCAGTTTGGAGGGCCTTGAGGTCAATGCGATCTAGGATAGCATCCAAGCGACGAATTGTGTTCAAACTGGCACGGGCGGCCCGCACAGGGTCTTCACGGAAGGGGAATTGATCGAGTAAGATGGGGTCTTTCCAGCCGATTTTGCGAAGTGCCAGCATATATTCCAGCGATTCAATTAAATGCACCGACCCAACCGCCATATCATCGTCCCATTCGCGCCAATTGTCATTAATTTCCACACTGGTCAGCTTGCCAAACCGATGCGCGAGTTGCACCGCTTCGGCAGGGGTTTCTTTGGCAAAAAATGAATGACCCACGTCCATGACAATCCCCACATTTTGAACCCCCATATCCTGAATCGCCAGCAGCGTCGTGGCGACATTGCAGAACGGAGTAATGTGGGTGCGTGGTTCTTTAAATTTGCATTCAATCGCAAATTGCAAATCAGGCGCAAATTGAGCCAATTCACGCACCGCACTAACCGAATAATCCCACAATTGGGCGTAATCAGCTTGGAAGGGATAATCATAGCCATCCTGACCGGGCCAGAACTTCACATATTTGGGATTTAACTGGCGGGCCACATCAATCGCCGCCTTGCACCGATCAATCGCCTTGCGCCGCACACTGGCATCAGGATTGGTGAACGCCCCGCGTCCATATTCCTGCATATAAATATGAGGAGTCACAGCATAGGCACGGAGTTTGGCCTTATCAAACGCATCTTTGATCTGCTGTACAGTGATGCCGTCGCCAAAGGGATAATTGATGTCCACCACTTCCAATCCCCCCACCGATCCGGCAAGGGCAATCGCTTCAAGTGTATTGACGGGTGGGCCATAAGCATCCGCTGCATAACGATCCACAAATTGACCAAACATCCACAGGCCCGCACCGAATCTCAAATTTGACATAGGGAATTCCTTTTCTATTTCTTCAGGCTCCATTTACAAAACGCGCTGCACGGCTGCTTTCCAGCCCGCGTAATAATCCTGCACCGCCGATGCCGCCATCTGTGGAACGTAATCTTCAAAATGATGGGGCAACCCTTCCAACGTGGTGGTTGAATCGTAAACCCCCATCCCCAACCAACCCGCCATGACCGCCCCCAACGCCGATAGCTCTGGCAAACGGGAAGCACGCACCGTCATCTGGGTCATGTCGGCCACAAATTGCATCAAAAATTGGTTATGAATCATGCCACCATCGCCATAGATGTATTGCAAGGTAATGCCTGCGTCGGCGGCCATCAAATCCAATACATCCCGAATCTGATAGGCAATGGATTCAAGGGCGGCGCGAACAATATGGTTTTTGGTGCTGGCGGCGGTCATACCCACAATCGCGGCCCGCGCATTCGGTTGCCAATAGGGAGCGCTTAACCCCACAAACGCCGGAATCAAATACACCCCACCGTTATCAGGCACGGCTTGGGCAAGCGCTTCCGTCTCTTGGGGGGATTCAATCAGTTTCATCTGGTCACGCATCCACGCAATCGTGCCGCCCGTGAAATTCGTGATGCCCTCAAACGCATAGGCGGGGCGTCCTTGATACACCCACCCCACCGTTGTAACGATGCCATTGGGGGAAAGTCGCATCCTATCGCCAATATTCAGCAGCACCGATGACCCTGTGCCAAAGGTAACTTTCGCCATGCCCGGCTGAAAACAGCGCTCGGCAAACAGCGCGGCCTGTGAATCCCCCATGACCCCACAAATGGGAATGGCTTTATCCAACAGGCCACCCAATGTGGTCTCGCCAAATTGAGCCGTGCTGTCTATCACTTCTGGCAGGGCATGGTGTGGCACATGGAACAATTCACACAGGGTATCGCTCCACGACAGACTATTGATGTCATATAACAACGTGCGCGAAGCATTGGTCTGGTCGCTGAAAAATGAGCGTCCTTCCGTCAGCCGATAAACCAAATAGGTATCCATCGTGCCCAGCAGTGCCGAGCCATTTTCAAGACATGCCCGAACTTCAGGCACATGTTCCAATAGCCAAGTGAGTTTGGAGGCAGGGAAATAGGTGTCAATTTTAAGACCCGTCAATTGTTGAACGGTCTCGCTGTGGCCCGCATTCATCAGTCGGGTACAATAGGATTCACCCCGTCGGCACTGCCACACAATCGCATGATTCAGCGGTTGCCCCGTCTGGCGATCAAACACCACAATCGTTTCGCGCTGGTTGGTGATGCTGAGGCACAGCAGATCATTTTTGACCTCGGGGTGCTGCCGTAATAAATCGCCACATGCCCGCAGCATATTCTGGTAGATTTCTTCGGCGTCATGTTCAACCCACCCCGGCTGCGGATAATACTGCTGATGGTCAACCGCCGTCTTGCCTAGCAGTTCACCCTGCCCATTAAAAAGCATAGCTTTGGTCGAAGAGGTGGATTGATCTACCGAGAGAACGACACTCATGTTAGCTGCTCCACTTGCAACAAGGCTTGGGCAGTTGCGGCTAATCCCTCAGCGGATATGCCATAGTGGTTAAAGATTTCGGCTTGGCTGCCTGTTACTGTATCCTCATCAGGGATACCCACAATCTTAAACGGCACATGATAGCCACCTTGCATCAATATCGAAGCACACGCCTCACCTAATCCACCAAAAACGCTGTGTTCCTCAACCGTGATAATAGCGTGGGTTTCGCGGGCCGCATGTTTAACCGCTTCGACATCAAAGGGCTTGAGGGTGTGCATACTGAGTACACGGCACGAAATTCCAATCCCCGCCAACCGTTCTGCCGCCAGCACCGCCGGAGCGACTGTCTCGCCACTGGCAATAAAGGTAACATCGCGTCCTTCCCGGAGTTGTATCGCTTTCCCGATCTCAAATGGGGTATCCGGGGTGTGCAAATTATAGACTGCCCGTTTCCCAAAGCGCAGATACAGCGGACGAGGATGATGCATCGCGGCTAAGACAGCCTGACGGGTTTCAAAGTTATCGGCAGGCACCATAATATCAATATTGTTGATGGTACGCAGCGCGGCAAAATCGTGCAGCGAATGGTGGGTCGAACCCAATGCGCCATAACTGACCCCAGCGCTAATCCCGATGACGCGCACCGGATTGTTGGAATAGGCCACATCGTTTTTAATCTGTTCGAGGGCGCGGGTGGTCAAAAAACAGGCGGGTGAGACAGCAAACACCTTCTTCCCTGCTGAAGCCAATCCAGCCGACACCCCGACAAGGTTCTGTTCCGCGATACCCACTTCAATCAGTTGGTCGGGCAGGGTTTGACCAAACGGCACTAACTTACCCGACCCCCGTGAATCACTGGTGACAACCAGAATATTGGGGTCGTGTTGGGCTAGTTCTAAGAGGGTCGTCGCAAAGACATCTTGATTGGGTTTGCCGAGTACAAGTTCCATCATCCCACTGCCTTTAGCTTCACTTCTGCCAAGTTCAATTCCTCAATGGCCTTTACAAATTCCTCGTCGCTTGGGACGCGGTGATGCCATTTCACCGTATCTTCCATAAAGCTGATCCCCTTGCCTTTTACCGTGTGCGCGAGTATCAGATTTGGCTTATTGACGACAAACGGCACTTGCTCAAAAATACCCATCAGAGCCGTGATGTCATTGCCGTCCACATGCCGCACCGCATACCCAAAGGCCGTGAATTTATCCTCAAGGGGTTCAAGGCCGTTGACTTCTTCGGTACGACCCGTGATCTGAAGGGTGTTGCGGTCAATAATCACCACCAAGTTATCCAGTTGATAGTGCGCCGCCGTCATGGAGGCTTCCCAGCTTGACCCCTCGGCCAACTCACCATCGCCTAACAGGGTATAGACACGATAACTGCGTCCATCTTTTTTGGCGGCGAGTGCTGTCCCGACTGCCAGCGAAAGGCCATGCCCCAACGCCCCGGTGTTTTGCTCAATACCCTGTACTTTGCGTGTCGGGTGTCCGATAAATTTGGATTGATATTTATTGAGGGTCGCCAACGCCTCACGCGAATAAAAGCCCTTATCCGCTAGAACGGTGTACAGCGCCTCCACCGAATGGCCTTTGCTTTGAATGTAACGATCACGATTGGGGTCAGTGAAATTTTCGGGGCTGACATTTAGGACATGGTTATAGAGGACGTTCAAAATATCCACACAAGAGAGGCTTCCAGCGGTGTGCCCGGCCCCGCTCTGTTTAATAATTTCTAGGATTGTCCTGCGATAGGCCACTGACTTTAGCTGCAATGTTTGAACGTCCATCTTTCCTTATCTCCCGATCTAACGCGCTTGGATTACCCCAATAGTCAGCAAAATACAGGCCCATGTGCGCTGTTCACCCGTTGCGATAACCAGTGCTGTATTGACCGAACGGGCCGCTTCATAAAAGGGGAATCGTCCTAATGTTTGAATTTCAACACCCGGCAATAATTGACGATATTCTTGAAAAATAGCGGGTTCTGGCCCATTATCCGGCGCGATGGCATGGGCCGCCTCAACGGGGATAGTCGCCGCCAAAACCCGCACGACATCCGTGACCCGCACCAAGCCGGGTGCTAGATTCAGATAAACCCGTTCCGCTGCCGGATGTGCCCCAGTGCTAAAGGGATAGTTGCTGTCGGCAATCAACACTACCGAGCCGTGCCCCGCCGAAGCGAGAGCTTTTAAAATCGTGGGGTGCAATAATTCGCCATGTATCATTTTTTATTCCCTGCAACAACATGCTATAACTTAGACTTCTGTAGTGTTTGGAGAGAGAGCTACTGTTAGTCAACCCTCTCTCCGGTAGCACTTAACTTGAGAAAAGTGCAGGTCGCTTTCTATCCAAAACGACCTGCACCCGACTCATCTATTTATTCCAGCGGGGCAAAGACCCCATACTCGGCCACGTTTTCAGGCGTGATGAGGATGCAGTCAATAGATTGTTTCTCTTCTTCAGGTAGCTCGCCTGTTTGGATGTAGATACTTGCTAAATTCACGGCGATTTCGGAGAAGTTGGCAACGGGTTGGAGGACAGTCGCTTGAATCGTGCCTTGCCGAATGGCGTCCATCACGTCCGGGCTGCCATCAAAGCCGACCACGATCACGTCGGTCATGCCAGCCGCTTGTAACGCCGCCGCCGCACCCAACGCCATCGTGTCGTTGCCCGAAATCACACCCTTGATGTCTGGGTTGGCCTGAATGATGGTTTCCATCACATCAAACGCCTCGGTCTGGCTCCAGTTGGCCGTTTGTTGGGCCACCAGTTCCAGATCAGGATAGTCGGCAATCACGTCGTTGTAACCCTGTGAACGGATGGCAGCGTTGGTGTCGGTCTCGCGTCCCAGCAGTTCAACATACTTGCCTTCGCCACCCATCAGACGCACGAATTCTTCACCGCCCAGCACCGCGCCTTGATAGTTGTTAGATACTAGCTGGACGGCGGCCACACCCGTCTCATTGATCTCACGGTCAATCAGGAAGGTCGGAATCCCGGCATCTTTGGCCCGTTGAATCGGCGCAATCGAGGCATCCGCCCCGGCGTTGTCCAGAATAATCGCCGCCGCGCCCTGCGATATCGCTACGTCAAAGTGTTGATCTTGCAGGTTCGGGTCGTCATCGTGAATCAGAACGAGAGTGGTGTAACCGAGTTCTTCAGCGCGAGCCTGTGCGATGTCGGCTTCGGCTTTGAAGAAGGGATTATCATGTGAGGGCGTGATAATCACAATCAATTCACCATTGCCCATCGGCACTTCGGGTTCTTCCAGCGGAGCAAAGACGCCATACTCATCCACGTTTTCAGGGGTGATGAGAATGCAGTCAATAGATTGTTTCTCTTCTTCCGGTAGTTCCCCGGTTTGGATGTAGGTATCAGCGAGATCAACGGCGATTTCGGAGAAGTTGGCGACGGGTTGGAGGACGGTGGCGGCAATCGTACCTTGACGAATGGCATCCATCACGTCCGGGCTGCCATCGAAACCCACCACGATTACGTCGGTCATGCCAGCCGCTTGTAACGCCGCCGCCGCACCTAACGCCATCGTGTCATTACCCGAAATCACACCCTTGATGTCTGGGTTGGCCTGAATGATGGTTTCCATCACGTCAAACGCTTCGGGCTGGCTCCAATTGGCCGTTTGTTGGGCCACCAGTTCCAGATCAGGATAGTCGGCAATCACGTCGTTGTAACCCTGTGAACGGATGGCGGCGTTGGTGTCGGTCTCACGGCCTAGCAACTCCACATACTTGCCTTCGCCACCCATCAAACGCACGAATTCTTCACCACCGAGCACCGCGCCTTGATAGTTGTTAGATACTAGCTGGACGGCGGCCACACCCGTCTCATTGATTTCACGGTCAATCAGGAAGGTCGGAATCCCGGCATCTTTGGCCCGCTGAATCGGTGCAATCGAGGCATCTGCCCCGGCGTTGTCCAAAATAATCGCCGCCGCGCCCTGCGATATCGCTACGTCAAAATGTTGATCTTGTAGGTTCGGGTCGTCATCATGGATTAACACGAGTGTCCGATAGCCCAGTTCCTCGGCACGGGCCTGCGCAATATCGGCTTCGGCTTTAAAGAAGGGATTATCATGTGAGGGCGTGATAATCACAATCAATGGTGCTTCATCTTGGGCTTTAAGCGTATTTCCGTTCGGGGTAAGTCCACCCAGAACAATCACCGCTAAAATGAGCAGTTTGACTAATTTAAACCAACTTCTCTTATTCATTCTTGAGGCCTTTCCTAGTACATCTCTAGCTTTTCTTGATTTGAAAGTTCTACGAAGTCCAATGCTGCTTTTTGTCCCCTACCACCCCCTTTCAAAAAGCGATGATGGACTAGACATTACGTTTTTGAAGGCGTTGCTGGAATTGGTCAATCATGACTGCCAAGATGATTACCACCCCTTTAATCACGGTCTGCCAAAACGAGCTAACGCCTTCGATAATCATCCCGTTACTCAATACACCAATCACAAAAGCACCAATAATTGTTCCACCAATCGTGCCGCGTCCACCTGAGAGAGAGGTTCCACCCAAGACAACCGCCGCAATCGCATTTAGCTCAAAACTTTCACCCGTCGCGGGGTGCGCCGAAACCAACTGCGAGGTGATAATCAACCCAACAATTGCTGCGCAAAAACCCGAAATCACATAGGCCATCAATGTGACCTGCTTGACCCGTACTCCCGAAAGTCGTGCCGCACGTTGGTTGCCCCCGATGGCATAAATTTGCCGTCCAAAGGGAGTTTTCATTGCAATAAATGTGCCGATAATCGCCAGCGCTGCCATAATCCAAATTGAATAGGGCAGTCCCAGCAAATCCCCCGCCCCCAATTTTGGAAAGCCCGTGTTCCCCAGTTCAGGATCACCGACCAGATTGGGGAAGGTTGCACCGCTGTTTCGCAGCAGAGCCAAGCCGCGTGCGATATAGAGCGTTCCAAGCGTGGCGATAAATGGGGCAACACTAAAGCGCGTCACCAATATGCCATTGAACATGCCGATCAACATCCCGCAGAAAATCGTCAGGCCCATCACAATCCAGATGTTGAAGTAGATCACAACATCAAACACCGAGAGCACAAGACCTTCGTTAATCAATCCGCCTGCGACAATCCCACATAGGCCAACAATTGAACCCACCGAGAGATCAATCCCGCCTGTCAAAATCACATAGGTCATGCCAATGCCGAGAATGGCATTAATGGCAACCTGCTTGGTCAAGATAATGAGGTTATTCGTCTGCATAAACGAATCGGAATAGATCGCAAAAAATCCGAACAAAATGAGCAGCGCAATAAAAGCCCGCAGTTGTAACAAGATGGCTTGTATTGGGGCGCGGTTTGGCTCTCCTGCTGTTTTGGCTGGGGTTGCAGCCGAGTTTTGAATATTTTCCATTTCCATGCCTAAACTCCTGCTTTTACTAACTCATGACCAATAGCGGATGCCGCGACCAACGCCTCCTCAGTCGCTTCCGCACGCGATATTTCGGCGGTAATGCGACCTTTTGACATGACCAAAATGCGGTCAGCCATTGCTAGGACTTCTTTTAATTCCGTTGAGACAAACAGCACACCCAAACCGCGTTGGGCAAGCTGCACCATAATCGTAAAAATTTCTTCCTTAGCGCCAACATCAATGCCGCGTGTCGGTTCATCCATCAGCAGCACTTTGGGGGAGGTCAAGAGGGCTTTAGCAACCACCACTTTCTGCTGATTGCCACCGCTGAGTGACCCAATGGGGTTATTACGATTGGATACCTTGATGGAGAGTTCTTCGATATGCCGCTCGACGCTGTTTTTCTCTTTACGCCCCGATAACACCACCTTTGAAAATAGGTGATTGCGTAGGCTTGCCAGCAGCATGTTATGGGCTACCGAAAGCGTCTGTACCAAGCCTTCCCGCTGGCGATCTTCAGGAATCAACATCATGCCACTTTGGATGCGCTCGCGGATGGATTTACCTTTTAGGGATTCGCCATAGAGCAAAACATCACCTGTCGCGTCAGGGTAGAGACCCATCAGAGTTTCAAAAAGTTCGGTGCGCCCGGCTCCCATCAGCCCATAAATGCCCAAAATCTCCCCTGCTCGCAACGAAAACGATACATGATCGAGCAAATAGCCTTGTGCTTTGCCGGGGTGTGGCAGGGTTAAGTTTTCGACTCGTAGAGCATCATCCCGAATTTCATGGGCAGCCGGCGTATACGCAGTCGCACTCCCCCGCCCCACCATATTTTCCACAATCCAGCGCAGATTGATTTCTGGCATCGGGGCGGATGCAATCAAATGCCCGTCACGCAGTACCGTGATGTAATCGCCGATTTGAAGCAGTTCTTCAAGTTTGTGCGAGATATAGACAATCGAGACTCCCTGCGTTTTCAACTCGCGGATGACCCGAAACAATACTTCAACTTCCGTATTGCTAAGGGCCGATGTTGGCTCGTCCATAATCAGAATCTGGGTATTGCGGGCCAGTGATTTCGCAATTTCAACAATTTGCTGCTGTCCAATCCGCAAATTTGACACGAGGGTACGTGGTTTAATCGGCTGCTCAAGGCGTTTCATCAACTCAACCGTTTGGCGTTCTTGCTCTCGATGATTCACCAGCGACCCACCCACTGTCATTTCATGCGCCACAAAAATGTTTTCGCTGACATTGAGGTTAGGGAACAGGTTCAATTCTTGATAGATGATCCCAATTCCCAATGCCTCGGCTTCACGTGGTGACTTGGGAGCAATTTCTTTGCCATTCAGAATTAATTTACCGCTGGTGACTTGTTCCACCCCGGCAAGGATTTTCATCAAGGTGGATTTGCCCGCGCCATTTTCACCCACCAACACGTTCACCTTGCCGCGATAGATGTTGAAATCTACATCCTTAAGCGCCACCGTGCCGGGATAAACTTTTTGGACTTTTTCGGCGTGCAGAATAATGTCATCTGTGATCGGTATGATTGGGTTCATCGCACTATTCCCGAATCTCAATAGTGACCGGCACAATTTCGATTTCGCTGCGATCTACCAGCGTAAACGCCCCGTAGAAACTCAGCGTTTTGCCGGTGATGGTTTCAGGGTCAATTCCTGCGACTAAATCTTCCAAAACCCGGTTTTTTAGGGCATTCGATACCTCAGCAAACTCGGTCTGATTGACAAAATCGTTAAATTTAATGAAACCAACTGCATCACGAACGGCATCATTTCGGCGGGGAATCAATGGCCCGACTAGCATTACGGCGTCGGCTGTGCCATCAAACGGCGCAAAATCGAGGCTTAGGGTGCCAATCCGCAAATCTACGGCATAAGCCAGCACTTTGGCTTCCCCATAGGTCATAAAGCTGTATGCCCCTGTACCAGACCGATGCCCATGATCTTGAATGGCCTTATTTTGATTCGCATTAATTTGGCCTAACAAATCGGTGATCTCGATGGCCTGTTCTTGAAAGGTCGGAATCAGTTGGCTATCCCAGATGCTCTCGACATATTGATTAGGGTTAAACCCAGCTTTGGCCTCTTTATCTTCCTCAAGGCTGCGAATGGTGGCGATTTTGCATGACAGGAGTGTCGTCATCAAAAGCACCAGTACCACGATTGATTTTCTTGAAAAAGGAACCCGATTAGTCATGAGAGATGCAATAACCTTTCCGCCGTAAACCGATCTGTAATCAGGATATTTATCCATTTTCCCTGTAGCGCCCCACGAATGGCCGTCGTTTTGTGCAGCCCCCCTGCCAGACCCACTGTTCGTTCTACACAGCGTAATTGATCTAAACTGATCGCAATCACACGGTCGGTTAGGCCTGTGCGAACAGGGTTTCCATTCGCGTCAAAAAATTGCAGGCAGATGTCTCCAACGGCCCCGGCGCTTTTCAGAAATTCCAACTCGTCCGTCGAAAATATATTCCCGCTGCTGGCAAGCATGTATGATGGTTCAACGCGACCAATGCCGACCAACGCCAACGTCATATGGTCAAATAAATCCACCACTGCTTTTACATAGGGGTCTTCCAGCAAAATTTGTCGGGCTTCCATCGAACCGACCACACCGGGGGCCAATAAAAAACGAGCGCTGCCATTTATTAAGCGGGACAAGCGTTCGTTTAGACGATTGGCATGAATCGCGGCTTCAGGATTTCCCAAACCGCCTAGAATCTGGATGACCTGTGCATCTAATTTACGGGAAATGGGGTGCATCGCCTCGACCATTTGCAGCAGGGTCGAACTCCATGAGGAAATGCCGATAATTTCATTCTTTTTGAGGGTACTTTCAACATAAAATGCGGCTGCCGCACCAATCGCCCGCTTAATGTATTCGTCTTCATCCTGTAAACAATGAGCAATAATGACTTCTTTTAAGCCGAATACCACACGGAGTTCTTCCTCCAAATCAGCATAAACGCCGACAGGCATACTGACGGTAGTACGCACGATTTTTTCTTCTTCGGCACGTTTAAGGAGGCGTGAGATAGTCGCTTGTGACACATCCAGTTGTGCAGCAATTTCTGACTGCTTCATCTGGCGTTCGTGATAGAGATGCGCGATTTTTGCCATCAAGCGCAGTTCTTCAAGCTGAGTCATCGCGGTTAGTCTTTAATTTAAACCCTTAGCTCAATCTTGAATAAAAATTCATAACTGAAAATATATTCAAGATCATTCAACAATATCGCGCTTTGTAAAACTTGTCAAGCAAAAAGTAATCTATTTGGGGTGCAAAATGTCACTCTAGGTTACGATCAAATTATAGGGCTACCTTGACCCACCCTTCATCAAATCACGCATGACCACATTTTTCCACTCCTAACGGTCATCGCACGCTTCTCCATTATGGCTCTCACCTATAAATCCGTAACCGTGGTTACGGATTCCCTTGTGGCTTATATAATCATAGACCATACGTTCTAAAATCTTCCCCGTCCCTCAGAGAAAATTGCCACAAAAAACCTCAATCTCGAAAGATTCTATGTTACAATGACTTCTATACAGTAATGCTGTAATCTGATTTGTGAACGAACTATGCAAAACCAACCACTGAGAGTAACTGGAATGATGATGCAAAACCCGCGCTGGCTGGGGTCGAGAAATGCTCGACGCTGGCGTTTTGGGCGTGGATAGCCCATCACCAGCCAAGTCAGTGCGGAACCGTCGGACAAATTCTCCGGCGGTTTTTTATTTCCCATAGGAGTGACCCTCTTGATGTCAACAAAATAAAGCATGGTCTGTTCGCAAAGACGTTCGTTCGATAAAATGCACAGGAGACTTGCAAAGGAGCAACCCAACCCATGAGTGATTTTATTCACGTTTCCGTCGCATGGCCCTATGTGAATGGCGATCTACACGCCGGACACGTCGCGGGGTCGTTTCTGCCCGCTGATATTTTTGCCCGCTATCATCGTCTCAAGGGCAATCATACCTTGATGGTCAGTGGCTCTGATACACATGGCACGCCAATCATGGTCGAGGCCGACGCACAGGGCATCACCCCGCGCGAACTGTTTGAGAAATATCATGTGCGCTTTCTGGACACGCTCAAGCGTTCCGGCATGAGCTTTGATTTGTATACCCATACCGACACCGAGAATCATCACCGCATCGCGCAGGATATTTTCACCCTGCTGCTCGAACGCGGTTATCTCTATCCCGAAGAACAAGAACGCCTCTACAGCACCACCGAAAACCGCTTCTTAGAAGATCGCTACGTCGAAGGCATCTGCCCGGTCTGTGGCTATGAAAATGCACGCGGTGATCAGTGCGATAACTGTGGTAGTCTGCTCAACGCCACTGACTTAATTAACCCGCGCAGCAAACGTGATGGCAGCACCCCCATCCGCCGCAGCACCACTCACTACTTTTTTGACCTCGGCAAGTTCCGCGAACCCCTAACCGAATATCTGGAAAAAGGGCGCGATTACTGGCGTGAAAATGTGCTGAACGAGTCTCTCAGCAAAGTGCCGGAACAGCGCGGACGGCCTATGACCCGTGACGTGAATTGGGGTATCAAAGTGCCCATTGATGATCCGGCATGGTCAGAAAAACGCCTGTATGTATGGTTCGAGGCACTGATGGGCTATTTCACCGCCAGCATTGAGTGGGCGCATAACAATGGACAGCCGGACGCATGGAAGCAGTGGTGGTATAACCCGCAGGCCCGTGTCTACAATTTCTTAGGCAAGGACAACATCATCTTCCATACGATTATTTGGCCTGCCGAATTGTTGGGCATCAGCGGCATATATAATGAGGGCGACCCGACCCCCATCAACCTGCCCTATGATGTGCCCGCCAACCAATATCTGAATTTGGAGGAGCGCAAACTTTCCAAGAGTCGTAAGTGGTTTATCACCATGCCGGATTTGCTGGATGCCTATGACCCTGATGCGGTGCGCTACTATCTAACGGTGGTTATGCCCGAAAATCGGGACAGTGATTGGAAATGGGATGATTTTGTCGCCCGCAATAACAACGAACTTTTGGCGAAATGGGGCAATCTGGTCAACCGTGTGCTGAAATTCGCCTATAAACATTGGGAAGGTGTCGTGCCCACCCCCGGCGATCTACGTGATTTTGACCGCGAAATCCTTGCCAAGATTGAGGCGGGGTTTGAAAGTGTTGGTCAGCGCTTGGAAGCCGTCAAATTACGTGATGCCCTGAGTGAAGCGATGCGCTTGGCATCCGAGGTCAATGCCTATCTCGATGGGGCACCGTGGTTCGGCGACGCGATTAAACAGGATAAACAAGCCGCCGCAACGACGATTTATACCGCCCTGCGCTGCATTGATAATCTGAAAATCCTGTTTGCGCCGTTCCTGCCCTTCACCTCAGAGAAGGTACACAGCTATCTGGGGTATGATACACCGCTGTTTGGTGAACAGATTATCACCGAATACCAAGAAACCACCCGTTCGCATCAAGCCCTGATTTATGATGGTAGCCGTGCGGTTGGGCACTGGGAAAAGAGCACGCTGCAACCCGGTCAAAAACTGCGTGAACCGGAGGCACTCATCAAGAAATTGGATGCCTCGGTGGTCGAAGCCGAACGCGCCAAACTTGGTGGATGAAATGAGATGGAATAGGGGCAATGTGCCCCTATTTTTTCAAAAAGGATTTTCTATTTGCTCGATATTATTTTGGGACTGGGGTCGCGCCTGCTGTGTATCTGTGCTTTCTACGTATGGATTCCAGTATTGATTGTCGCCTATATCCAATGGAAAATGCGCGGCTCCCCTGCTGATACACCACCCACCGGAAAACCGAAATCATGACCCTATCCACCCGCCGTGCCCAATTAATCGAATATGGCCTCTTGACTCTGATAGTCATCCTCTATCTGGGGTTCGCTTATGGCTATGCCACCCGCACCCCCGATTGGCAAGTTCCCGACGAACCGGCCCATTACAACTACATCCGCCAAATCGTGGAGACAGGTGATTTACCTGTGATTGAAATGGGGGACTGGGATTCGGCCTATCTGGATGAACTTAAGGGCAGTGGCTTCGACCCCGCCGTGACCGAAAATATTGACCGTGTGCAATATGAAGACCATCAACCCCCCCTGTATTATCTAGTGCAGTCGGTTGTCTATCGTTTATCGGACGGTGATCTGAAAACCTTGCGTGTATTTTCGGCGGTGATGGGTGCAGGGGTAATAATCTGCGCGTGGGCGATCTTGCGGCGAGTGTTCCCTCAGCATGAATGGATTGGATTAAGCGCGGCGGCCTTTATCGCCTTTATCCCCCAACGCTTGGCGATTATGGGTGGGGTTAGCAATGACTCCCTTGCCGAAACGATAGCAGCACTGGTCTTACTGATGGTGACAATTTATCTAGTTCCTCCCCAGTCCGATGTGAAACCCGCTGCACAAACCACCCCTAGCAAACTCGCTTTTGGGTTGGGTCTATTAGTCGGGCTGGCCTTCTTGACCAAAACCACCGTGTATTATGTTGTGGCAGTGGCAGGGTTAGCAATCCTATGGCGCTGCTGGCATGAAAAATGGCCGCTGAAGAAATCTCTTTCTCAAATTTTCGCATTTGGCGTACCAGCCTTGATTCTAGGTGGCATCTGGTGGGTGCATGGCATCCAAACCTACGGTGGTACCGATATTTTAGGATTACAGCGGCATGATAAAGTCGTCGTTGGTCAATTGCGTACCGAGGATTACATCGAAAAAGAGTTAGGCGGCAGTCAGCAGGAGTATTGGGAAAACCTCTCCGAAACCACCTATCATAGCTTTTGGGGTCAATTGGGGTGGATGGCCCTGCCAATGCCAAATTGGATTTATCAGGTTATCGGCTTCATGTTGCTGGTTGTATTGCTTGGAATATGTCTCTATGTGTGGCAGTCGGCGGGGTTCAAAAATCGGCGCTTGATTTTGGGGCTTTTTGCTCTCGGAACGTCCCTAGTATTCGCGCAATTTCTCATTTATAATAGAACATTCGTACAGTTTCAGGGGCGCTATCTGTATCCGGCCTTGATTCCGATGGCAATCGGGACAGCCGTCGCATTCTATGGATGGGCAGCATGGGCGGCGCGGTATACAAAATGGGTTTGGCTGCCACGTCTGGCGTTTTTAATCCCCTTTAGCCAGCTAGGGTTGGCGTGGTACGTGTTAAAACAGATTGTCCCCCTAATCCCATAGCTGCCTTAACTAGCGGCGGCATATTGATCAACGAGATTGAGTAGTTGTGCCATCTCAAAAGGCTTCATCAAGAAATCATTACAGCCTGCTTCCAGTGCCCGCTTCTTATCGGCCATCATGTTAAAGATGGTGACTAGAATGATGGGAGTATCAACGCCATCATGACGAAGTTGACGTACCAAATCTAAACCAGAGGTTTTGGTCTTAAGATGGACATCCATAAAAATCAGATCAGGTTGATTCTCATGAATGGCGGTATACCCATCTTCGGCGTTGTCATACAGCGCAATTTCAACATTACGCTTACTCAACATCCGGCACAACAACCGCTGATTGTTCGCATTATCCTCAATATAAACTACTCTCACAGGACAACCTCCAGATTGTTTTACCGTTGCTTCGCATCCGCACATCAATTCTATCTTAATTCATTATACTGGAAACTTATGCGTTCACCTAGAGTATTCACAATTTCTTCATAAATCATCAATGGAACAGATGTGAGGAAATCATGTCAGAGCTAAAACACACCGATTTCATGAAGGGGCTGTCAGAACTTATTCCAGAGTACCTGCCTGCCAAATACCGTCGTTTCCATTTAGGAGAGACACGCTGGTTCTTCCAAGTCTATTTCGGGCGAGATCGGCATATTCATTATGAGGTATCTCGCGCCAACGCCGTGTGTGGCAGGATGTTGGAAGTTGGGCTGCACTTCGAAAGCCGCGATAAAGCCCGCAATCAGTTTTTGCTAGACACCTATAGGCGTTATATACTCGAACTACGCGAGACATTAGGGGAAGGATTGGTGGCCGAGGAGTGGGACAGAGGCTGGACAAAGGTCTATGAAGCCTATCCCAGTGAAGCTTTGACCCCAGAGATTCAATCCTTCGCCGCCCAGCGCTTGGCCGCGGTCATTGCTGTGATGCAGCCCTTATTTGAATTCATAATGGTGGGAGAAAAACGTTAATTATGGCCGACGAACCACGTGAAGTTTTTAAAGTGAATGTCGCCGGGGTGGAACGCGATTTACCTTTATTTGAGGTCGCACCGGGAATTCGGATCGCCATCCTCAATATTTTGGGAGACAACGAACTGGTTGAAGCCGCCTCCAAAGGACTTGCCGAAGAACTTGCCGATCTTGGCCCGGAAATGTTGGTAACGCCCGAAGCCAAAAGCATCCCACTGATTTATGCCTTAAGCAAGGTGATGGATGTGCCTTATGCAGTATTACGCAAGGATTATAAGCCCTATATGGGGAAGGCGCTCAAGGCCGAAACGCTATCCATCACCACCGGAAAAACCCAGACACTCTATTTGGACGAAAGAGACATCAAAAACATAACTGGGCGACGGGTAGCGCTCATTGATGATGTTATCAGTACCGGCAGTACCCTTCAGGCCATGCGCATTTTGATGGAAAAAGCTGGGGCCGAGATTATTGCCGAAGCGGCCATTTTTACCGAGGGCGATCAGGCCAAGTGGACAAATGTCAAGGCACTCGGCCACTTACCCGTGTTTGTAGATAAAAAATAGCCTTTAGAGGACCAGCGTCAGTAAATCACTAAGTTGCTGAATAGTGTGGTGGGGTCTGACGGTAAGGTCACCCGGCCATGCGAGATGGGCCACCCGCCAAATGGCTATCATGCCTGCTTGGGACGCGCCCATCACATCCCGAACTGGATGATCGCCTACAAAAATGCAGTTTGGGAGTGGGGTAGATAATTGTTCGGCGGCTTGTTGAAAAATCAACGAGTTGGGTTTGCTGACACCCACCTGCTCCGAAATAAGCACCACATCTACTATTTCTTGCAAACCCGTCGCTTCCAATTTGCCGCTTTGCATTGTGGTTGACCCATTTGTAATGATGCCCAGTTTATATCCACGATCCCGAAAAACCGATAACACATGCCGTGCATCCTCGAATAGCTGCGCGACTTGCCACGTCTGCTGGCGATAATCCCACAACATGTCTTCCGAATCGGCCTCGATTTGAAATTCGGCAACCAGTGTCCGAAACAATTGATGCCGATCTGCATACCCATGCTCATCCAGTACCTTGAAACGTTCTATATACGCTGCAAGAAGGACATGCCGAATCCCATATTTTTGATATTGATGGGTCGCTATCGGCTCGATAGAACCTTCACGGTCAAGGAGGGTATCATCCAAATCAAAGAGAATGGCTTTTGACATAGGGTGGCTTTCTAAACCGTGAATTGACCAAGTTGCTCGGCAATCAATTCTTCCAGATAGGGGGTCACGCGCCAAAAATTCTTGAGATCAAGATATTCTTGGATAAAACGTGGGTCGCCGGGTTTGCTGGTTTTTACGGCACGAATCATGAGATTCTTGGCGGTATGCTCACTGGAAACAAACTGCACCACGTCCGTTCGGTAGCCCATGATTCGCAACAGCAATGCCCGCAGCGAATCGGTCAGAATATCGCCCATGCGCTCATGCAAAATACCATGTCGCATGACAGGCGTAAATGGTGACGGCGAGGGGTGAAAACGAAGCTGCTCTTGTAGGTGATGATGACAGCAGGGGGCGCAGATAATCAGGCGGCTTTCGGATTTGATGCCAAGAGCAATCGCGTCGTCCGTCGCGGTATCACAGGCGTGCAGGGCCAAGACAATATCCGGGTTGGTTTCCGGCACAAATTCGCCAATGCGTGTGGCCCGAAAACTTAACCCCTCCCATCCTAACGCCTTCGTTTTTTGGAAATGGCGGGTCAGTAGTTCGCGGTTAACATCAATCCCAGTCATCTCGACAGGCAGTTCCAAAACGTGGGTCAAATAATAATAGGTTGCGAACGTCAGATAGGCATTGCCACAGCCACAGTCCACTACGTTGATAGTACGATTTAAATTGACAAGTTTGTCGAGTTCGCCGACTTCCTGTACTAGGCGCAAAAATTCGTTGATCTGCCGATATTTGCTCTGCATATCCGAGCGGATTTTGCCGTCTTGGGTCATGATACCGACTGCCTGCAAATAGGGCGTCGCAGAATCGGGCGAGAGCATCACCGATTTTTCGCGGTCATGGCTGGTTTTGATGCGACGCGGCTCATCGGTGCTGGAGCGGTAAATTTGAGGTTTGCCCTTTTTGCTGAGATTAATTTGGACATCGCCATTGGTGGTCTGGACATTGAAATTGCGGAACGGCAGAGTCAGGGCCTCATCCAATGTAACAATCGCCTCCTCACCCGCATAATTTTTGGTGATGTCACGCTTGTCATCAAAATAGGAAAATTGCAGATGACGCAAATTTTTGAGTTCGACAGGTCGAATCACAATTTTTTGCCATCGTGGGGGCGCACCAGTCTGATGACCGCTAAAGGTCGCCCGAATGAAAATAGCCTCGTTGAGAATATTTTCGCGGATAATATCCCGATAATCTTCCATTACGATAATTTCTCCAACACCAACCAATGCGATAGACCGAACCAGCGGAACGGCGTTTTTTCCAATGTATACAAGATGGTTTGAATCCATTTACCCAAGGTGGGGGCACGTCGCACAATGTTGTCATAGCCGCCAAAAATGCGTGTATGATGCACCACGCGGACGGGCTGCCCATCAAATAGACGCCGAATGCCACGCGCCGTATACGTGCGAACATGGGGAGCAAGTTTATTACGCCAGCGATCCGGCAGGTAATTAATTAGGGGTGTATTGCCGAAATGATACTGCCCCCTCCAATAATGCCCATGCTGTTCCACCGGATACCAGCGATTGGGGCAAAAAATCATGATGCGTCCGCCGGGTTTGGTGACACGTACTAATTCAGCCGCCATCTGTTGATCGTTGTCCACATGTTCAATCACTTCGTTAGAAAAAACGGCGTCAAAGTAATTATCAGCATAGGGCAAGGCTTCGCCACGTGCCACTACCGCATGGGGGACATGATATTGCGCCTCAGCGACACGCGCGAACTCGATTTCAAAGGCTTCGGCTTGGGCATGGCAGCGTTCAGTGAATTTAGCAGCATAAACGCCATTGCCACAGCCCGCATCCAGTACCCGCTTATTTTCGAGATTGACCTGTGCCAAAACCATCTGCAGGCGGCGTTCTTGTCCGCTGCGCCAGACATAGGAAGGTTCGCCGCGATGGGCAGCGAGGGGTGAAGGGTTGTGGATGTCGCTCATGGGTCAACATTTTGCGCGAGGATACTGCTTCTGGCAAGCCCTTAGTTCCCTTTTGGCAACCATCCAAAACAAGATTGACTAACCACGCAGAATCCAATATCTCGCTGAATCGTGCCATTTAGATTTGATACAGTGAGCAAGCGACTTCCAGTAAGAACCTCCTCGGCCTGTATAAGCCAGTTATCATCAGGACTCCAATAAAAATATGAAGTATTTCCTAAACTGTCTTGTGATGAGATTAATGGGATCATAGTTCTTGATTCGGTATCAAAAATACATCCAGACATCTCATTTTTCTCACAAAATCCACTTAAGGCAACATGCTGCCCATCGGAGGCTACAGAAAAATTCCTGATGTAATCCATTTCGAATAGTGCAGTTGACTCATGAGTGAGAATATCGAAAGAAAATAATGCCACTTTGTTATCGGGTGTCTCCCGCAATGATAATATTTGACTACCATCTGGAGTCCACTGCAAAGGGGTATAGCTAAAACTATAACCATACTCCGATGGGATATTTACTTGCTTCAATTGACCATCTTGCAAAAGGGTCAACAAAGTACCATCTAACAGGAATATTGCAGCGTTTCCCTCAGAAGACCATACCCAGCATGGAAGTCCTTCCCAGTCTGAGCAATAGGGCAAAACAACGTTTTCAGCGAGTAATCTAAAACTCATCACTTGGATATCCAAAAGCCACGCTTGATAAGTGGAAGCAGCACACGATGTTTGGATAAAGACGACTGCTTGATTTTGATCGGGACTCCAAAATGCCTCAACTATAAGGGAGTTCGGCAAACTTATATTCACCTTTTCGCCAGTGTGAAAGTCCTCAATAACTAGATCGCCTTCTGATTGCAGATAAATAGCCTTCCCCGTTTTTGACCATGAACTTGCCAATAACAGGCTTAAACAGTTATCCGTATCTGCAAGATAAATTGTTCTTTCTTGGATATGACCATTAGGTGAAATGATTGTCATCTGGCGTTTTGTATTCTCCTCATATCCATACAACACAACAAACAGACCATCAGGCGTCCATTCCGCGCCCGTAAAGGAAAAATCGTCTATATCAAAGGTTGTTAGAATGGTCTGTGTGTTAGCGTCAATAACAAAGAATTCACGCCTGTGTGTTTCCCCAAGCCGACTCACCAACAATAAATCAGAGGTGGGCGACCACTGCAAATTGAGAATGGAAGATAACCCATCCAGTAAAGTAAATCTTTGCGTTCCATCACGACTTACCATGAAGGCAGATGAATCAGGGCGAGTGCCCCAAGGATCACCACTTGTCCAAGCAAACCAATTCCCTGATTGTGACCAACCCGGTCCAAAAACCGCAGTATGAAATTCGGGCAGTTTGTACTCAGCCAGAATCTGGCGTTCACTGCCATCTGGTCGCTCGATAATAAATGCCTCTGTCTCAAGAGAATAATAGTAAAGAAAAGTAGTATCTGATTGTGCTGTCAGGCTGGATGGGTGTATCAAAAGAATAGATAGAAAAGCTATCAGAGAAATCCCAAGAGTCATTTTTCTCAACATTAAATACAGCCCTTGCCACTATTTAGAATTAAAAACAGTGTTATCACTCCCGTGCCCTACGACGAGAGAGATAACACCGTTTAAAGTCGAGTAAAAGGTGTTGATGACTGTTTTCTGGATGGAACTTCTCTTAACTAACCACTGGCTTCCCTTTTACTCTGGTTTCAAACTACTTGCGCTTGCTTAATTCTTCTTCCAAAAGACGCTGCACGGCTTGGGCATCGCCTGTACCACGCATCGCTCGCATTACCTGACCCATTAAGAACTTGATGACTTTTTCTTCGCCATTCAACCAACGGGTCACTTCACTGGGATTTTGATCCAATACTTGCATCACAGCGGTGCGTAAAACACCTTCATCAGATTGTTGGGCAAGCCCCTCTGATTGAATGATATGTGATACCTCACCACCTTTATTATACACGATTTCCAGCACTTTTTTACCAGCATTGTTGTTAATTGTCTTTTTCTCAATTAACTGGATCACCTCAACTAATTGTTCAGGCTTCACGCTGATTTCGTCAATTTGCTCACGCTCTAGGCCGGATTTATTCATCAGGCGGAACAGTTCACCCATCATCCAATTGGCAACGATTTTGGCGTCTCCACCAGCTTTGACGGCATTTTCAAAATAATCGGCAATCGGGCGATCCGCCACCAAGACACTCGCATCATAGGCGCTTAGACCGAGGACATTCATAAAGCGTTCGCGTTTACTATCTGGCAGTTCGGGCATATGGGCACGCACGCGCTCCACCCATTCCCGCGAAACTTCCAGCACGGGCAAATCGGGTTCTGGGAAATAGCGGTAGTCGTGGGCCGATTCTTTACTGCGCTGGCTGAACGTCTTTTGTTTTTGTTCATCCCAACCGCGTGTTTCTTGTACTACCGAGCCGCCCGATTCCCATACTTGGATTTGGCGCTCAATTTCGTATTCGGTAGCGCGGAACATATTGCGGATGCTGTTGAGATTTTTGACCTCAGTGCGGTTACGAAATTCATTTGAGCCAACAGGTCGTACCGAAATATTGGCTTCAACCCGCAGTACGCCCTTGCTCATATCGCCACTGTTGACACCGAGATATTGCAGAATAGCGCGAAGTTTGCGGCAGTAGGCCTCGGCTTCTTCGGCGTTCCGAATATCCGGCTCGGTCACGATTTCCAACAGCGGCACACCGGAACGATTAAAATCCACCAAACTTGTGCCATCACTGAGGTGAGTATTTTTCCCGGTGTCCTCTTCGAGATGGGCGCGGCGAATTCCAATGCGTTTGGTGCTGCCATCGGGTAGATCAATCATGACAAAGCCATTGACCGCCAGCGGAAATTCATATTGGCTAATTTGATAGCCTTTGGGCAGGTCGGGATAGAAATAATTCTTACGGGCAAACTGGTTGAACTCCGCAATTTCACAGTTCAAGGCCAGCCCGACCATAATGCCATATTCAATGGCCTGCTGGTTGATGACGGGCAAAACGCCGGGCATCCCCAAACAAACCGGACAAACCGCTGTATTGGGTTGGGCAGTGGTCAAATCCACAACGGCACAGCGGCAAAACATTTTGCTTTCGGTCATCAATTCCGCATGGACTTCCATGCCGATGACTGCTTCATAAGCGGGTGTTTGTATCTTAGTCGCCATTCGTATTTTCGATTGATTAAAGTGAATAGGTGATGGTTCTAGCTTAACAAAATTGGGCCAAAACCTCAACCTTATCTATCCGTATCTCTGCATAAATCGGTGAAGGCGCTCAAGGGCCTCCTCAATTTTTTCATAGGAGGTGGCGTAGCAAGCCCGTACAAAACCTTCGCCGCTCACCCCAAAAGCGCTCCCCGGTACAACCGCCACTTTTTCTTCATATAGCAGTTTTTCCGAGAAGGTATTTTCATCCATACCACTGGCTTTGATACGCGGAAAGGCATAGAACGCGCCACGAGGCTCAAAACAGTCCAAGCCCAATTGATTAAGGCCGTTCACCAACAATTTACGACGGCGGTCATATTCGGCGACCATCGCCTGCACTTCTTCCTCATGTTCAATCGCTTTGAGGGCGGCATATTGGGCAACCGTCGGGGCAGACATAATCGTATATTGATGAATCCGGCGCATGGCGTTAATAATGGGTTCTGGCGCGGCAGCATAACCAATACGCCAACCCGTCATCGCATGGCTTTTGCTGAATCCCCCCAACACAACGGTGCGCTCGCGCATATTCGGCAGAGTCGCAAACTGGGTGTGTGGCACACCATACACCAGACGATCATAAATTTCGTCGGAAATAACCAACAGATCATGTTTTTCAGCGATCTTGGCAATCTCCAACAATCGTTCGCGGGTAAGGACGGCCCCGGTGGGGTTATTGGGATAGCCCAATAAAATCGCTTTGGTGCGCGGGGTGATCGCTTTTTCAATATCCGCCGGAGCCACCTGAAAATCTTGCTCAAAATAGCAAGGCACCATGACCGGAACACCGCCCGCAAAGACCACTTCGGGCATGTAGGAGACAAAACAGGGTTCAGGGATAATCACCTCTTCACCGGGATTGATGGTCGCCGTGACCGCCAAATACATCGCCTCGCTGACGCCCACCGCCACCAACAATTCATGCGCGGGGTCATATTCAATGCCATACAGCCGATTGATATATCGAGATATGGCCTCGCGTAGCTCAATCAGGCCATTGTTGCTGGTGTAATGGGTTTCACCGTGCTTAAGGGCTTCAATCCCAGCCTGAATCACTCCGGCAGGCGAGGTAAAATCCGGTTCTCCAATTCCCAGCGAAATCACATCATCCATTGTGGCGGCAATATCGAAAAATTTACGGATGCCGGACGGCGGCACCATCTCAATCCGGTCTGCGATAAATTTGGGCATGAACCTCTGTTTTCTCCTAAACTTATGGGCAAAGTGAGGGTTTGAGTATAACACTTGTTGGGCGGGAAATGCGTTCAGAAATTCTGAATTTATGAGAGCCTTACGTCTTCTCGATTTTGTTCGCTATCCCATTTCCTGCTACAATCCCATTTATAGATACATGAATTTTTGGGGATTAGGCCGTGCATATTTTCATCAGCTACGCCAAAGTAGATACACAACCGCTTGCACTCAGAATCCGTGATGCTCTGCGTACCGTCAATGGCCTGACCGCATGGATGGACGAGTCATTGGAATCTGGTGAAGATTGGGCCGTCCAAATCCAAGACGAAATTGACCGTTGCGACCTAATGCTGGTGTTGATGTCTCCCGATGTCAACCGTGCCACTGAGCCACGCAGCTTTGTGTTGCGGGAAATTCATTATGCCCAAGATAACCACAAAGCCATTTTGCCCATCATGGCGCAGAAGACCAAAATCCCCGTGCAGTTGGCAGGGATTCAATTCATTGACCTGACCCAAAATCAAGCCGCTGGCATTGAGGGCCTTGTCGAAAATGTTTGCCGCCGCGTCGGAGCCCTAAGCCCAGCGGAATTAAAGCGGCAAGCTGAAGAAGCTGAACGTCAGCGGGTGGCAGAAATCCATCGGCAGTCTGTTGAAGCCGAGCAAAAACGTCAGGCGCAAATCGCGGCCCAACGTCAAGCCGAAGAAAATGAACGTCGTCGGCAAGCGCAGATTGATGCCCAACGCCGTGCCGATGAGCAAGCCCGTCAACAGCAAAATGCCCAGACCGCTCCCTCCATTCCCGTGATGCAGCCGCGTCCGAATGCACCGCAAAATTGGGACAAACAATATTCCGAAGGGTCATCCGCCGCTTATGAGGCTAAAGTTAGGGTAGCAGGCCCGTCAAAAAGCAAAGTCCCTGTATCGTTGCTGGCAGGTGGGGCAGCCCTCGCGGCGCTGATTATCATTGTGATTGTCGGTCTGTTGCTATCGGGTGTGCTGGGTGGAGATGATAAAGATAACAATGGTAATGAGGTGCGCTATCAAGCGATTTTTGATAGCGACCACATCGTAACTACTTCAGAAAGTAATGTTTGCGCTTTTTACATCATCTCAGTGAACAACAAAACCGACTTAGAAATAAAGCTAGAATCACCGAATAAGGCCATTACTCAAATTGGGGAGTCCCCTGAATTATCACTACAACTGTATAAAAATAGTGAAAGTTGGGGAACAGGATCAATTCAAGCCACATATCTTACCTCGGCACATTACAATGAAACCCTGATCGCAGAGGTTGAGGCAGGTGACTACATAGTTTGTCTGACAGCGACAGGTGGTAATTATTACTCCAATAATGTCGACGGTGATTCCTTCTGGGTCACGATCAATCTAAAGGAATGATTTATTAGCTCTCAACTTGGCACTCAACAAGGGTGTTGAGTGCGTCCATCCCCTCTGCTACAATAACATATCGCATACTTCTCGTAATTTGTGGTGATTGGAAGAATTGGTCGCTATGGCTGCGATGTCGCTCGAAGAAAAACTTAAAGGGATTGAGGCACGGTACACTGAAATTGATCATCTGCTGGCAGACCCTGCCATCCTAGCCACCTATGATCGAGTAACGGCGCTGGCCCAAGAAAAATCTGGGATTGAAGCCGTTGTGACCAAGTTTCGGGAATATCGCAAGGCCCTGAACGATTATAAAGATGCCAAAGCAATGCTGAGTGACCCCGAACTCGGCGAAATGGCCCGCGAAGAATTTGAACGCCTCGACAAATTGATTCCCGTTTACGAACAAGAACTCAAAAGCCTGCTCCTTCCCAAAGACCCCCGCGACGACAAAAACGTGATTATTGAAATTCGTGCCGGGGCGGGTGGCGATGAGGCCGGAATTTTTGCTGCCGACCTGCACCGCATGTATACCCGCTATGCTGAAAGACGCCGCTGGAAAGTCAATATGCTTTCCGGGCATGATACAGGCGTCGGTGGGTTTAAGATGGTGGTGTTTGAAATTAAGGGACAGGGTGCATTCAGCCGCCTGAAATATGAAAGTGGTGTACATCGGGTTCAGCGTGTCCCCGCCACCGAAAGTCAGGGGCGCATCCACACCAGCACCGCCACCGTCGCCGTCTTGGCGGAAGTGGATGAGGTCGAAGTCAATTTGAATATGAATGACGTGCGTGTAGACGTATTCCGCAGTCAAGGTGCGGGTGGTCAAAGTGTAAATACGACTGACTCAGCCGTGCGTATGACCCATATTCCAACAGGCTTGGTTGTAGAGTGTCAGGACGAGCGCAGTCAATTGCAGAACCGTGAACGGGCCAAACAAATTCTGATCGCCCGTCTGTACGAAATGGAAATGGAAAAACAGCGCAGTGAGTTGGATTCCGAACGGCGCAGTCAAATTGGCGGTGGGGATCGCAGTGAAAAAATCCGCACCTACAACTATCCCCAAAACCGCGTCACCGACCATCGTATCAATATGTCCATTTACAATCTGCCTGCTGTGATGGAAGGTGATCTCGACGCCTTCATTGATGAACTCGCCACCCGTGACCAAGCCGAACGTTTGGAAATGGGCGAGGCGGTCTAAGAGAAAATGACCAAGCTGCTGTTAGTCGAAGTCATTGGCACCCTAATGTTGTCAATGGATTTTTTGCCATCTCCCGTTGTAGTAGGACTTCAGGCTACTGGCGGCCCAATTTATTTAGGGTCAAAACTAGAATATTCACGAATGCCAGAAGGCAGCCAAAATTTGATTATCCGAAATGGTAGCGTAACCCGAATGCACGCTATTATTTCCCAAGAAAATGATGACTGGTTTGTAGAAGATTGTGGCTCTGATAATGGTTTGATAATTTTAGACTGCGGACCAAATCCAATAGCTCGACAGGCGCGTCAGAGGGTTTCTCCTTTTCAAAAACATCCTATAACAAAGACATCGCTCCTAATTCTAGGCGATGTTGTTGTACGTGTATCGATATGACAACTATTGGGGAGGCGTTGGCAACTGCCCGTCAGCACCTCACACCCACCAGTGAAACCGCCCTTCTGGATGCCCGATTACTGCTCAGTTTTGTGATAGACCAGCCAACATCATGGCTCTATGCCCATTCTGATAACCTCCTTACCCCCGAACAAGCCGGAAATTTCTCTCATCTGGTCGAACAGCGTGCCACAGGAATGCCTATTGCTTATCTCACGGGGACACGCGGTTTTTACCATTGGGATTTTGTGGTGACACCCGATGTCCTGATTCCTCGCCCCGAAACGGAACATCTGATTGAAGCGGCACAGGCATGGCTTAAAAATCGGCAGGGGGAAGAGCCAAAAATAGTGGATGTCGGCACAGGTAGCGGTATCATTGCGGTGTCGTTAGCTCTACTTTTTCCACAGGCCTCCATCACAGCGATAGATGTCAGTCCAGCGGCATTGGAAATCGCCAAATTAAATGCCAGTCGGCTTGGCGCAGGAAATATCGAATTTCGACAGGGCAATCTGCTCAACGGCCTCCCCTCTGATTTTCAGGTGGATATGATCGCCGCAAATCTGCCCTATATTGATCATGACGAGATGCTCACGCTTGAGGTTGCCAAATGGGAGCCACATCTGGCATTAGATGGGGGCATTGGTGGATTAGGCCTCATTCGTGACCTGTTGCACCAAGCACCTGCCCATCTCAAGCCGGGGGGATTGATTTTGCTGGAAATTGGTGCGGATCAAGGTGAGGCCACCCGACAATTGGCATTATCGTTTTTTCCAAAGGCGGTGGTCAAAGTCCAACAGGATTTGGCGGGATTAGATCGAATTGTATCCATTCAAACCCTCGAATAGCACCGCATCGCCCTCTCAGGTAGAATAAGCGACGACTTGAGAAATTCAACAATTGGTGAAAAGGCGGCCATGTCCGAAAACCCACGCCCCCACGACGACTATATTCCAGACGAATTTGATGACAACGGGTTTGATGAACCCTTTGATGAATCCATCGCAGGCGAGCCATCCCCCTCCGCCGCAGAAACAATGGTCGGGCAGGCTACCGAGCAGTTTACGAAACCCTCTTCGGACGAAGTATGGCAAGAGGTCGAACCAATTCCGGCTGGCCCGGATGAGCTTTATGATGAAACGCTACGGGCCGATGACATCCCGCCGATTGTGCGCCCCGGTGAAGAAACCGAAACACCCCCAACGGAAACCCGCCGTCGTCGTGTGCGCCAGCCATCGGAGCGAACAGCCGAAGAACGTGACCGTGTGCGGGAAATTCAACCCGAACTCATCCGTCAGCAACGCCCCGGACGATTGGCAATTGCGCCGCTGGCCTTCGGATTAATTGGGCTAGGTAGCCTGTTGTTAGCTGAAAATTTTGTTGAGGAACTTGAAATCACAGCAGGGGCAGCCATCATCATTTTATTGGGGTCGTTTGTATTGACCACCGTCTTTCGATTTTTTGAATCCGGCAGACGGCAACGCGGCCTATTTTTTGTCGGCATCGTGCTGCTGATTTGGGGTGGCGTGGTGGCACTCAATGTCCTGCGGGAAGATAAATTCCCATTAGATGAATTTTGGCCTCTCACCATCGCCGGAGTTGGGGCGGCGTTTTTCATCACCTTCCTGTTTGAGCGCAATCACCAAGCGGGATTGGTGTTCCCCGGCATTATTTTGATGTTCGCCAGCGGGATTGCCTTTCTGATAACGCTGGATGTGATCGGGTCAGACATGACCGATGCTGTCAAGGATTTTTGGCCCTTGATCGTCGCGGTAGTTGGCTTGTTATTGTTCCCGGCAGCCTTCCAAAAGCGATAGCTGTATGGTGCATATCGCGGTAGATGCCAGCCGAACCACCCGATTACGGCGAACGGGTACGGAAAACTACGCCCTGCAACTGATTCGTCAATGGATCGAAACGGTTGATCAGCACCGTTTAATCCTGTATTTTCGGGATATGCCCCCACCCGATTTGTTTGCCGAAAAGCCCAGTTTTGAGCAGAAAGTGATTCCATTTCCACGCCTATGGACACATCTGCGATTCGCGGCAGAATTATGGCGCACCCGACCCGATGTCACCTTTGTACCCGCCCACACGCTACCCTTTGTTTTCCCCGGCAAGGCGGTGGTGACGGTGCATGACCTCGGCTACCTCCATTTTCCCGACGCGCACCCCCCTAAAGAACGGCGTTATCTGGATGCGACCACCCGCTTTAGTTCGCGCCGCGCTACACTCATCCTTGCTGATTCACTGGCGACCAAAACCGACTTAATCCGGCATTATGGGGTATCGGAACAAAAAATCCGCGTGGTCTATCCCGGTGTGGATGAAAGCCTTGCGCCTGTACATGACCCTACCAAGTTGGCACGGGTACGGGCGAAATATGGCCTGCCAGAGCAGTATTTATTTTTCTTGGGCACCCTTCAGCCCCGCAAAAATATTGCTCGGTTGGTGGAGGCGTTTGCGAAATGGCGCTCATCTTCGGGTAATCAAGAGGTGGCACTGGTGCTGGGTGGTCAAAAAGGTTGGCTCTATCAAGAAGCATGGACATCTGGCGTTGAGGGGGTAATTTTGCCGGGATATATCGCCGATGAAGATGTTGCAGCGCTCTACAGCGGGGCATTGGCATTGGTGTTTCCATCACTTTATGAGGGTTTCGGCTTTCCGGTGATTGAGGCCATGTGCTGCGATACGCCCGTCTTGTGTTCCAATACCTCTTCCCTTCCCGAATTAGGCGGTGAAGCGGCAGTGTTGGTCAATCCACTAGACACGGAGGAAATCGCACGGGGCATAGGGCAGTTGGTTGAAAATCCCGAATTACGACGACAGCTAGTCGAAAAAGGCCGGATACAGGCGCAGCAATTTAGTTGGGCAAACGCCGCAAAACAGGCCATACAAGTTTTGGAAGAGGCAGCAGGCAAGTGATGACTCCTCCCGAACGATTACGCATCTTGGGTGTGCCGATTGACGGTCATACCTTTGAGACATGGCTGGCACAGGTCGAAACATGGATGAATGAGACCGACGGGCTGCACCATATATGCACGGTCAACCCCGAATTTGTCATGATCGCTCAACGGCACCCGACCTTTTATCGGGTCCTGCAAAAAGCCGATGTCTGCCTTGCCGATGGATCGGGGATATTGTTAGCCGCGAAATGGCTCAGTCAGTCTCTACCCCAGCGAGTCACTGGCACAGACAGCTTACCCAAGTTAGCTGAATTAGCCGCGCAAAAAGGCTGGCACCTATTTTTTCTAGGAGCAGCGCCGGGGGTGGCTGAGTTAGCTGCCGAAAAATTACGAGCGGATTATGCGGGGTTACAAATTACGGTCAATCCAGCGAACCCCGATGAATTGGATATGAGTATCGAGACGATTAACCAGAGTGGAGCTTCAATTTTATTGGTGGCCTATGGTGCGCCGATGCAGGATCTATGGATTGACCAGCATCGAGATCACTTGCCCAATATCAAAATAGCAATGGGGGTCGGTGGGGCATTTGATTTCGTGGCGGGGATTGTGCCGCGTGCGCCCCAATGGATGCAGAAATTGTATCTGGAATGGTTGTATCGCCTGATTCGCCAGCCGTGGCGCTGGAAACGGATGCTGCGCCTGCCCTTATTCGTGATCGCCGTGCTGCGTTATCGCCATCAATCCACACCCCGATTGACACGAGGTATCCAATGAGCAACCCAATTGACACACTGGAAAAAATCGCATTGGATAAAGCCAAAATTTACGCTGCCCATTCCGACACGGTAGCAGTTGCAATCACGGGTTCCATCGGGCGCGGTATGACGTGGGAAGGCTCGGACGTGGATTTGTGGGTCTATCACAACGGCGAACGTGCTTTTGAAGATGGCTGGGAGCAGGGCATCTATTGGGAAGCCGATATTGAATCAGCTACCTTGCTCGACATTCAAATAGATGACCACACATGGCTGCGACCTCACACGCTTGAGGGTGATGAGATAAGCCTGCTTGAGGCGCTGTGGGGCTGTCGTGTCTATTACGATCCAACGGGCAAATTGACTTCGCTCAAAAAGGCTATTGACACTCGGGTCGCCAATAAACGCTGGATGCGCCATCGGGCCGAATTGTTTATCAATTATGGGCGGGGATGCCTAGCGGGTCTGCAACATGCCGATGCCCTCACCGCGATTTTGCTGGCACGGGTGGTCGCTACGGATTACGGCATCACGGCCTATTGGATGCGAAGGGGCAGATTGTTGACTAGTGCCCTACGTGTGCCGGAACGATTAGCGGACGAACCTGAATTGCAGCGGCTCTATTGTGAGGTTTTTGGTCTAAAAGGCAGGGCTGGGGCCGATGAATTTTTAGAAAATTTGAAGCACCTGCCGATTCATATTCAGGACGCTATTGAAGCGGACGTAGAAGAATGTAGACCTGCGATGGCATTGGGTTATCATGACGGCGTGATTCGGCATTTGCGCCAAATCATGGCTTCCGATTTTCAGCCTGAAGAGATATTGCCCATCTTGGCGTTAGAGGACGATTTGGAAGTACAAAAAGGGGAGCTACTTGAAAAAGTGGGGGTTATTTTGGACTTGTGTGAGGCACTATGACAACTAAACGAAAATCGTTCGATTTCAAGGGGTATGTTGAGGAAATCCAGACCCGGCCCTGTTTTATATGTGAGATCATCAAGGGCAACCCAGAATATCGGCATCATGTGATCTATGAAGATGACATCGCTATCGTATTCCTAAACAAATACCCCTCGCTCTATGGCTACGTCTTGGTTTGTCCGAAAGAACACCGCGAAATGGTCACAGGCGATTTTTCTCCTGATGAATATCTTGCACTGCAACGGGTGGTCTATCAAATAGGGGAAGCGGTGCGAAAAAGTGTGCCCGCCGAACGAGTTTATATTTTGAGCTTGGGCAGTCAGCAGGGCAACAAACACGTTCATTGGCATATCGCGCCACTGCCGCCGGGTGTGCCATTTGAAGATCAGCAGTTAGCAGCGTTAAGTATGAATAATGGGATTTTGGATTTGAGCGAGGAAGAAATGGCAGCGATGGCTGACCAAATACGCGCCTACATTGGGGGGTTATGACACTCTATTTGGATGTCTCGGCAGGGGTGAATGTTTCATCGGGCTTGGGGCGCTACAGCCGATCCTTAACCCATGCCCTGATTCCCTATCTCGCAAAACCTCCAGCCCTGTTTTACAACTATATCGAGGGTCGTACCAAACCCATCGAAGGCTTGCCAGAACTGCCTGCTACACGGGTCAAATTGGGTTATAAGGCATGGCGTATGGCGGTGTGGATGGGTCAGCTTACTGGACGCGATTTTCGGCGCTTGACTCCCGGTGTCAGCCTATTTCATGCGATGGAGCATCTGCTGATGCCCCTCAACCATCAGCCCAAAGTGCCTACCGTGATGACCGTGCATGACCTGATTTTTGAACTATTCCCCGAACACCACAAAAGGCTTAATCACCTATTTTTGACCCGCGCCATGCCGCTGTTTGTCAAACGTGCCGATGCGATTATCACCGTCTCGGAAGCCAGCAAACGTGACCTGATGGAATACTATGGCACACCTGCCGAAAAAATCACGGTGGTCTATGAAGCCGCCGATGCGCATTTTCAGCCACCCACCCCCGCAAAAATAGCCGAGGTACGGACAAAATATCATCTGCCCGAACAATTTTTGTTGGTGGTCGGGGCCATCGAGCCGCGTAAAAATTATAGCCGTTTGGTCGAAGCCTTGATGATTTTGCGGCGAAAACACCCCGACCTAAAATTGGTCGTCGTCGGCAGCAAGGGCTGGTTATATGAACCATTTTTCCAGCGAATAGAAGATTTGCAGGCGGGGGAACACGTCATTTTCCCCGGCTATGTGCCTGATGATGACCTGCCTGCTGTTTACGGTGCGGCAACGATTACTGTGATGGCCTCTATCTATGAAGGTTTTGGCCTGCCGATTTTGGAGGCGATGGCGTGTGGGTCGCCAGTGGTATGCAGCCAATCGTCCAGTTTGCCGGAATTAGGAGGGGACGTGGCTCAATATTTTGACCCCCTCAACCTAGATTCGATGATTGGGGGATTAGATACCGTATTAAATGACGAGGCGCTCCAACAGAAAATGAGAGTTCTAGGCCAAAGCCAAGCAGCGAAATTTTCATGGGAACGGGCCGCCAAAGAGACCATCGGTGTATATGAACAAATCTCCGGTCAGCGATTGAGCAAAATATAAAAAGAGGCCGGGGGAATTTCCTCAGCCTCTTTTTTCATGCCATCCTATTCCTCTATCTCGCCGGCCTCAAGGAATTCGCCTTGCGCTTGGGCGATGTACTGCCCATATAGCACCAAATCTGACCACAAAACGGCATTGCGCGTGTGCAGTTCATAGTAGCCACTGTTGCGGCTGGTACGGACATGGTGAGCCATGTTTTTGGATTCCACCGATGCGTACAGTGTGTTAAATAACTGCACGTCCGTTACACGAATAAAATACGATTTCTGCCCCTGAATACTCACGCCACACACCTCCAGTTCCAGTACAATCTCCAAATTGTATTGAAATTGTCAACGACCTGTCAATACAAACGGGAGGTTTTTCAACACTTTTCAAACCAAAGCAACGGGTAACTAATTATCAGGGTAGGATAATCATCGAAAAATACAATGAGGCGGTTGTACTATGCAAAAATCGAGGCGTGTTATAATTCGCTTGTGCGATAGCGTCTAAAAATAAAAGGATGACCCCAATGAAGCGATTTTGGCCGCTTGTATTGACCGGATTTATTTTATCGGCGCTCATTTTGCCGATCCTACTTTCCACTCAAGCCACTACACAGCGGGTCATGGCGCAAGATGGGACTAAACCACCCTATAGCACAACTGCTTTTCCGCGTGCAATGGCCTTTGATGGTCAATGGGTCTGGATTGCGAATTGGGCCGATAACTCCATCACTCGTCTGAATGCGGCGGACGGAGCGTATATTGACACCATCGCAGGCCCACTTACGGTTGGCAATCAGCCGGTGTCGCTGGCATGGGATGGTACACATATGTGGGTGGCAAATTATCAAGACAACACCGTCTATCGCCTACCGCGCATCGGCACAGAAGGCGGTGTGCCTGAATCCAATGCCCAATTTAGCGCTGGACAAGGCATCCAAAAGCCAATCGCGCTGTTCTACGACGGCTCCGCTCATATCTGGGTGGTCAATCAGCATGATGGCAAACGGAACGGCACGGTCACTAAGATTGTGGCGGATACCCTCGAAATTCTAGGTACCTACGACGTAGGCCGCTTCCCTACCGCCATTACATGGGACGGCATTAACGTGTGGGTTGCCAACGGCCTTGACGACAGTTTAACGGTACTCGACGGGGCGACGGGGGATGAAGTTGGGGTGGTCAGCATTATAGACGACCCGGCCAAACTGCATTTCCCGATTTCGCTGGCCTTTGATGGGCGTTTTGTGTGGGTATCGGGTTATGATCGCAGTGTCAAAATTATCCGCAACAATTCATTAGATGTTTATGATTCCGAAGAATTGGAAGTGGCGGATATGCAGGTACAGGATGAACTGCCCAATCGTCCCATCTACTTATATTATGCCTTTGAGCGCATTTGGATTTCGAGCGCGGACGAAAAAGAAAAGAGTGTTTTGAATTTACGGGCCGTCAGTGGGATTGAGGTCAACACGATTGATACGGGTGAATTCCCAGCGACCATGATCGCAATCCGTGTAGTTGGGTCAGACGGCAGCACGCAAGAAAATTTATGGGTGGCAAGCTGGCTGAATTACAGCATCCAATTGATTTCTGTCCCCGACAATGAATTGATTGATACCGAAAACGGCCCGCAAGCTGTCGCAGCAAACCCGTTGGTTTGGCTACCCACCGATGTCCCGACTCTAACACCCACCATTGCCCCCACCGCAACACTCCCCGCTTGTAATCCTGCCCTGCCCTCGCGGCTGCGTCCGGGTGACGAAGGTCGTATTGAGGACAAAGAAGACCCGACCCCGCTGCGTTTGCGTGATGCCGCTGGTACCAATTCAAATATCATCAAACTCATTGACGTGGGAACGGAGTTCGTCGTCCTCAGCGGGCCAGTCTGTATTGAAAACAAAGCGTGGTATGAAGTCCGACTGTCCAGTGGTAGCTCCGCAGGCGAATCAGGCTGGTTTATCGAATCTATTGAGCGCGATGGGGTGGAAGGCTATACCATCGAACCAAGACCATAATTCGCCTCACCTAGAAACTAAAGGGGATGTTGGGTGTTCCTATTCTGTAGCCGATAAGGTTGCCTATAAAACATTCTGCAATCCCCTTCCCTCACTGCTTTACTGCATCATCTTCGGCTTACGGCGGGGCCAGCAGTCCGAAATAAACGCACCTTATGGGTATAAGACTCGGCTTACCTTAGCCACAAAAAGAGAGATGGGTTTATTCCCAAAAACATGACTTTTGGCATATTAGGCCGCTTAAAATTGTACTAAGCTGATAGAGTCTAATCCACACATCAAATCTAGTTTGCAGAAGGTGAATTCGATAATGACATTGCCGATGATTATTCAAGGTGGAATGGGTGTCGCTATTTCCAATTGGCGGCTTGCCAAAGCGGTTTCCCAAGAAGGACAGCTAGGCGTAGTTTCCGGTACGGGCATGAGCCGGATTTTGGTCGCCCGTCTGATGGAAGGCGATAAAGAAGGCCATGTGCGCCGCGCCCTATCCCACTTTCCCTTTCAAGACGCGATTGAGCGTATTTTAGATACCTACTATGTCGAAGGCGGCAAAGACCCAGACGCACCGTATATCAATGTCCCAGCTTATAGCCTCAAACCCACCAAAGCCCTAGATATTCTGACGATTGTTGCCAACTTTTTGGAAGTGTTTTTAGCAAAAGAAGGTCATAATGGCGTTGTAGGTGTCAATCTGCTGGAAAAAGTCCAAATGCCAAACTTGGCGTCGCTCTACGGAGCAATGCTGGCAGGTGTGGATTATGTCCTGATGGGTGCGGGTATCCCGATGCAAGTTGCTGGGGTTCTAGACCGCTTGGTCAATCATGAATCCGTCAGCTATCGAGTTGATGTGACGGGGGCAACGGCTGAAGATGATTATCGCATTCACCTGCATCCCGAAGAATTGCTCCCCGGTATCCATGAAAAAGTCGGGCCACTGAAGCGTCCAGCGTTTTTGCCCATTATCTCCTCATTGGTGTTGGCTCAAGCATTGATCAAACGTAGCGAAGGCCCAATTCAAGGGTTTGTCATTGAGGGGCATATCGCTGGCGGACACAACGCCCCACCACGCGGTACCGTGACCTATAACGAACTTGGGGAACCCATTTATACCAGCAAAGACAGTGTTGATCTCGATAAGATGAAGGCGCTGGGGTTGCCATTCTGGTTAGCGGGCGGTTTTGGGCACCCCGAACAACTCCGCAATGCGCTTGAAAAAGGTGCAGCGGGCATCCAAGTGGGGACGGCCTTTGCCTATTGCGAAGAATCTGGCATGGAAAGCCACAATAAACAACGGGTATTGAATAAGGTGTTGGATGAGGACATTGTTGTACGGACAAACGCCGTTGCCTCCCCCACCGGATTCCCATTTAAGGTAGTAGACCTCGAAGGCACGATGTCGGAACAAGAAATCTATGAAGTCCGTAACCGCATTTGCGATATGGGCTTTTTGCGGACGATCTACAAACGCCCCGATGGCAAGATTGGCTATCGTTGTGCATCCGAGCCAGTGGACGACTATGTTCGCAAGGGCGGCACAGCCGAAGATACTGAAGGGCGCGTTTGTTTATGCAATGCCCTCGGCGCGGCGGCGGGTCATCCACAAATTCGCAAGGATGGATATGTCGAGAAAACGATTGTCACCTCCGGCAACGATTTGGTGAACCTCAAATCCGTGATGAAGGACGGGACAATCCATTACTCCGCACGCGATGTGATTCAATATCTAATGCGTGAAGTTGCCGAACTTCAGCCTCAATAACGTTGGCAAACAAAAGAGCGATCGTTGAGTCGCTCTCAAATTTCTGAGGATGGTGGGGATGTGGCTTAGGTCGCTTCCCCACCCCCTTTTTCAGGAATCACCAGACGCGGCTTGGCTCCACTTTCGGCTGGGCCAACCACCCCACGTTCTTCCATCAAATCAATCAACCGGGCCGAACGGGTATAGCCGATGCGGAAATGTCGCTGCAACATCGAGATACTGGCTTTGTTGCGACCCCGCACCAGCTTAACCGCCTCATCATACAGATCATCCACGCCTTCCAGTGCATCATCGTCACTGTCCATCTCAGCCTCTTCGACTTCTTCCCAGAAAGTCTGCTGACGGTCTTGGCGGTGGTCGCCATTGCCTCCCGGCGGAACAGGTTGCCCTGTAGCACGACGGTCATTAATCACCGGGCCACCATCGGGACGGCGTCCTACCCCAACGGGCTTGGCGGGTTCATCCAACGGCGAGGAGGACATGGCAGGACGTTCGGGTTGTGCCCCTTTCCCACCCTTCAAAGCACGGGTGCTCTTCCAATAGCTGGTGATGCGGTTGATTTCGTTGTCCGACAGATACACCCCCTGCATACGAAGCGGGGCAGCAGAATCGGGTGCTTGGAACAGCATGTCACCCCGACCCAGCAGTTTTTCAGCACCGGGTTGGTCAATGATGACGCGGCTGTCTACCGATGATGCCACCGCGAAGGCGATACGAGCCGGGAAGTTGGCTTTAATCAACCCTGTCACCACATCCACCGAGGGACGCTGTGTTGAAATAATCAAGTGGATGCCCGTCGCACGGGCCATCTGGGCAAGGCGGGCCACCAACCGTTCTGTTTCATCAGGAGCCAGCATCATCAAGTCGGCCAATTCGTCTACAATCACCACCAGATAGGGCATCTGCGGCTGTTCTTGGGGACGCTTGCGATTGAAGTCTTGAATATTGCGGGCACCGAGCGCAGCAAACCGTTTATAGCGGTCATCCATTTCACGCTGCACCCACTTCAAAACGCCCACAATCCGCTCCAAATCTACCACTACTGGAGCGACCAGATGCGGAAGCCCGTTATAACCCGCCAATTCGACACGCTTGGGGTCAACCATGATCATCTGCATTTCGTCGGGCGTATTTTGCAGCAGCAGACAGCTAATGATGGCATTCACACAGACCGATTTACCAGAACCTGTCGCTCCGGCAATCAGCAAGTGTGGCATTTCGGTCAGGTCGGCGGAAATCGGCGCACCATCCACGCGACGGCCCAAACCAATCGCTAGTTTGGATTTGGCGACCTTATGTTGATGATGCTCAGAGGACATCACATCACGCAGGCTGACGACAGCGGTCTCGGCATTGGGCACTTCAATCCCGACAAAGCCCTTACCGGGGACAGGGGCTTCGATACGAATGGATTTCGCAGCCAGCGCTAACGCGAGGTCGCGGTCTAGGGCAGCGATGGCCGACACCTTCACACGTGAGCGTTGACCACCGCGCTTTTCTACATAATCTGGCTCAACGCCAAACTGGGTAATGACCGGGCCAGTATTGACCTCGATCACCTTACCGGGTGCGCCAAAGCTCTCTAGTGTTTCTTCGATGATTTGGGCACGTTCCAGCAAGATTTCTTGGTCAATCTTTTGCTCCGACCCCTCCTCCAGCACGGTCATGAAATCGGGCCGCACCCACTTGGAACTACCGTTGCCATCGTTCGCATGTGATTTGGTTTCAGCAGGTTCAACTTCCGGCTCATGATGGCGGGCGGCAACAGGCGGTGCGATGGCGGGTACTTCATCGTCATCCTCGTCGTCATCCTCATCGTCTATATCCTGTTGCACGATGGCTGGACGATCACGCCGCGCTGTAAATGGCACCAACGAAGCGCGGGAGGGTGTCTCGGCGGCTTCATCCTCGCCATCGGTAATTTCGGTCTTATCCAAATCAGGATTCGCTCCCCCAATTTGTGGCGGGCGTGACACCGGACGACCCGTCGGCGAAGGCCGTGCAGCACGGACGGGCGGCACGATATTTTCCGTCTCGCCCTCAGGGTGGTCGAACGGATTTTGCCGAGCAAAACGTGGTTGGGCAGGCTGCATTGCGCCTGCATCTTCATCCGTTTCAGCCGGAATGGGCATCTCGGTTGGTGCAGATGGTGGTGGGCTGACGGCGGGCCGTTCGCCTGTGGAACGTCCCAAAGGTTCACGGCGCGGCACAAAATTGGCCCGCTGGGGCTGTTCGCCTGCTGGAGTTTCCCCACCAAAAGCCCGCTGGAAATGGGATAGACGGGCAGTGGCTTCATCCTCTCCTTGGCCTTCATGCCGTTCACGTGCAATCGGTTCGTTGATTGGGCGAACAGGCAAACCACGCGGTTGGGCGGGTTGATCGGGCAAGGTTGGTGGTGGTTCGGGTGTTTCTGTTTTGTGTTCAGCCAAGTCACCAGCAAGTGCTGCTCCCGCTAATGCCATCCCAATCGGATTGGCCGAAAGTTCAGCGGCAGGTTCGCCAGAGTCGGCTTTTACTGGCTCGGCAGGTTTTTCCGTATCACTGGAGGCTGTTGGCGCTTCGCTGGTCGCACGCGGACGGAACAGCGGTGCGTCACCAGTGGATCGCGCAAAGGGTGAAGAACGGCGCGGTGTTTCAGTCACTGGTGTGCTTGGTGCATCTGACGGCACAAAAATCGGCTGCGTGGCGTTGGTTTCGACCACCTGTGTAACGTCATTCGAGGGGGTTTCAGGTTGGCCTAGTCGCACTGATGGTGGCGGAGGTGGCGGGGTACGCTCGGCATTGCGTCCAAACAATCCACCCGATTCGGCTGGCTGGCGTCCCGGCAAATCACGCGGGGGCGTGGTCGTAGGTCGGCGCCCTGTTGAAGGCGGTGTGGCTTCGGATGGCGTTTCGTCTTTGGGGGCATCGCTGGTCGTTGCAGCCGCTACTCCCATCATGGCAGCCTCAGCAGCAGTAAATTGCGGGAAACCTCGTCGGACAGGCGCTAAAGTTTCAGGCGAAGCAGGTACCGGTTCGGAAATCTCCGATTTTGGCGTTTCCGGCGCAGTGGATTCGGCAGTGATGGGTGCAGCTTCTGCCACAGGTTCAGCAGGTCTTTCTGCCGGTTCGTTTGGTTTTTCAGCAGAAGCTGTATCCCCACTCAACATAGCCCGTTCAGCCGGGGTTAAATCCGGCAAGCCCCGGCGAGGAGCGATAGGTTGCGCTGGTTTTTCGGCAGTGGGGATCGCTGATTTATCAGATTCAGCCGTGACAGGTTTTAGGGCCGCTGTGTCGGATGAAGCCTCGGCTGGTTTAGCCTCTTCGGGAGGTGTTGAACCACGCCGACCAAATGCACCAAAGCGACCCGGTTGTTTGGCGGTATCAGCCGCTGCCATCCCAGCCACCACTGCTGCCGCTGTGCCAGTCACACTGGTACCGGATTCGGCAGGTTTCTCTGGCTCAGATGCTTTCCTACCGGGTAATGCTGGCATCCCAAAACGACGACGCCCGGCCTGATCGTCAGCAGTAGGGGCGGCTTCATTCGCCACAGCAGGTTTCCCTGTTTCGGGGCTATCCCCGGACGAGGCTTGTCGTCCAAGTGGCGTTCGCAAGCCCGGAACGCGCCGACCACCAGAGGATTCTTCCGAGGCTGGTGTAGAGTCAGTAGTCCCACCCGCAGCCGACGTTGTAATTGGGCCTGTGTCGCCGGATTCAGGGTGACGTCCGGGCAAACCGGGCAAGCGACGGCGTGGCCCCTCTGGTTCCGTTGAGGCGGGTTCGGTGGGCTTATCTTTAGATTCAGCAACCCCCGGCACAGCCGAACGCCCTCCAAAGGCGGGTAATGGGCGACGCGGGCCAGCATTTTCTTCCGCAGATTGAGCAGATTTGGGTGCTTCACTGCCCTGTTTTTCGACGACCTCAGAGGTTTCACGGGCGGCAGCCACACCAGTGGGTAAGGCACGCTTAGGAGCATCCCCATCTGTATTGGCAGTAATTGGCTTATCAGTGGGCACATCTTCTTTCTTGCGGCCAAACATGCCACCTCGTTCGGCGCGTTTAGGAGCATCCCCATCTGTATCAGCCGTAATCGGTTTATCGGTAGGCGTTTCTTCTTTCTTACGACCAAATAGGCCCTCTTTTTCGGCGCGTTTGGGGGTGTCCCCATCCGTCGCTGCCGTAATCGGTCTATCTGTTGGCGCCTCTTCCTTCTTACGCCCGAACATACCGCGCTTTTCTTTAGATTCCGCTACCGCTTCGGTCACTGCTACAGGTGCGGCGACAACGGCAGGTGCTGGGGCAGGTTGAGCGGCTACTGGGAGTTCAGGGGCAACCGTTCGCCCCGTAGCTTTACCGGGCTTGCGCTGTGGGCCTGTACTTTCGTCCGTCGCCAAGACCGCCGCTGCTACCGCCATTGCCGGGGCAGATGGAGCAGGGGCAGCAGTTGCGGGTGAGGGTACAAGTCCTTTGCTTTCCGCATATCGGGCAAGTGCAGCTTCACGTTTGGCTTGGCGATTGGCGCGGGTGGTACGAACATTGGTAGCGATCTTCTCAAACGAGAGATCAAAAGCAAACAGCGTACCTAGCCCCCAAAATATGACCAACACCACTGGCACACCAATATCCCAGACAAAATGTTGAAGGAATATGTAGATGGTATGGCCGATTAGACCGCCACCGCCGCCATCTTCCCAAAGCGCCCTGCTTTGCGATTCAAGGGCTTCAATGGTGGGAACTTCGTTAACTTTGGGGAAGTCAATCCACATCAACTCCCACCATTGGAGGGTAGTCAAAAGCGTACCGAGCAGTACCACAAATCCTAAGATGCGGAAATAATCAATTTCAAGAACGCGACCAAAATTCCGAGCGATAAGCCAAAAACCCAGAATGAAGGATGTCACCGGAATGACAATACGCCCAAGTCCAAAAATTTGAGCGAGGAACTGATCAAGGTCATAAGTGAAACCCTTAGGATCAGATGATGCAATAGACTCTCCCACGCCGGCCAACAAAATGAGGGCCGCACCGACCAACAACCAACCAGCCATATCCAATTTGCGGTTGTAATCCAATCCGCGTGTAACATTGCGAATACCCGTATCCCGCTCTGGTAATTTGGCGGCGGTAGTCGTTGCACGTGAGGTCTTGGCAGCGGCTTTGGGGTCTTTCTTAACCTCAACCGTCCCACGCTTGGGTGGCTCGTCTTTCCTTTTCTTATCGTTGGCCTTTCTCTTATCCTCTTCAGGAGTGGATTTACGGCCTATGGCTGGCATCCCAAAACGGCGTCCACCCTCATCTTTAGGCTTGGCATCGCCTCTCTTGGGAGTATCAGATGGCGCTTCTTTACGGCCACCAAAACCCGGCAAAGCACGCTTGGATGCTTCTTCGGCGGGTTTACTGCCGGGCCGAGCAGGGGACGGGCTAATACCCGGACGACCCGGCGGGGGACTAGAACCGGGGCGTGCTGGTGCGGCTGAACTGGATGGCGATGCAGGGCGGCCCCCCGACCCTTCACTTGGCCCGCCAAACGGCGAACGACTCGGTGAAGATGGGCCGCTAGGACTGGATGGACTGCCACCGCCGGGGCGACTACCCCCCAACGGTGAACTGCGCTCTGGGCTACCGGTTGAACTTCCACCCAACGTGCGTCCGCCACCACTGTCGGCGTCACGGTCTCGACTAAAGGGTGAACCGCCACCACCCGGACGATCTCCGCCGGGCCGTCCACCGCCGCCGCTATCTGCATCCCGATCTCGGCTAAAAGGTGAACCACCCCCACCCGGGCGGTCTCCACCGGGTCGTCCACCACCCCCACTATCGGCGTCACGGTCTCGACTAAAGGGTGAGCCGCCCCCCGGACGATCTCCACCGGGTCGTCCGCCACTCCCACTATCCGCATCTCGATCTCGGCTGAAAGATGAACCGCCACTGCCGCTTAAACGACTGCCGCTTCCGCCGCTGTCCGCATCTCGATCTCGACCAAATGATGAACCCCCACCCGGACGACCACCGCTATCAGCATCCCGGTCTCGGCCAAACGACGAACCACCGCCGCCAAAACTGCGACCTGAGCTGCCCTCATCTTTTTCATCCTTATCCCGGTCACGGTTGAATGGGGAACCACCGCCGCCACCAAATGGACGGCTACCGGATGAGCCTCCACTCCCCTCGCCATCACGGGTCGTGCCAAATGAGCTTGTGCTGCGCGGGTTTTGTGGCGATGCTCCGGGCCGATCTCCGCCCGGGCGTCCACTATCGGCATCCCGGTCACGACTAAACGACGAACCACCCCCCCCGGGTCGGTCACCGCCGCCAAAACTCGGACGCCCTCCTGATGAACCGGGCCGATCCCCCGGCTTATCATCTTTTTTCTCATCTCCAGCACGGCGGAAACCACCAAAACCGGGGCGTGAACCAGAGTCCTTGTCTTTGTCGTCTTTTTTGTCTTTATCATCCCCACCACGCCCAAAACTGGGCGGCCCAAAACGACGTGTACCCCCTTCATCGGAGGAACTACTACCACCGCCTGCACCGGACGGACGACGTGCGCCACCCACAGGTTCATCACGTCCACCACCACCGGGAACGCCAAAACGACGCTGGCCGGAATCACCCGGTTTGTCGTCTTTTTTGTCTCTATCATCTCCTCCGCCGCGCCCAAAACTAGGCGGGCCGGAACGACGCCCTGATTTATCGTCGTCTTTGTCGGGCGGGGGTTTGCTACCGGGGCGACGATCCTTTGGACGGTCATCCCCTTCGTCGTCTTTGTTACCACGTCTAAAACGATCCACCATTGTTACAACCTGCGTCACTTGTTCAACGGTAGGGAAAAAAGGAGTGTGCTTGAAAAAATACTAAATATTGGATAAATATCACCCCTCACCTCAATTTTACCATACAATCAAATTCGCACATGCGATTCATGTAGACTTCTAACAATTAAGAGAATCCCATGCTGGTGCGGTTCTTAGAGGAAATCACGGATGCCTTCATCATTACCCATTTTGGAAAATTTATCGGGTGATTTTATTTTGCCCCTGCTGACATGGTATGAGCAGCACGCCGCCGACCTCCCATGGCGACAAACCCGCAATCCCTATCACATCTGGCTTTCGGAAATCATGCTGCAACAAACCCAAGTCGCAACAGTTATCCACTATTACGAACGATTTTTGGCAAAGTTTCCCACGATTGCCGCGCTCGCCCATGCCCCCCAAGATGATTTGCTCAAACAATGGGAGGGCTTGGGCTATTACAGCCGCGCCCGAAATTTACAGACCACTGCCCAACAAATTGTGCAAGATTTTGGTGGGGAGCTTCCGCAGACTGCCGCTCAATTAGAGACCTTAAAAGGCATTGGTCGCTACACGGCGGGGGCAATTGCCAGTATCGCCTTTGATGACCATGTCCCCGTGTTGGACGGCAATGTGATTCGTGTGTTCAGCCGCCTATTTGATAATGCCGAAGATGTGACCCGCCCCGCGACCATCGCCAAATATTGGGCAATGGCAGAACAATTGATGGAGGGTGTCCCAACCGGGCAGGCGGGTAATTACAATCAGGCCTTGATGGAATTGGGGCGGACGATTTGCAAACCGCGTAATCCCGATTGTGACCACTGCCCCATTGCAAAGTATTGCCTAGCACGGGCGAATGACACCCAAAATGAGCGTCCGGTCAAAGCCGCCAAAGCCAAAACGCCCCATTATGATGTGACGTGCGGATTGATTCGTAATGAAAACCACGAACTGCTCATCACCAAGCGGCGTGATAAGGATTTATTGGGTGGGTTGTGGGAATTCCCCGGCGGCAAGGTCGAAAGTGGCGAAACATTAGAGGCGTGTTTGGCGCGGGAGCTACATGAGGAATTGGGGATTGCAGTCGAGGTCGGTGAGTTTTTTGTCAAAGTGCAGCACGCCTATACCCATTTCAAAATCACCCTGTTTGCCTTTGAATGTGTGCTCGCCCCCACCAGCAACGACCCGACGTGCCATGAATGTGCCGATTTCCGTTGGGTGAGTGAGGAGCGATTATCCGAGTTCGCATTTTCAAAGGCGGATCGCAAGATTATTGAGGAACTTAATGAGCGTCCGCGTAGATTGTTGTAGTGCGGTGGTCAGTCAGGCGGCAGGCAGGCGTATCTTCTCAACGCGAAAAAGAGGGTTACACTCTTCCGAAACTTGAAATTAGCCATCTGAGAAATTTATTATGAAAAAAGCGATAATCACCATAATCATCGCCATCTTGTTAATTGGTTTTGCTCGAATACCAGCCCTTGTATTGAGTCAGGATATAGATCTGGCTTCAATACGTGCTATCGCATGGAGTCCTGATAGTACCCGACTGGTTGTCAGTGATTTGGATGGGCAAATTTACATTGTAGATGCTCTCACAGGCGAAATCCTTATCACTTTACAGGAAGGGAATACCGAAAATGTTGCTCTCACGGTGGCATGGAGTCCTGATGGAACAAAGATAGCCACGGGCGGACGCGATCAACTTGTGCATATTTGGAAGGCAATTACGGGAGAGGAGCTTTTGGCACTAGAGGGGCATACGGACTCCATAATTCACATCGAATGGAGTCCTGATAGCCAGAAGGTAGTAAGTATAACTTTTGGTGGGTCGCCTGATAACTTCCGAATCTGGAATGCTACAACAGGCGAAGAAACTATACGCTTTGAATCAACACAAGACTTTTATTCGGTGGATTGGAGTCCTGACGGCAACCTGATAGCCACTACTAGTGGTTACCGTGTATCTTTATGGAGTCCCGACAATAGAAGCAGATTGATGTTTTTTGGGAATTATAAGGAAGAAATGCCTATATTACGCTGGCATCCTGATAACACAACACTTGCTACAGGATATTTATTGGGAAAAATCTGTATTTGGAACTCACAAGAAAAGGTACTTATATCTACTATAGATGCTCATACTGACGTTGTATCAGTGCTCGATTGGAATCCCGATGGTAGCCAATTGATGAGCGCGAGTTGGGACGGTTCGGTTCGCGTCTGGAATCTTGAAACGAACCACTATGCTGAACTACTCCCGCCAAATGAACATGTCATTTATACAGCAGCATGGAGTCCTAATGGGGAATATATTGCTTATGGGGGAGCTTATCACCCACTGAGTATAGTACCTGCACCAACCGACTTTCCCCTAGAAACGCCGATAACACATGATTAAACGCCCAAACCGATTTGATGCCATTATCATAGGGGTAATGGGGGCGCTGCTTGTCGTTATCGCGGGACTGATTTTATTGGGTGATACCACAGGCGTGCAGGTCATCCATCACACCCCTGATGGCCTTACCAATGCCGATACTGTCATTCGCTTGGAATTTGATAGGCCGATGGTGGCCCAATCTGTCGAAGATCGCTTTAGTATTACCCCAACGAGTGAAGGCCGTTTGGAATGGGCCAATCGTCAAGAATTGGTGTTTCGGCCTGATGCCCCCTTAAATCCGGGCCAAAAATACACCGTGCAGGTACAGGCCGGGGCGGAAAGCCACGAAAACAAGACGCTGGCGGAGGATTTTCAATTTAATTTCACCATCCGCCTGCCCCAAATGCTCTATTTAGGGCCATTTACCCAACCCATCCGTAATCTGCAATTTTATGATTTGCAAACGGGTCGCACCGAGCAACTCACCGATGAAGCAGGCGGCGTGGTAGATTTTGCGATTAGCCCCGACGGAACATGGGTAGCCTATACGGTGGAACGCACCGATACCGCTTCTGATATTTGGGCGCTCAATTTGGAAACCCGCGAACATATCCAATTAACTAATTGCGTTGAAGGGCAGGCGACGTGTTATGACCCGGCGTGGGGGCCAGATAATCAAGTCGTGGCCTATACGCGGCAGGAATTGGCAGCAGGACTCAACCCCGCCACCGCAAAACGGGCATGGGTCGCGGATGTCAACACAGGGCAATCGCGCCTATTGATTGATGATGAAACGCTAGTTGGGTTCGCGCCAAAATGGTCACCGGATGGCAAATGGGTAGCGATTGTGCTGGCGACGGCTAATCCACCGGGCATTTTGTTATACGAATTTGAGACGGGGCAATCGGCGTTTGTTTCGACCCCACAGGGCGTACCGGGGGTGTTTTCACCGGATGGGGGTTGGTTCGCCTATTCCAAATTGGCGTATGGTGCGGCGGCGACCACCTATTATTCACATCTCGCCATGCTGAATCTCAATGCCCTCAGCAATCAGGCCGAAATTTCGATCAGCGGAGAATCCAACAATCCGGTGGACGATTTGCAGGCGGCATTTGCTCCCGATAGTACACAATTGGCGGTGGTGCGGCGCTATCTGGACAACCGCTATACGCAGGGTGGGCAATTGTATCTGCTGGATATGACCACTTTTGCGGAGACCCCCCTCGTGGTGGAAGCGGCATACAGTCATGGGTCAATCAATTGGAGCAAGGACGGTCACTTGCTGCTGTACCAACGCTATAATCTGGAAACGCGCCAAGACCCCACAGAAATTTGGATGGTGAATGTCACAACGGGTGAATCACAACAAGTTGTGGCGGATGGCTTCTTGCCGCGCTTTTTGCCATAGGATATGGAAATTGGACAATGGAAACGGGACATTCGTTTTTCAGAGCATGGATGGTGCTGCTGATTCTGCCGATTATCGGCATTGTGGGCATGGTATTGATGATCGCCAGTGATGAGGATAGCCCCCCAATTGCGAAGAAATCTATTTCGGATCGGGCCACACCGCTCCCACAGACCTTTATCCCACCCACCCCGCCAACCGCTACCGCACAGCCTTCGATTATTGGTCAGCCTGCTCCAGCACTGGAATTGACTACATTGGAAGGGGAAAAATTTACAGTACAAGATTATGTGGGGCAGCGAATTGTATTGAATTTTTGGGCGTCGTGGTGTGTGCCGTGTATCGAGGAAATGCCGGAATTGCAACGTTTTAGCGATGAGCAGGGCGAAAACGGGGTGCGGGTCATTGCGGTCACCGACCCCGACAATGGGCAGACTTTAGCCGATGTGCAGCGGTTTTTGGAGGAGTATGGGCTGACCTTGCAGATTGGGCTGGATAAGGACATGGAATATCATTATGCGATGGGGGTTTTCGCGTTGCCACTCACGTTTTTGATTGATGAGGCGGGGGTGGTGCGAGCCTATTTGATTGGGCAATTGACGGTGGAACGGTTAGAAGAAGAAATTGCACGAGTATTTGATAGCCCATAATAAACTAAGATGAGAGTGAGCGGTGCGAAACGGTATGCACTTGTCAAATGCCAGCACTTGATATGGTTAAGCATCATAAGTGTCCGTAAAGAATTGAGATTTGTGTTATATCCCCACCGCTAAAAAACCACTTGGAAAGGTTCTATGTGCCGGCGTTAACGATTGCCCAATTTTTCGGACTCCAATTTAGCATCGGGATAGTGGCAGGACTGGCGGCGATTGTATGGTCGGCGACGCAGCACCCCACCCCATCCCCACGCATTGGCGCATGGGTGGATGTGGCATTAGCAGCACTGGTCAGCGGGTTAATCGCGGCACGGGTGGCCTATGTGCTGATGGATTGGGGTTACTTCCGCTATTTCCCCGAAGATTGGATAGATGTGTGGTATGGTGGGGTGGAATGGCACAGCGGCATCATCGGCGGCTTATTGGGGTCATGGGGAATGGCCCGATTGCGAAAAGTGCCGTTAGAGCAATTTACAGATGGGCTGGCACTCGCTACGCCTATCGGAGTCATGGGGGGATGGTGGGCGTGCCGCCATGCGGGGTGTGGCTGTGGTAGGGTCGTAAACCCACAGGCCGATGTCCCCGCTTGGCTAACCGGACACTTGATTGATTTGGCGGGGGATGTCACACTGCGTTATGAAACCCAGATTTTCGGCATCGGGGCCACCCTGATTGTGATAATTGGGGTGACGTGGCTGACGTTGCACGAAAAATGGGCAGGGTATCGGTTATGGGGGGTCTTATTTTGCATCAGCCTGATCCCCTTTTTGCTCGGCTTTCTAGCAGGCAATCCATCCGATAAAACAGGGGGATTACGAATAGGGCAAATTTTGGACATAGGCCTAATGGCGGTTAGCATAGTTATCGGCTTTGGGATATGGTTTTATAGACGACAATTCAAAAAGGGCATAGGTGATGGCTGAAGAAACCATTCTCATTGTAGACGATGAGCAAAATATCATTGAGCTTGCCAGCATGTACCTCAAAAAAGAGGGATTCCAGATATTAAGTGCCGGAGATGGATTAACAGGCTTGACGATGGCCCAGAATGAAAACCCGACCCTGATTGTATTGGATTTGATGCTGCCGGGGTTGGATGGCTGGGAAGTTTGCAAACGACTGCGGGCTGAATCGAATGTGCCGATTTTGATGCTGACGGCGCGGGATGACGATATTGATAAAATCGTCGGGCTGGAACTCGGTGCGGATGATTATATGACCAAACCCTTTAATCCACGTGAATTAGTGGCACGGGTCAAGGCGATTTTGCGGCGGCTGGAACCGCGTTCGACCCCTCGCAACTCCCAACAAGCCAATCAAAAGATGTACGTCGGCAATGTCACGATAGACCCGGCCTCCCGCACAGTCACTGTGGGAGATCGCCTAGCCGATTTACGGACGAAAGAATTTGATTTGCTGGTGGCGTTGGTTGAAAACAAAGGCATCGTCCTCAGCCGCGAAAAATTATTAGATTTGGTGTGGGGCTTTGATTTTTATGGCGAAACACGGACAGTGGATGTGCATGTGGCCCATCTGCGGCATAAATTGGAGGGCAGCAATGCACCCATCGAAACTGTGTGGGGCATTGGCTACAAGCTGGTAGAACCCTAATGTCACTCACCCTTGAAAAACAGAATGCTTATCGCCAGCGGTATGCCCGGATGACCCCCGGTTGGCAGCCCGCCACCGAGGTCTATGCGTTTTTGATCCGGCAGTATTTACAATTGGGGATGCGCGTGCTGGATGTTGGCTGTGGACGTGGTGGGGTATTGGAGCAATTACGTGCGGCAGTTTCATTCCCGATAGGATTAGACCCCGATTGGCAATCGCTGGCCGAGCACCGCCTATCTGATTTGCCACGATTTGCGGCTACCGCCGATCACCTGCCATTGGAAAATGTCTGTTTGGATATGGTCTTGAGCAGTTGGGTGTTGGAACATCTGCCCGACCCAGAGCATACTTTTCAGGAAACGGCGCGGGTTTTGAAGGTGGGTGGCTATTTTTTGTTTATCACCCCAAATGCGAGCAGTCCAGCGGCAATACTCAATCGCCTGTTACGGCCTTTGCAGCATCGGTTAGTGCCTAGACTGTATGGACGGGAAGAAGCCGATACCTTTCAAGTGATGTATCGGGCCAATACACGGCGGCAATTGCGACGATTAGCACAAAATACCGGATTTGAAGTGGTGACGCTGCGAAGTATCAAAGACCCCACGTATTTCGCGTTTCATCCGGTGCTGTTTCGATTGAGTGTGTTATGGAGTCGGGTTGCACCGCTGAGTATGGCAGAACATTTGGTGGGGGTGTGTCGGAAGATTTGATTGTGCCAAAACAAAGCCGATTTAACCTCACCCCCCAACCCCCTCTCCAACGTGGCGAGGGGAGTAGCCTCTTAAACATTACGATTCCTCGATGGGGAGGACAACCATAAAGGTGCTACCCTTGCCGGGTTCGCTTTGAACTTCGACATGCCCGCCGTGTTTTTCGACAATGGCTTTGACAATGGCAAGACCCAACCCCATGCCCTCTTTACGCCGTTCTTCGCCGGGGACACGATAAAAACGGTCAAAAATAAAGGGCAGATATTCAGCCGAGATGCCCGCGCCATTATCGGCAACCGATATGGTGACATAATTGCTGGCACGCGACACCGTTACATAAACCGATTTGCCTTTGCCCGAATATTTGATGGCGTTGGTGATTAGGTTGGTAAATACTCGCTCCAACCGATGGGCTTCCCCCTGAACGACTGGTAAATCCGGGCTGATGCTGATATGCAGGGAGACTTCATGCGACTTGGCACGTTCTTCAAGGCTTTCAGCGGTAGATTGCACCAGATAACCGATATTGATAGGCTGCCGATCTAAGGATGCGCCGGAATCAATCCATGTCATGTCGAGCAGGTCATTTAGAAATAGGTTGGCGCTACGGACGGCCTGCTGTACCCGATCCATAAAGACCTGCTGCTGGGAGTTGATGGGGCCGACTTGGGTAGCGAGTTCGGCAAAACTCTTGATCGCAGAAATGGGCGCACGGAGGTCATGCACGACCATTGATAACACATCCGTACGCAGTTGGTCATGCGCGTAAAAATCCGTCAAATCTTCGAAGGTATAGACAATCCCGCCTGCCTTGACTGGTTTTAGGCGGACGCGGCAAAACAGGCCCTTGAACAATGCCCCCTCATAAAACGGTGCCGAAAAATCGAGCAAGGCCAGTGATTTTAGACCATCCACCTCGATCAGCCGACACCCAATTAACTCAGTCGAAGGTTGAAAGAGGTGAAAAAGGGTTTGGGCGCTTTGATTGATCTTTTCGATACGCCCATTGTTATCACAAACAATCGCGGCGATGTCCAATTCGTCCAAAAGAGCAAGTGCCTGGGTTGGATTCTCTATCAATCGGATTCATCCTCGTGGGTGTGGCCCAATTTCTCATGCACTTCTTCAATCATGGGTGGCAGTTCGGTGAGGGTGAAGGCAAAACGGGTGCCGTGCCAACTGAGCAGTGAGCCGTCTAGCAGGTAGATATGGCCCAGATGGGCAGCAGGCATATCGAGTTGGTAAAGTTCCTCGGCATCCGTTTCTTGAAATAAGTACGGTTCATCGGGCAATAAGATAAGTTCGGGTTGGGTAGCAGCCATTTCATCAAGGCTGATGCGGGGATAGCGGGTATCGCGTCCGGCAGCACGGCTGTCCCCATCGGGTAACGGTTCGATTTCACCCAAATCGGCTTGGAGGGGAAATTGGCGGTCACGTTCGGCAAAAACATTTTGTAAACCAAAAGTGCGTAGGACATCGTGCATATACGTATCTTGGTTAAAGGTCATCCAAGGATCACGCCAAATGGGGACAAACGTCCGAATAGGTGGCCGATTGGACATTGCCAATTTCACCACATCCAGCGTCTTTTCCATAATACGCACCCGCTCGGAATACGAGGCGTCGTCAAAGATGTCCATAAGCTCCCATAATACATTAATGGCGTCTTGCACGGTGCGCGGCTCGGTAATCCAGAGGGAAATTCCGGCCTGCTGCAAGGCTTCGGCATCTTCCCGACGGTTTTCTTCCTGATTTATCAACACAAGGTCGGGTTGAAGGGCTATGATTTTAGCGAGGTCGGGATTTTTCGTACCCCCTACTTTTGGGATATTTTGCACACGTTCGGCGGGGCGGGTGCAATAATCGGTGATGCCAACCAGCCGATCTCCCAAATTGAGATCAAAGAGAGAGAGAGTCAGACTGGGGACAAGCGAAACGACCCGCTGCGGCACAAAATCAACCGGGTTGGGCATTGACCATTCATAAGACTGATTGTCGCTCATTACCCCTTCCCCTCTAGGTTATGGTCTATAACAGCACCATCTGGTCGCGTTCCGGGCCGACACTAATCATGGTGACCGGGATGCCCAGCAATTCGGCAATGCGCTTGACATAACCACGTGCATTAATGGGTAAATCTTCCCAGCGTCGTACATTCATTATATCCTTTGACCACCCCGGCAGAGTTTCATAGACGGGTGTGACCAATTCCATATCGAGCAGGCTGGCGGGCAAATCCGTGATTCGACGATCCCCCATCTGATAGGCGGTGGCGATTTTCAAGGTCTCAAAGCCGCTTAACACGTCCAATTTGGTGAGGACAAGTTCAGTCAGGCCGTTGACTTGGGCGGCATAACGAAGGGCCACGATGTCTAGCCAACCACAGCGACGGGGGCGGCCTGTCGTCGTGCCATATTCGTCCCACGGCTTATCGCCCGTTCCGCGTAGACGATCCCCTAACTCATCGTGCAGTTCAGTCGGCATTGGGCCAGCACCAACCCGCGTGCTAAAGGATTTGGCCGCACCCACCACCCGATTGACAACGGTTGGGCCAAAGCCTAAACCCGTTAATGCACCAGCAGCGGCGGGGGATGAACTGGTCACAAAAGGATAGTGACCCAAATCTACATCGAGCAGTGTGCCCTGCGCCCCTTCACACAAGATGCGCTGGCCGTTTTGCAAAGCACGGTGGAGGTAGGCAACGGTGTTGGTGATAAAAGGCTGAATTTGACGGGCATATTCGACATATTCGGCGGCGATGGCCTGCGCGTCCAGCGGGGTTGTATGATAAATGTTCTCTAACACTGCATTGGTGGCAGCCACTTGTTTATGAATTTGGTCGGCAAAGCCTTCGATGTCGCGCATGGCATGGGCTTGAATCCCGGAACGGCGCACTTTGTCGGTATAGGCAGGGCCGATACCCCGTCGGGTTGTGCCAATGGAGTCTCCCGCAAGAGAATCTTCGCTTGCCCCATCGAGTGCGATATGGGCCGGGGTGATGATATGGGCACGTTCGCTTATTAACAGGCGGTCTGGGGTGACATGAATGCCACGATCCGCCAAATATTTGAGTTCATCTAACAATTTTTTGGGGTTGATGACCATGCCGTGACCCAAAATGCAGACCACACCTTCGTTCAAAATACCGGAAGGGATGAGATGTAATTTATAGAGGGTTTCGCCGAGGGTGACGCTGTGTCCGGCATTGTCACCGCCCGCATAACGCGCCACAATATCGGAATCGCGGGCCAGCCAATCCACCACACGGCCCTTGCCTTCATCACCCCACTGCGCCCCCACCAAAATCGTAACTGGCATCTTGCCTCTCTTTTTGCTTTTGACTAGTAAATTTATTCACCGCTGCGGGTCATGCCTTTGCCGAGTGAGACCACAATACGTTTGTTGCCCCAGACCTCAACCGCGCCTGTTGGCAAAAACGCGACGGCAGACCCTTGTGTTAAGCCTAAGCCATAGGTATCGGGATATTCCGCGAGGAAACGGTGCATCAATTCGGCCTGCTGCTCATCGTAATTGGGCAAGACGAGGGCTTGTTCCAGCCAATTAAACCCGCGCTGGCTTTCCAGTCCGTCTAAGATGGCATAGCCCATCATGGCGGCACCCGCACCAATGCCCAAAATGGTCGCACCGCTGGCATAGGCTTGGCGAATCCCCGCCATTGCTGCACCTGTCAGCGCCGAACGCAGGCTTTCAACATTCGGGCCATCGCCTAATATGATAATTCCGGCCTCACTCAACTGCTGCATGACAAACTCGGGGTCTTCGGCGGCGACATCCATCAAATAGCCTGTGCGACCACCGAGTTCGCCGACCCATGCCAAAAAATTATCGGCCTCTTCAACATCGCTGGCGGCCCAGATATAGGCGAGAGGGCCTTCGGAAAGTGTGCGGGCCAATACTTCGGATAAAATCTCGACGGCATCCGGTGTACGGGCATCACCGCCACCCGCTAGCACCAGCCAGCCTTCGCCTTCGCGCCACCGAAAAATACTCGATTGAGGCATCCCGTTACTTCGTTCTTTCTCTTTTCGTTGTGCAACTTTTTCTGCTGCTTCTAACTTACCGGGGGGTAGAAATTTTTCAAGGCGTGTCCCCTTCATCTGGCGCAGCAAAAATAAATCCCAATCGCCATCCGGGACTTCTTCAAGGGTGAGGCGTTTGACCATTTCATCGTTGCCCATGTAGGCCCACGCGGAAATCAGTGCCCCCGCCTCGGTTTCAACCGTGATGAGTTCGCGTCGAAATAAACAATCCTCCGGCTGATGGGGATTAAAACCCTCCATACGATCTAGTTCGCCGAGCATATCATAATAAAAACGGGGGTGGATAATCATCAATTCCCCGCGCACGGCCTTGCTGCCCGTCGTCATGACCGGGTATGACCGCATCGAAAATAGGGTCATGCCCTGCGCCGAGGCAGACTGTTCATAAACCGTGCGCCCCCGTAAAAATACATAGTTTTCTTGGCTGTGCCGGAGCGTGCCATAGAAAAAAAAAGGGTATTGCTCTGAATTATTGGCCGGGTATGACATAATCCGCTACGGCTGCCGTTAACAGGGAAGCCCCAATGACGAGTGCTTCTTCATCTACATCAAAACGGGGGTGATGGTGGGGATAATCTAATCCCCGGCTGGCGTTGGCCGACCCCACGAAAAAATACACGCCGGGAGCACGCTCCAAGAAAAAGCCCATATCTTCAGCGCCCATTGTCCGCACATCGTCCACAATTTCAAGCGAGTTGTCAATTTGCCCAAACCCGTGCCGCAGGCGTTCACCAATGGCAAGGTCGTTGACCAGAGGCGGGGTTTTCTCGAAGAATTCAAGGCGGGCCGTGCAACCCATCGCTTGGGCAATACCCGTCGCAAGGGTCTCAAATCGAGTCACGATGAGGTCACGGATTTCGTTTTTATAACTACGGATGGTGCCTCGGATTTCTACTTCGGATGGAATAACGTTAAAGGCATCACCGGCACGAATCATGGTACAAGATAACACCCCAGCGTCCAATGGCGGGAGATTGCGGCTAACTACCGATTGGGCGGCGGTAATGATTTGAGCAGCGGCGAGGATGGGGTCGTGGGTTTGGTGAGGTGACGCACCGTGTCCACCCCTACCTTCAAGCCATAAATGAAAACTATCCGAGGAGGCCATCGCCGGACCACGAGTCACCGCGACGCGACCCACTGGCATATCATTCCAAAGATGCAAGCCGAGCGAGACATCGGGTTTTAGCCCTTCCATCACGCCGTCATCAATCATGGCCTTTGCCCCGGCAGCGATTTCCTCAGCAGGTTGAAAAACGAACTTAATCGCGCCGTTCATTTGATCACGCCGACCCGCTAAAATCTTGGCAACACTCAAGGCGATAGCGGTATGCCCATCATGCCCACAGGCGTGCATCCGATTGGTGGTCTGCGACTTATAGGGGACGTTATTTTCCTCTTGGATAGGCAGGGCGTCCATATCGGCGCGAACGAGTATGGTTGGGCCATTGCCTGTTCCCTCCAATATCCCAACGACGCCCGTCTTGCCGACCCCATATTGGACTTCAAGGCCAAATTCGGTCAGGATTTCAGCCACTTTTTGGGAAGTGCGCACTTCTTCAAAGGCGACTTCGGGATGTTGGTGGAAATCACGCCGCCATGCCACTAATTGTTCACGTAGGTTTTCGACTTCGTTCCGATACGAGCGCAAGATATTTCCTCCAATAATGCCTCTTATTCAAAAAAGTAATGGATTGCCCTTTGGAAAACATCCGAAAAATTTGGCGGGAAGCCATGAAAGGCATTCGATGTTGTTTCACTTCGATAGGATAATTGACGTAATGCCATTTGCTCCATGACAGGTTGGCTATATTTAGCAAAGTCCACACTGTTCACAAAATACGTCGCCACTGTATGGGTCAACAAACTCGAAAGCTCATCTCCTTCGGGGAAAACCGAATCCACTAACAAAAGCCCAGCAATTTGGTATTGTCCACGAAACGCTACCCGAAAGGCAATTTCACCCCCTTTGGAAAAACCAGCCAGCACAATATGTTCAGGATGATATTGGTGGATCAGAGTATCTAGGTGTTGTTGTATCTCGGAAATCGCCGTGTCAATATCATTCCAATCATATTGACCTGCGGCCCATGTTGCTTGGGAAGATTGGGGTAACGCTAGTATCCAGCCATTTTCTAGAGCTGGTTGCCAATCGGCAGTCATGGAGTCGTAGTTTCCACCATTACCGTGCAACGCTACCAATAATCCTCCCTGAGGTGAAATTGGCTCAATTATGAGAAGATTCGGGCCTTGTGGACGCTTGTCATAATTCTGATTATTTAGCTCGATTAGGGTTTCAAATTCGGACAAGCCTTGTAATGCGGCAAAGTCAGGGTCATCACGCAGGGCTGACTCAATATACCAATACCCTTCGTTAACCACCTCTTTGAAAACTTGGATGGCCTCAGTAGTTTTGCCCATTTTAGTAAGCGTCGCCATTTGCCAGCACTTAATTACAGGCGCATGGGCAGGATATTGATCGGGGTTGAGAAGCGCAAGAGCGTGGGCATAGTCTTCGCGGGCAAAATTCTCCAAAAAACGCGCTATTAATTCACCATAACTTTTGGTCATTGGGATCTCACTTTTTGGTTAATCCAACAACATCAGCCTGAAATATTCAGCATAACGCGGCATTTGGGGGTTTGAAAGCGACAGATCCAACTGTTTTTCCAGACGGGCCTTTAACCCATCAAAATCCTTGACTTGGCTGCGATGTTCACGCAGGGCATTTAATTTTTGTGTTTGGAAGTGTGTGGTCTCAATCCGCAAATTGGGTTCGGTGGGCAGGGCCAGATAGAGGTAACGGGCGATATGAGGCTCAAGCCCCTCATCATAGAGCAGTTCGGGGAAATTGAGGTGGTCACGGGCAGCGGGATAAACGGCGTTCATGACCTCCGTAGCAACAATCCAATGGTCGGGATGATTGAGACGACGATTGCCGCGCCAACGGGTCATGGGGTCGCTACTCAACACGGTATCGGGTTGTTTCATGCGAATCATGCGGACAATCGCCCGTCGCATACTCAAGGTGGGTTCCAGTTCCCCATCCGGCATCCGCTGGAAAATGACATTTTGAAAACCCAGTTGCGCGGCGGCAGCACGGGTTTCAGCTTCACGGGTTGTGACTAATTGAGAAGGTGGCATCTGGCGATCCCCAGTGCCTTTATCGCCACTAGTCAGCAAGAAAAGGGTAATCTGCGCTCCCTCAGATGCCCAACGTGCTAACGTCCCGCCGGAGAAAAATTCGGCGTCGTCGGGGTGAGCAAAAATCGCCAATACCTTTTGGGGAATTGGGTATTGGCTGGCAAGCGTGGTCATGATTGGGCGTTCCCTTTGGGCGGTTGATTTTGATTACGATTTCCACCGCGCCGACGATGACGGTTGCGACTGTGGCCGGAGCGCTGACCCTGATTGGGTTGGGCTTGGGAAGTGGGTTGACCCGTCGCCGCATTATTTGCTGCGGCATTTTGTTCAGGGCGTGGTTTGGCATGATGGGGCCGACGTTCCCGATGATGGCGCGGCTCACGGGCAGAACGCGGTTGTGGCAAATGAACTGCCTCACCGTCCATTTCATTGTCATCTTCATCAGGCGGCAGGGGTTCACGGCGGGGGGGGTGGGCCAATTCTAAGGCAGCAGCTAGATCGCCAGTCGCAGATTTGGGACGACGAGCGCCACAATCGCAGCTACCACTTTCATTTTTGGTACAGCCCTGTTCGGCTTTGGCTTTGAGGGCGCGAAATTCATCCAGAGGGATGAGTTCTTCACGGGCAACAAAACGATCTAATTGATCTTCACTATCAAAGCGCACCGAGACACCATCACGCAGCGGGAAGACTTCCAAAACACGACCTTCACCAAAAGGTGTGCCGACCAGTTTATTTTTCTTGGGGAGTTGTTTACGGGCTTCGACATACTGCTCGTATTCGTAAATCAAGCAGCAGCGCAGACGACCACACATGCCGGTGATTTCGGTGGGAGTCAAGGGAACACCCTGCGCTTTTGCCATCTTGATCGAGATGGGGCTAAATTCGGTCAGGAAGGTGCTGCAACAGCGCGGGCCACCACAAGCGCCCTGCCCTCCCAAAATACGAGCCACATCACGGGGGCCAATCTGCCGAAATTCGATATTGGAGCGCAGTCTTTTCTGAAGTTCCGAACGCAGACGACCCCCGCTGAATGGGGCTTCGCTGGAATAGAGAATCCCGACGTTGGTGCCATCAAAGCTGTATTCGGCGGCGACAAATTTGACTTCTTCAAACCCACCGATTTGGGAAGCCAGTTCACGACAGTCAATTAGGGCGGAGACTTCTCTGGATTGTAACTGCTGCTTAATCAACAAGTCTCGTGGGGTGGCAGGACGCAAAATTGGCTTATAGGCACGTTTGCCATCCTCGCGTTCGATAAATCCCATAATCTGGCCGATCTGCTGACCGCGCACGGTCTCAACGATGACATAATCGGCATCACGGACATCGGGAAAATCACCATAATCAAAGTGATAGAGTTTGCCAAGTTTTTGAAAGCGCACCCCAACCACATGGGTTGAAGGGTGAGCAACGACTATTTGGTCTGGTGCAGCCGACATTGTATTAAACCTTTACATCCAGTACAGATGGTGTTCATAAAAAATCATTCATCTTCTATGGTAGACAAGGTTGGTACAGAGTGCAATGTTTGAAATAACATCCAAAAAAGTTTCATCTATAGGAAACTTGTAGTTTTTATAAACTAGGCGTTTAATATTCAAAGAGATTTGTTATGTGCATTACATTAATTCAGGAAAGGTAAGCCTATATGTTGAACAATGAAAATGAAACAAGCAAGGTTTATCTCGTTTTTGACGGTGAGGACCAAAATTACGCAAACGGAGTTACAGATTTTTTGCGTCGACAAGGAATTCAAACAATAAGATATGACGAACAAACAACATCTAGCGGCATTCGTGATAATTATAAAAAATGGATTGAAGAATGCTGGTATGTTTTGATGTTGGTATCTAATAAATGGATTAACATTTCAGATATTTTGCGAGGTGAACTAGACACTATTCTCCATTATAAAAATGTTTACCACATGCAATTTCCTAAAGACGATTTTGTCTTTATGATTGCTATTGAACCTTCGCTGGTTCCCGATGCTATCAGCCCTGTAGTCTATTTTGGAACAGTACATAGATTGAAAGATGAGGCGGCATGGGTCCGTTTATCGCAAAAACTATTAACTCCACCTCAACGCAAGGGAAAAAAGCAAGTTCAAACAGGGACTGGAATAAAAGATCTCAAAGTTGATCACATAATGACAAAAAAGCCCAAAAGCTATGGACTTGAAGATGACCTCGCAACTTTAGTTTGGGATTATGAGAGATTTCATTTTCGCCATTTCCCGATTACAGACAATCAAGGTAGATTAATAAACATTCTTAGCCTAAGAGATATTCTGTTCTTTGAAACACCCGATCCTGAAGTATTAAGATTTTTAAACAAAGAGCAGATTCATGATGGTTCACCAATCACGATTCCCTACGAACCAATCTTAATCAAAAGCCTCTTGGAAGAGACGAATAAAAAAACTGCGCCACTGCTCGTAAGTCTACAGCCAGAAGATAACCTTGATAAAGCAATAGAATATCTAACCAAAAGACAAGATTTACCTAATGGGAGACGTTTTATAAGCGGGATATGCGTCACGGATAATAGAAATAAATTAACAGGAATGATTACATATATTGATATTCTGAAGAAGCTCTCTCAGCATGTGCCTTTGCCGTCAGGTCCTATTGAAAGGTTTGCAACTAAACAAGTCCATTACATCAAACAAAAACAAACACTAAAAGACGCGATTGCAGCAATGCACTCCGGAGGGTTTCGTGATTTGCCAGTTATTGGAGAAAATTCAAAGGTTATAGGGATGATAAGTGAATATGAAGTATACAAAAATCAACATAGGGACTATGATACAGACAAGGTGCCAGTTGAAATTATTATGAAACGTTTTACTCAAAATTGGTATCCAAGATTGTCTAGTGGAATAGAGGTCGCTATCGAAATTTTCCTCAATTATCCAATGGTAGGCGCGGTAGCCGTAACCAACAATGAAGGGCAACTTGAAGGCATAGTTAGTTACATTGATATACTTACCAAGATAGGGAGGGACTGAAATGAAGCTTTTAGGGCAATCTGCCTACGACATTATGATTCAACCGCCTGCTCTCCTTCTCGCAGATCAGACGCTAACTGAAGCCTTATGGATTCTTGATGCCTCAAATATGCAAAGATTACCAGTTTGCAGTCCGGAGGGCTATTTGGAAGGATTTATTAGTCTGAATGATATAGCATGGCTTTTCCCTCCAACAAGGACTGCTTTACAAAAGATAGAACCGAAAACCAAATATAGAGTTGATATCCCAAAACTAAAAGTTAAGGATTTAATGAAAACTGATGTTATCACTAGAAAACAATACGACACTGTTTATGAAATTCTGACAACGCTCACCACTCGTCATCTCATAAATGATAACAAGCAACATATTACCAGCATTCCCATAGTAACAGATGACACACTAGTAGTGGGTATAATCAGCTATGTTGAAGTTTTGTTAAAAATTGACGTAGGAAATCTTATAGTAGCGGATTTAATGACGAAAGAGCGCATCCCAACCGTATATATGGAAGATACCTTAGATGCAGCTAATTTATTAATGAAAACATTTGGTGAAAGATTTATTTTGGTCGTTGATTACGAGCAAATGCCAGTAGGTATCATTTCCAATCTAGAAGTCACCCGCCATATGCAAAAAAATCATAATTTTTCAAAACTACCTGTAAATTTAGCTATGACACATTTACCATATTTTGCACAAATTACCCCACAGGACAGCTTACATAAAGTAATCCATCTTTTTACCAATCCGAGCTATTCTTTTCGGGCTGTTCCCGTTGTCGAAGATGGCGTATTATGTGGAATAATAAGTTATTTAAATATACTACGGTCAATTATGGAACTATCATCCATATGGTAGCTTGTTAGCTACCGGGATGGTAGTCCTTCAAAATGGAACCGCCGATAAATTCACGCATCAATGAGTTATCGGGAACAAATTCGGCGTCCATCTCGCGCACCCAACGCAAAAATGATAACAAGCGATGGGCCTCCACCCGCAAAATGCTGTCGGGATTGACACGCAGCAGCAGTGGTTCGGCAAGGCGACGGATGACCGAAAGCTCATAAATCAGTGCCGAATTAAACATGACATCGGCATTTTCTTGATAGGGGAAAATATTGCGTTTTTCGCCACGCCGGACACTTTGCCAGCGGCCCAATGTATCTTCGGCAGTGTAATTGCGGGTAGCGGCATCACGTACAATGCGCCGCAATAAACGAATATCGGTGGTCGGGACACGATTATGGCGGTCTATGTTCAACTGAGTAAGCGCCGAAACATAAATACGATAGGTATTTTGGGATGGCACTTCAGGCGTCAGATCGGGGTTCATGCCATGAATCCCTTCCAAGATGATGATATGGTCTTGGGAAAGCTGCACCGTCGGGCCATCTTGACCTGTACCCGTATGGAAACTAAACACTGGCAAAAGCGAGGGGCGACCCGCGATCAAATTAAGTAGGTCACGGTTAAGACGTTCGACGTTAAGCGCCCTGATGCTTTCAAAGTCAAATTCACCCGTATCATCGAGGGGGGTCAGGTCACGGTCAACAAAGTAGTTGTCCATTTCGAGGGTGAAGGGTTTGAGGCCATGTGTCATCAGTTGAATGGCAAGGCGCTTGGAAAAGGTGGTCTTGCCGGATGAGGATGGGCCAGCAATTAAGACCACCCCCACCCCCTGATGATGACGTTCAGCGATGGTGGCGGCAATCGAGGCGATATGGCGCTCATGGAGGGCTTCATTGACCAAGACCAGTTCGCGGGCACGGCCTTTTAGCAACGCCTCATTGAGTTGACCGACATCTTCAACCCCCATGAGTTCCAACCATTCCCCGGTTTGGTGAAAGACCTCGGCCATTTTGGGTGAATCCACATAACTTGGCATCTCGCCTAGTTTTTCGCGAACGGGATACATCAAGGCAAACCCATCGCCATAAGGCATGAGATCAAACCATTTGATGCAGCCAGTTGAAGGGGCCATATAACCAAAAAAGTAATCCACATAGCCGCGCAGTTCATACACACTGAGGTAATCTTCTTCGCGGATGGTCAGCAGACGTAGTTTGTCAGCATCGTTGCGCGATTCAAAAATGGCTTTGGCATGATCGAGTGCCATATTTTGGCGGGTGATGGGATCATCGGCCTGCGCGATTTCTTGCATCTTGGCTTTGACCATTGCCAACTCCGCCGCCGTTAATTGCGGGCGGTTGACCATATGGCAGAAGTACGCCCCACTGGGTAGGGAGTGGTCAATAGCCACCTGTGCGCCGGGGAAACATTCGGCAATCGCTACGACTAATAAAAACGAGAGGGTGCGGCGATAAATGCGGCTGCCATCGCTATGGCGGAGGGTAATTGCTTGGACACTGACATCACGGGTGACAGGCACGGTCAATTCACGCAGACGATTTTCGACCACTGCTGCGATGGCCCGATCTTCAGTAGGTAAGTTTAGTTCATCTTCCCACGTCGCAAAAAAATCCGTGAGCGGGGTTCCAATTGGGCCTTCATAAATGACTTTGGCCCCGTTGCCATTCCCATTAAAAATAACCTGTACTCTATCACGAGGGGAAGCTGGTGAGATTGAGTTGATCGCTTGTTGAACTACCATGATGAAAATTCCTAACTGACCGTTTACCGTCCGGTGGGATTGCACCTCTAGCAAGTCCACATGAGATGTGGAAAAATTAATCGTACATGGTTTATCTACCGAAATGCAAGAATTTTGTTTTTTATGTGCTTAAAATCACCATTTTTTCGCGGCATTACCATCCTGCTTATTATCGGCAGTATTTTCGGCACGGCCCAAGCACAAGACGGTGGGCAGGGCAAACCACCGGATGGGACTTCGACCATTCATGTGGTACAGCGCGGCGAAAATCTATTTCGGATCGCGCAGCAATATGGCACAACGGTTGAGGCGATTGCCCAAGCCAACGGGATTACCGACACACGGTTTATCGAGGTGGGTCAGCGGCTGCTAATTCCGAATGTGCAGGTCAGTACACCGGGGGTCAATACGACCTATGTAGTGCAACCGGGGGAAAGCCTGCGGACGATTGCGCTGAAATATCATAGCACGCTTGACAGCCTTGCCACACTCAATGACATCACCCAACCGACGACCTTATATGCAGGGCAAACGATTACGGTGCGACAGGGGTCGGATGGCACAGAACCCCTCACCGACGCAGGGCTGTATGTGGTGCAGTCCGGCGATACGATCTACCGCCTTGCTATCAGATTTGGGCTATCCATTCAGGAAATAGCCACTGCCAATGATTGGGCATCCGCGAATAAACCGCTCTGGCCGGGGGAATGGGTTGTCATCCCGAATCATCCAGACGCAGGGCCGTTTGTGGAACTGCCCGCTTATCTAGCAGATTTTCATATTCAGACCGTTCCCGTCAAGCAAGGCGAGAGTATTGGGCTATACTTCACCTTGCGCCAGCCCATGCAGGTGACAGGCACATTTATTGACCGCCCCATGAACCTTGATATGGACACGGCTGACCCCAACACCCCCTCGCTCAATTACGGCGGGATCATTGGGGTGCATTCGTTCACCACGCCGGGGGTGTATCCACTGACGTTGACGTTTACTGATGCCAATGGGGTTACTTCGACTTATCAGGTACGGGTGAGTGTGTTGGATGGTGGATATGGGCAGGAAAATATTGATGTGCCCACCGAACGACAAGATTTATTAGACAGCGCAACGGTACAGAGCGAATTGGATCGAGTGATTGCGTTGGTGTCGGGTAACAGCCCGACGCGCTATTTTAATGATTTGATGGCTCTGCCTGCACCGGGGGCGGTCACCTCTGGTTATGGTACACGTCGCACCTACGCAGGCACGACAGGGCTGAGTTTTCATGGCGGAGCGGATTTTGGGGGCGCAGTCGGCACGCCCATTTATGCACCCACCGGAGGGGTGGTGGTGCTGGCCGAGCAGTTAGAGGTACGCGGCAAAGCCATCATCATAGATCACGGGTGGGGCGTTTACACCGGGTATTGGCACTTGTCGGAAATTTTTGTGGAGGTCGGGCAGACGATTAATAAGGGGCTGCCGATTGGCGCATTGGGCAATACTGGGCTTTCTACCGGGGCGCATCTGCATTGGGAAATGTGGGTGGGTGGGGTGCAGGTCAACCCCATTCAATGGGCACAGCAATCCTTTCCTTAATAACAAACGCTCTATTACAAGCCGTTTTAACACCGAATTAACCTTGCGATTTCAACTGCCCTCCCGTTATAATGAAATGTTGGCGGAGTGTTAAATGCGTTAGATGCGTTAAATTTTTTGCACTGAGAGGTACACAGCACTATGGGATCGCGCACAGTCATGTTACGGCCCACCGAAAGCGAAACGTATTGGACGGACGATTTCCAAGTGACGGATGATGACATCGAATATCTCTTTAATCTTTTCCTCGACACCGAAACTCCCCTCAGCTTACGCGATCTGACCGTCAAACTCATCGAATCTCGATTGGCCCAAGAACAAAATCGGATTGAACGACAAATTCAGCAGGGCGACATTTTTCAGCCCAAAAACAGTTATGCTGTCGGTCAACGGGTGGTCTTTTCGGCATTAGATTTTCATGTCGGCGAGGTTATCAGCAAACGTACAGGCAATAATCCTGATTACGGGGATTTTGAAGTCATCAAAGTGAAATTTGACGATGGAGTAATCCGCGAATTTGCCACCGATTTGGCAACCGCGCATACCTTGAACATAGATGATGAGAATCCACTGCTATCGTCCCAAGACCCTAATACAATTTTGCGCCAGCATGGTCGGGCCATTGCGAAAAAACTGAAAGCCCGCTTTGCCGAAGAAGATGATTTGGTCTATTTGGGGGGGCGCTGGTTCCTAAAATCGCTACTGGCGGATGTCGAAATCGGGCATCTGCACTTGGCGGAGGCGGTGTTGTTTACCCTGAACGGCGGGCCGCTGACGACTGAGGGGATTTATGAGCAGATCAAAGAAGTGTGGAAAGATGGCAATGTCAATCCACGCCTGCGGATATTCTCGCTCGATTATGCGCTACAACGCGACTCCCGCTTTGATGAAGTGGGGCCAGCGGGACAAGTGCTTTGGTTCTTGCATGAAATGGAACCGGAAGCTGTCAAGAAAGTGCCCCTACCCCTGCAATACGAACCCATCCCCTACTCCAATGCCCATATCACCGATGAAATGTATGAAACTATCCTAGACATTGATGATGAGCTTTCGCCCATCGAATTTGAGGATGAAAACGAAGATGAGGATGAGGTTGAAATCACCCTCACCTATCCCTATCGTCGCACCGGAACACTGCCCCTGACCGCCCGTTTGCAACATCTTTTCCCCACCGCTTTTGAAACCACCCGCATCAAAACCACCCTTGTAGATGAACAAACTGGCGAAGAAATCCCCGGTTGGGTGGTGCGTGAACAGGGTTATGTCTATGGCTTAGAGGAATTTTATCGAAAGTATCAAATTCCAATCGGGGCGTATGTGACCGTGCGGCGGCATGAAGACCCCAGCAAGCTGGTAGTTGATTTCCGCAATCGCCGCCCGCGCACCGAGAATATCCGGTTGGCACGTCCGGAAGGCAACTTGCTGAAATTTGAGAATCACAAGCGTTCCATCGGGGCGGAATATGATGATTTGATGATTTTTGGAATTGAAGACCTCGCTGGATTGGACGTGTTATGGCAACGCTACCGCCAAACGCCCATTGCTGAGATTATGCGACGGCTGATTCCCGAATTGGCCCGGCTGTCGCCCCAACAAAGTGTCCACTTGAAAACCCTGTACAGCGCGGTCAATTTGCTCCGCCGCTGCCCACCCAGCCCTATTTTTGCCACACTGGTCGAAAACCCAGACTTTGCCCATGTTGCAGGCCCCTATTGGCGCATGGCTTAACCGAGGCGCACCAAGCATTTGCGCCAACACCAATGACCAAGGAGAGTGACCTATGACCCATATAGCGGATGGTCGTACCCGTAGTATCAAGCCCACCCTTGATACACCCTTTCATATTGATTACCAGTGGTGGGAAAAGGAATCGCAAGATTTACGCTCCTATCTGATCAGCCTGCTGCCCGAAGATCGCCGAGCCATCCTGACCGAACAAGCGGAACTGTCCGAAATTGATGTGATTGACCCCCAGACAGCCGAGGTTCGCAAGATTGACCCCTTTGAACAAGCCCTACGCGAAACCGAGATTGATTTTAATGGAACCTCATTGGTAGATTCTGTTTTCCAACTTTTTTTGAAAAATGGAAACAAGCCTTTGACGCCTAACGAATTAGGGGAATTGACAGGCCGCCCTCCCATGACCATTTTGCGAACACTAGCGGGGACACGGATTTATCGGGGGTTGCGCCCGATTATTGAATAGATAGGCATCCCCACCCCAAACCCCTCCCCATTGCATGGAGAGGGGCTTGAATAAGTCCCCTGTTAGGATAAAAGCCATACGTCATTCAATACATGGACTAGAACGTCAGGGCGTCTAATGATAGAATAGGATGTATTGGCCCTTGTAGCTCAGGGGATAGAGCGACGGTCTTCTAAACCGCAGGTCGGGAGTTCGAATCTCTCCAAGGGCGTACCTATACAAAGCCGCATAACAGCGGTTTTTTTGTTTACTTCTGTTCCTCAAATTTAAGTTGGTCGCCGATGGCTACGCGCTCCAAAATGGAAGGGCGGGCTTCGATAAAATATTGCGCTGGCGCTTGGGGGGCGTAATAGGGTCGCCACGGCTTGGCAAGTTTGGCATCTACCACCTTCAGATTTTCATCCAACCAAACTACCCCAATTGAGAAAAAGACAAACAGCATATGAATAGTGGTGTTGGTTTTGCTGGGGCTACGATAGACAAAAATGAGGCCTTCATCTTCGGGTAGGCCGGGGCGCAGCATCAATCCACGAAAATGATCCCAACCGTTGGTATACCAGTGACCCTTTGGCAAAACGACGGCGTTACGGGTGACATTATAGACAGTACGAATTCGAGCCATAATTTTTTTCCCTAGCAATAAAAAAGGGCGATCCGCAAATCGCCCCAATAGACAAATTTCAGTACGCCTCAGTTTTAGCGTGGGATAATCAGACGTTGACCGACAAAAATCTGGTTCGGGTTATAGAGGGCGTTCGCTTGGGCAATACGATCCCATGTCAGGTTATAACGCAGGCCGATGCGGAAAATATTCTCACCGGGCTGTACCAGATGCACAACGTAATTGGTGTAGCCATATGCTCCACCCGTGCCATAGATTGGTTGGGCGGGGACGGGCTGTTGACCACCTGTGCCGACTGTGCCACCCACGCAACTCGCACCCGCACCGGGGATTCGCAACTGCTGGCCGATATAGATGGCATGGGGGTTCAAAATGCCGTTGCATTGGGCAATCGTGTTGGCCGTCATGTTAAAGCGCAGGCCGATGCGGAACAGAGTGTCGCCCGCTTGTACTACATAAATACCGTTGACCAATGAGCCTTCGCCACCACCGGGAGCAACCGTCGTGATCGGCGTAACAGGCAACGGATTCACGGGAACGCCCTGACCCGCTGGTACTGGAATAATCAGACGTTGCCCGACATAAATCAAACCACTGGAAGCAAGGCCATTGGCTTGGGTAATGGCATCCACCGAACTGCTGTACCGGACGGCCAGATCAATCACCGTGTCACCTGTGATGACCACATACTCCAATTGGTTGGGGAACGTGGCTTGGTAAGGCGGTGTTGAGGTGACACTGGCGGGAGTCGTTGGGACAACCGTAATGGTGACAGGTGTAGTTGGGGCGGGAGTCGTAGGCGCTGGCGTCGTCGCAGTAACCGTCACAGGGGTTGTGGGTGCTGGCGTCGTCGGGGCAGGTGTGGTAGGAGCGGGGGTCGTCGGGGTAATTGGAACTGAACCCGATGAGACCAACGATGCTTTATCCACATAAATGTTATTGACACCAACGGCACCTGAAACCGTGCTGCGGACATAGGCCGTGACCGATGTCCCCAACGACACCGTGCTGATGGTGATTTCACGATATTCATCATAATATTCGACAGGGGTTGACCAGACAATCGCGCTGCTGGTGGGGTCAGTGCCGCCGTTGGGATCAATGCCCACGCTCACCTTGACGCCCTGCGGTTGAATTGATTCATTGGGGTCTTCAAAAGTGGCCGATGACCAAACGTAAATATTGGCGGCAAAACGCAAATTTTCACCCGCCGCGACGGGCACACGCTGGAATAGGCCGCCGTCATGGGTGGCAAAAAAGGTATTGTATTCTTGGGCTGCCGAGCCACTCAGCACGCGGTTGGTTGGCGCAGGTTGAAAGTCCGGCTCTAAATTGACGGACGAATCCGCACCAGCCGGGGGTGGGAGGTGCCAAGGCTGCCAACTTGGGGCGACCTGTTTGGTGCTATCCCCGCCAATGGCAACATAACTCCCTTCAAAATCAGGATTTTGGAGTAATTCTTGACCTTGCTGGGCTATCGCTGGCGTGGAATTTGGAATAAGTACGCCGACAAGGACGATGATTAAAACGAATGTGGTAAAACGGACTGACAGCATGTGAGTCCCCTTAAACTGTATAGGCAGATCTATTTTATTGTGCAATCCTTAGACAATTTATGCAAGCAGGTGAGCATACTGTTAGCCAAGACGTCCGACATCGCGGAGTACGTCTTCAACACTTGCCATCAAGACCTTTGGGCCAAAGGGCTTGGTTACATAAGCATTCACTTTGGCGATATGTAAACCTAATACACGATCAATGCTTTGCGCTTTAGCCGTGACAATAATCACGGGTGTGTCTTTCATTGACTCGCGGTTTTTCATTTGTTGGTACACTTCCCAACCATCCATGTCTGGCATCATCAGATCAAGCAGCACAAGGTCGGGCTTTACGTCTTCAATCAGTTGAAGGCCTTCTCGACCACCACTCGCGCCATACACCTTATACATCGGCTGGTCAGGTCTGGCATCTTTATCACGCCGAGTCAATACCAACCGGACAAGATCAATCATCTCCGGCTCGTCTTCGATATATACAACCTGAATCGTGTCCACTTCAGACGACATAGCTCTGGCGCAAAAATTGCGTCCTTTCATCTGGTCAAATAGGGCCTTAACACTTTTTGTAGTCTACCACAAGCAAGACCTGATAGCCAATCAGATTTAACGCATTCTCCCATTCTAACCCTTTATTAACGCTTTTCACAAACTTTTCAAAGTTTCACGCCGGCGCGACACGACTATGCTTCCGCTGAGAGCAACAATCAACAGTCCCCCCGTCCCAAACAAAACAACCGCCACTTTGAGGGCCATTGGTTGATAGGAAAACACGACGGTATGTTCGCCTCTTGGTACACACACCGCACGGGTTAGATCATTGGCACGCAGCAAATCGGCCTGTTTACCATCCACCGCCACCCGCCAATCATCATCAAATTGGTCGGTTAATACCAACAATCCCGGCCCGTTGCTGGTCACGTGAATGGTTACGCGATTGGGGGCATAATCGGTAATGGTTGCTGTACCCCCCTGCCCCGAAATTTCACAGTGAGGGTCGGTATCCAGCAGTACGACATCGCCACGATCTACCTCCCCGTTCATGATACGGTCACGCACGGCGGCAGGACTCGGCTCGATTTCGTAGCGCTCAACCAGATAGGCACGCGGCAGGGCATAGGGATTTTCATAAAACCAGAAGTCACCGGATTGACCCATCGTTTCAAAATAGGACGTGCTGCCGAAGCCATAATTTTCGATGGGCGTGCCCGAGAGGACATAACGCACGCCAAAAATGCGATTGGTGGCGCTACCGGGGTCTAAAATATATTGTCCGGTGCGGTTAGTGAGCCATGCCCATTCAAGGGGCGAGATGGGATCATACCCTTGCGGCGATTGATAGCCCGTCCAGCTTGCACCGTTGGGGATGCCGGGGGGTGGCGACATCTGCATGACCCGACCATAATCGGCGTCTGTCCCTTTCGGCACCCTGTGTTCAGCGGCCTGCCAAACCGGAGAGAGTTGGAGGGCATCGGTTTTGATCAAAGACGATGTAGCCCACCAAACGGCGAGACTGTTGACAAAAATCAGCAACAGCAAGCCCACTGCCGAGGCATGACGCCAATCCAGACGCCACGACCATGCGACCCCACCCGCCAAAATGACAAACGAGAGGGTAGCGGCCATCTGAATCGCTCGATATTCGGCACGTTGGTCGGTGAGGTCATTGGGGTAATTTTGCAAAGCTAAGACCATGCCCCAAAGCCACAAACCGACAATCACTGCGGGGATGACATAGTGGGTGACAGGGCGCAGCAAACGACGGCGTTCGGCTAAATCGGCTTGGCAAATTTCGGTGAGGGTGATCGCCATAACCCCCGCGAGGCCGATGGAGGTCAGGATCAAAAATCGCCCCGGCGCACGGAAATCACGGGCAAGTGGTACGATTTCATACAACAGACGGTAGAGAATACCATCCTTACCGAAACTCAACATCACCCCCAATAGGGCAAGGCTGGCAAACAACCAAACTTCTTGGCGACGGATGCGCCAGATTAAGGCCAAACACAACAGGGGCAACAGTCCGACATAGGCGGTCATTTCTTCGTAGAAGGGTTCACCCCAATAGGCTGGATCACCATCAGGTTCACCAAACCAATCGGGAATGACCAAGCTAAATAGTTGGGCAGGCGGTACGGCATGTTGATTGGCAAAAGCGAGGCTATCGGCTTCCCCACCGCGCTGGGTTTTAGCGCTGTAATCCCACGCAGGCAGCCATGTTACCGCGCTGAGTAGACCACCCATCACCCCCATCAACAACAGTTGGCGGATGGGGGGAATTAATTTCTGGCGGGTAAAGGGACGGCCTAGCTGGGAACATTCATAAAACCACTGCACCCCTAAGCCAATGCCCATGATATAAACCATCTGGGGATGCCCACCCAACACCGCCAGCGCCAACGCCATCCCGCCGGGAATCGCCCAAATAGGTCGGCGTTTTAACATTGCCAAGCGCAGACCCGCCATCACCATTGGAAGCCATGCCATTGTCAGCAAAACGGAATAATGTCCGGCGTAGATACGGGCCATTGGGAAACCGCCAAACGCCACCGCGATGCCTGCGCCGATTGCCGCGACGGGGTGAGTACCATACAGCCGCATAAGATAGTTTGTACCGAGCGCCAGCCAAAAAATGTGCAGAGCCACCAACAACCCAACCCCACGATAGAGAGCATCCTCCTCAAAAAATAGCAGTAACCAATTGGGGGGATAAAACAGGCCATATTGCGGATTACCGACCACACTGTAGCCTAAAAATTGATGGGGATTCCAGAGGGGAACGGTGTGGGTCTCCCGCACGGTGCGCACCACAAATTGGAGGAGGGGATAATGTAATTGACGAAAATCACTGCCTGCCAAGCCATGTCCCGATGCAGCAAACAGCACATCTTTAAACAAGACCAACGTCACGACCCCAAAAACCAATGGGGCGAACCAGCGGCGCTGATAGAGAGGGGATTTCATGCAGGCATGTCCTTAAGTGGTTGATATGGATGGAACGGATTGTACCCCTGCAATAGGATACTCAACAAAGTGTCTGGTTTGGGTCTTATCCATCCGCTATAATCGGCTTCCGGTCTATTCAATCACTATCATGGAGTTCATCCATTCATGCACATTCTGGTTACAGGGGCACGGGGACAGCTTGGCAGACTGCTCGTCGAACGGTTAAGTCAGGCCCACACCGTTACCGGAATTGATATTCAAGAACTCGACCTCACCAATCAACCTGAAACTCAGCGATTTATCACCGATCTTCAGCCAGAACTGGTCATTCACTGCGCGGCCTTGACGAATGTGGATTATTGTGCGGAACATCCCGACGATGCTTTAACCGTCAACGGCTATGGGACGCAGCATGTCGCGCTGGGATGTCAGGCAGTGGGAGCGGCGATGGTGCATATCAGTACCAATGAGGTGTTTGATGGCACGAACACAGGGGTCTATCTGGAATATGACCGAACCCACCCCGCCGGAAATGCCTATGCCTATAGCAAATGGGTAGCCGAACAAATGGTGCGTGACCTTGTGCCGCGCCATATGATTGTGCGGTTTTCATGGTTATTTGCACACGGCGGCAAAAACTTTATCCATGCGATTTTAAATCGGGCGGCGTCCGGTCAACCGATGAAGGTTGTGACGAATGAAGTGGCCGTGCCAACCTATGCCAATGATGTAGCTGAGGCGTTGGAAAAACTCATCGCAACCCAGCATTATGGCATCTATCATCTGGTCAATGAGGGCCGAGCCTCGCGCTGGACATTTGCCCGCCATATCTTGGATTTAGCGGGGTATCAGGATACGCCCATTGAAAAAATCAGCGTGGCGGAATATCCACGCCCCTCGCGCCCACCTGAATATTCGGTACTGCGGAACTTCGCGGCGGCACGCTTGGGGATTCAACTGCGCTCTTGGCAAGAGGCGGTGGCGGCGTTTTTGGATGCAGAAGGTCTGTTGGCAAAATAGCGCATGTCCAACCAAGCAGGCAACTTTATCCACCCCCCCGTCAATGGGCGGCTTTCCGTTATTATCCCCAATTGGAACGGTAAACATCATCTGGAAACATGTTTGCCCTCGCTGGTGGCCCAAACGCATCCCGATATTGAAGTGATTATCGCCGACAACGCCTCAACAGATGGTATACAGGCGTATGTGCGGGAACATTTTCCACAATTTTTAATTGAGCAGTTGTCGGAAAATCGCGGATTTACCGGGGCGTGTAATGCGGGGATGCGCGTGGCGACGGGCGAATTTCTGGCCCTGTTGAATAATGATACGGAAGTTGACCCGAATTGGGCAGCAGAGGTCATTGCGGCGCTGGGGCGACACCCGGAAGCCGGATTTGTGGCGTCCAAGATGCTGCTATTTGACAAGCGCGATACCTTCCACACGGCGGGTGATTTTTATCGCGTGGATGGACAGCCGGGCAATCGCGGGGTGTGGCAGCAAGATACAGGCCAATATGAAACCGAAGAATACGTTTTTTCGGCGTGCGGCGGGTCGAGTGTGTATCGGCGCAGCATGTTGGAAAAAATCGGCCTGCTCGATGATGATTTTTTCTTTTCGTTAGAAGATGTGGATTTGGCATGGCGGGCACAATTACAGGGGTATCGCTGCATCTACGCCCCACGTGCGATTGTGTATCATCGCCTATCGGCCAGCGGCGGCGGCCCAACAGCCAGCTTTCACGACGGGCGCAATACGCTTTATGTACTGATGAAAAACTATCCGGCGGCGTTATGGCGGCGGCACGGGTGGTCGGTACTGCGAAATCAAACCCAAATTGCATGGTCGGCATTGCGGGCATGGCGTGGGGAAGCGGCAAGAGCCAAACTGCGCGGCATGGCAGTCGGCATTTTTAGCCTACCGCGTATGTTATCCAAACGCCGCGCCATTCAGCAAAGCCGCAGTGTATCAATAGAGTATCTGGAGTCCATTTTGACTCCTACGCATGACGCAAAACGCTCGCTCTGAGCGTAACAGGAGAATCACGTGTCTGCCCAAGAATTGCCCTCATTATCCCTCGTCATTCCGGCCTACAATGAAGCCGCGCCGGATCGCCTGCCTGCCAGCATCTCGCAAATCGCCGCCTTTGTAGGTCAGCAAACCTTTCCGATTGAAGTCATCATCGTCAACAACAACAGCAACGATGACACACAACAGGTGATTGAGGAGGCGGCAGCGGAATTTCCATTTATCAAGCCGATGTTTGAGGGCACACAGGGTAAAGGGGCAGCGGTACGAACGGGCATGATGGCGGCGCAATATGAATATGTCTTTATCTGCGATGCCGACCTTTCGATGACGATTGAACAAGTCCTCAAATTTTTACCCCCCCAACAGGGCGGCTATGATATTGCGATTGCCAGCCGCGAAGGGCCGGGCGCCAAACGGGTGGATGAACCGCCATCGCGACACTTTATTGGACGGGTATTTAATCTCATTGTGCGGATTTTTGCGGTGCATGGTTTTCAGGATACGCAGTGTGGATTTAAGTGTTTCCGGCGAGAAGTTGTCCTTGATATTTGCCCGCAGCAGACGATGACGGGTTGGAGTTTTGATGTGGAGTTGCTGCACATTGCTCAAAAACGTGGCTACACAATCGTGGATGTGCCCATTACGTGGTACTACAAAGACAAGTCTAAAATTAAGCCCCTGCGTGATAGTTATTATATGTTCCGGGATGTGATGATGATTCGCTGGAACAGCCTACGCGGAAAATATCGGCGGGGTAAGGGATAAAAGTGGGTTAAAAAGGGCCTGCACGCAGCAAGCCCATTCACACCAAGTCAATAGCGGCCTATTCATCACGGGCACAGCGGAACCCAAGCGAGGGATAAGCATCCGCCGAGGCAATCCAAAACGAACGCATGGGGGTTCGCAAAAATTCATCCAAGTCTTGATACGAGCCGCCACGTATGCTGCGATTTTCTTCCCCCTCCCCTTCACGACCATCGGTTGCATCATAGGGATACTCTCTAAAGAGAGAGTTTGTCCATTCCCAAACGTTGCCACTCATATCATATGCGCCGACCCAAGATACACCATCGGGGCGACTGCCGACAGGTTGGGCCTCTTTGCCGCTGTTATCCAAGAAGACTACATTATCAGGCTCAAATTCATTGCCCCAAGGATAAATCAGACCGGCAGGGCCACGCGCCGCATATTCCCACTCGGCTTCAGTTGGGAGACGGCCCCCGCGCTGTTCACAATAGGTCTTGGCCTCATACCAAGAAACTTGTTCGCGCGGCTTATCGGCATCATCGTTCACAGCGGGCATGGCGGCTTGACCATTGTATTGATCAAACTGACCATTGGTGACTTCATATTGGTCAATCCAGAAAGGCGCATCGAAACAAATCTTTTCGGCAGGTTTCTCAACATCAGCGAGATTTTGCGGGAGGCCCATGCTCATCGCATCTTCGAGTTGGGTGTCGTCACTGCCCATCACAAAACACCCGGCTGGAACCAAAACCATCGGCACGCCGTCAAATTCTTCGACCTGCGGTTCAGGAGTAGGCGAAGGGGTAGCTGTTGGTGGGCCAAAGACGGTCAGCAAATCGGCGCGAATCCAGCCTTCTGTGCCATTATTGAGGCGAACATTAAACCATGTTTCGTCGTCATTGCTGCCGATGATGGTTACGGATGTACCTTGTCGCAGAGTAGCCACAATCGGAGCATTGGTATTGGGTTCGCCGCGAACATTGACCTCCCGATTTGTCTCGGCAATTTGAATGGCGGCAATCGCCTGTGCGGTCTGGGTTGGGCCGACTGAATTGGTGGCACGGGCAGATTGGGTCTTGGAAGCATCAGCAGTGGCACGTACCGACAACGTCTGCACGGCGTTTTGCGTAGCTGATTGACTCGTGCCTGCGGCTTGTTGGGTGGCCGTTGCAGCATCGCTAGTGCCCGCTCCATCAACCGTCGCGCTAAAGGTGCGCGTCGGGGATGGGCTACTGCTTGGCGTGGCCGTCGCCGAAGATGCAGTAGTGGGTCGGCGTGTAGAGGTGCTGGTTGCGGTGGCCGACGGTGCAGTCGTAGCTTGGCGCGTCGGGGTAGAGGTGGGGGTACGCGATGGGCTGGGGGTGCTGGTTGGTGTCTCAATTACTTCTTCAGTCACTTGGGCCGCCGCAGTACGCTCGGAATCCCGTGTCGCGCGTGCCTCTAAAGTTTCGACGGCGTTCGGGGTATGGGTGCGCGTGGCAGAAGGTGATGATACCGTCGTAGGCGTTGCGGTTGGCGAAGGAGATTCCGGGATGTCCGTTACCGCTTCTGTCGGTTCAGATGTGGGTTCTTCAGTTGCCTGAGCCGTCATCGTGCCATTCGCTGAGGCCGTCGCGGTCAAAATACCCTGTGCGATAATCAGAGGGTCGCTGGTTTCCTGCGTAGTGTTGCCTCCTCCTCCGTCACCCCCATCGTCGCCACCACTCAGCACAACCACGAGGGCGATGATAGCAATCAAAGCGGCAGCCCCGGCGAGTACCGCCATTTGCAGCCGCCGATTGCGCGACGGCATCTCAGCAGGCGGTGGAGTTGGCGGGATGATTGGGGGTGGTGAGCCACCAGAGGGCACATCGGCAATCGTAGCCTGCATCGCCTCCGGGATTTGGCTGCCAGTGGGTGTGATCGTCGGGCCTTCCAAATTGGGTGGGGTGGGCTGAAGCGGCACATTAAATTTGCGAACGGGCAGCGGGGTGACAAAAAATCCGCTGGGTTCCTGCTTGGGGCTAACCCGTACCGCCTCATCTAGCGCCTTCGCAAAGTCGGTTGTCGAAGGGAAACGATTTTTAGGTTCTTTTTCAAAGGCCCCATCAAAGACTTTTTGCAGGGCTTCCGGCAAATCGCCACGATGCGTATGAATCGGCGTCGGGACATCAAACATGTGCTTGTGCATCAGTTGATAGGGCGAATCGGCCTCGAAGGGCATCTTGCCCGTCAACATGGCATAGACCAGTACCGCCAGCGCATATTGATCCGCCGCTGGGCCAATATCCTTGCCCTGCCATTGTTCGGGGGCCATATAGGACGGCGTGCCCATTGCGACACCTGTTCCGGTAAGGGCGCTGGTCGCGTTGAGCAGTTTGGCGATCCCAAAATCCACCACAAAGGGCGTGCCCTGCCGATCAAACATGATGTTATTGGCTTTGATGTCGCGGTGAATGACACCCTGACTGTGGGCATAATCCAACGCGCTTGCCAATTGGCGGGTGATGTCGGAGGTTTCTTGCAGGGAGGGAAGTGGGCGATTCTCTTCAAAGCTGTGCGTCAGCCGATCCGCCAATGTGCCACCCGTCAACAAACGCATGACGACATAGCTGATGCTACCCTGTGTGCCGTAATCATATACTGGGACGATATTTTGATGCTCAAGTGCGGCGGCGGTGCGGGCTTCGCGGGTGAAGCGTTCGATATAACCCGTTTGGGCCGCCAATGAAGCAGGCAGCACTTTGATGGCGACTTCGCGTTCGAGGGTGCGCTGGAAGGCTCGATAGACTGCCCCCATGCCGCCTTCGCCTAGCAGTTCGCGCAGTTCATATTGGCCCAGTGTTTGCCCTGCAAGGTTCTGAATGCTCATAGATTAATCGCCTAAATGAACTTGGGTACTACAGCAGTTCGATAAATTCTTCAACGGTTAGTCCTGCTTGATTGATAATGGCACGGAGCATACCGGGTCGCAGTTCTTTATGATTAGGTACAGAAATGGTTGTCTTTGGGCTATCTCGCTTGACAATCAGGTGACTCCCCTTTTGATGATCTAGGTAAAATCCTATTTGTTCAAGCGCCTTAACGCAAGTCCACCCCGAAACGACTGGTAACTTGCTCACGAGTTTAGCATCACCTCAAAAATAATATCATCAGGGATAGCCTCACCGTGTTTCTGTAGCGATTCGATATACGCCTCAATCGCCTCTTTGATATTTTCGAGGGCTTCTTCACGGGTGTCGCCTTGACTGAAACAACCGGGCAGACTGGGGCATTCAACCCAATACCCACCGTCCTCTTCTTGGTGTAATACGACGTAACGTGAGCCTGTCATTTCAGCCTATCCCATACTGTTCAACGTCATCTACTATCCCTACTATGACGGCGCGGACAGGGGCGGTGTTCCCGGCTTGTAAGATTTGACGTGCGCCGGTGCCCTCATCAAACACCAAGACAAAATCCCCCACCCCGGCCTGTACATCATCCACCGCTACATCATAGATGGAAGTTGGCTTATGATCCAGATCGAGCCGCTGCACCAACATCAGCTTGCGGCCCTCATAAAAAGGATGTTTGATAGTTGCGACCACATTACCGACGACCCGTGCCAAGTACATGGGCTATTCTTCCTCCGGTAAAAGAGGGGCATGAACATCATCCACAATGCCAACAATTGCCGCGTCTACGGGGACGAAACTTTCCTCCAATGCAAGGGCGGCCTCTCGACTGGCGACGACAAACACCAACTCGCCTAATCCGGCTTGGCGGGTAGCATCCACCGCAACATAAGGTTCACCGGAGGGCAGGCGGCGTTCATCAAGGGGCTGGACGATGAGAAATTTCACGCCCTCCAACCCCTCGGCTTTGCGGGTCGAAACCAATGTGCCAATGACCCACGCAAATTTCATGTGTTGTCCTTTTGATATTTCACGTCGCCGCCGACCTCGACGGTATCCACAATCGCCATGATGACGGCATCGGCAGGACGGTCTTTGGTGGCTTCGGTTTGACGGGCCGAACTGCCCGTGCAATACAGCACGACCTCACCCGGCCCAGCACCAACGGAATCTAGCGCGACCAGATAGCCGCTGCCCAATTTGCCATCCAACCCAAAAGGGCGCAGGATGAGCATTTTTAGACCATCGAGGCGCTGGCTTTTTTGGGTCGCTACGACAGTCCCAACGACCTGAGCCAATTGCATAGGGATTATTCCAAGCCTGAATCGGCAACGGCGTCGGCGCGGCCCAACGGCATAATCTTGTCTACATTGGCGTGGGGGCGTGGGATGACATGCACCGCAACAACTTCGCCAATCTTTTCCGCACCACGTACTCCGGCTTCAACGGCTGCCTTGACCGCCGCGACATCACCCCGCACCACAGCCGTGACATAACCACCACCCGTTTTTTCATAGCTGACCAGTTCCACACGGGCCGCCTTGACCATCGCGTCTGCTGCCTCGACGAGGGCCGCGAAACTCTTGCATTCAATCATTCCGAGTGCATCCGACATTGAAATTGCTCCTTAAAATTTGAACATAAATAGCATATGCCCCAAACAAGGCGCTTAAGCCTCTGAAATAGGGGTGATTTTTCATCAATAGGCGCCGCGTGATGACCCGCCCGCCGATTTTTTGCCGCTGGCCTCTTGTACAATCCGCACCCCGGCACTCGCGCCAATGCGGGTTGCCCCAGCAGCAACCATCTTTTTAGCATCATCATAGTTCCGCACCCCGCCGGATGCTTTGACCCCCATTTCTGAGCCGACGACATAACGCATCAGGGCGACATCAGCGGCGGTTGCACCACCCCCACCAAAACCCGTCGAGGTTTTTACAAAATCGGCCTCGGCGACTTTGGCAATCTGGCAGGCAGCGACTTTTTCCTCATCATTGAGCAGGGAGGTTTCCAAAATTACTTTACACAAGGCATTAGCGGCATGGGTCACATTGACCACCGACGCAATATCTTTCAGCAGCAGCTTGTAATCGCCAGATTTTAATGCCCCGACGTTTAGCACCATGTCAATTTCGGTTGCGCCTTCACCGAGGGCTTTTTGGGCCTCAAACGCTTTGACTTCCGGCGGCGTTGCGCCTAATGGGAAACCGACCACCGTACAGACTTTGACATCTGACCCCTTTAATAAATCGGCACATAATTTGACATGGGTGGGGTTGACACACACCGAAGCAAAATGATAGGTGCGGGCTTCATGGCACAATTGGGCAATCTGGTCGGGGGTGGCGTCGGGCTTGAGCAAGGTGTGGTCAATCAGGCGGGCCACATCTTGATCGGCTGGCAGCGCCCCCGGCACAGAGGTAAAGCGCGTCGCCCCGACCTCTTTCAAGTGGCGCACTTCTTTGGGCCGATCCGCCACACAGCGTCCATCGCTGCAATCGCCAGCGGGTTTGGCGGGGGCAGGCTGGGGTTTGTCCGTTTGCAGGCCCGCCAACACTTGTTTGGTAATTTGATCCACCAGCTTTTCTAACTGGGCATTATTCACGTTTTAGTACCCTTCAAATACCGATATTCAATCTGCATGATTTTATTCACACGGCGGGCATGTCTGCCACCCGCAAATTCGGTAGTGAGCCATGTTTGTACAATTTGCTTGGCGAGCGCTTCACCGATTAGCCCCGCGCCCAATGTCAGCACATTGGCGTCGTTATGTTCGCGGCTGTTGATGGCAGTGGCGTTATCATAACACAAAGCAGCGCGAATCCCCGGTACTTTGTTGGCGGCCATTGAACTGCCGATGCCTGCCCCATCAATCAAAATACCGCGCCACGCCTTGCCCTGACTGACCGCCAACGCGACAGCATGGGCAAAATCGGGATAATCTACAGCATCTCGGCTGTTCGTGCCTAAATCTAAAATGCTGTAACCCTCGGTTTTCAAAAATTCTTTGAGGATTTCTTTGAGGGGGTAGCCGCCATGATCTGCACCCAACGCCACGACAGGGGATTGGGGTTTGGCGGGGTTAATTTCCGGCTGTGGGCCTGCGTCATGGGCAATCAATTCAATCCGGCGCATAAGGGCGGCTTCACGGGCTAAAGGGGTTACAATCGCGCCCTCCGGTATACGAAAACTTGTCCCTAGCGGCACGGCGTTGAGATCATCTTCGGTAATCAGGCGGCGCTGATCCCCGGATACACCGAGTTCGCGTTGGAGTGCTTCGCGCACCAATTGGCGAATTTGTTCTTCGTTCAACTAATTCCCACCCAGATAGATAATTCCTGCCATACCAATGATGAACAAGCCCAACAGAACATAAAAAATCCGTGCGCCCATCCGACCAAAAATGGCGACAAAAAATCGAGCGCGGCGGCTGTTCATAAACCAATTCCAGTCCATTACCGCCCCGACAATTGTAAAGGCCCCAGCACCAAATAATAACAAAAATGTCAACAAATTATTGTTCATTGTTCCTCTATGACGGGGTGAAATATTGCAGTTATTGTACAGCAGAAATGGGGCAACGGATAATTTTTTGAGGCGGGTTTGCTGGTAAAAAGTCGCACCATGCGTACAATAGTCGTTTGTCTGAATGGCCTAGTAATCAATAGGCCCATGACATCACTTACGCTTTTTTGGGAGATGAACCAAGACGCATGAGCGACACACCCGCCAGCGGACGCACCAGCCTATTTGATAACCGTTATCGTTATGACCACATCTATCCACGCGGACGCTCTGGCGAAACCCTCCGCGCATGGGATACCCAAGACCATGATCGGCTTGTGGTGGTCAAACGCCCCGCCCCCCAAGACGCCCCCCCAATGCGGGCCGCCCAAGAAGTCAGCATTCGCAATGAACGGAAAGCGCTTGAACGTTTGGCGGGTCATCCAGCGTTGGCCGAATTGCGCGGCGCGGGGTCGTTTAAGGTCGGCGCTCAGACGCACACCTACATTGCGATGGATCGGGCCGATGGGCAAATTGTGGCCGACATGGTGCGCGAATTGGCGGAACGGGGGGAGCGCCTGCCCACGCTGGAAATGCTGGTGATCGTTGACCAATTGCTCGACCTGCTGGCCCTCGCGCATGAGCAGCAGGTCGTCTACAACGATGTGGACGCCAAGCACCTGTTTTGGAATCGTGACCTGTATCGCCTTAAGGTGATTGACTGGGGCAATGCCGTTTTGCTGGATGAGGGTGGTGGGCCAAGCAACGTCACCCGGCAGAGTGATATTTATCAGGTGGGGGAACTGCTGTTTTATATTATTTCGGGGGGGGCACGTTTTGATAGCGAAGCCACCGCCGACGGGGAACATATCGTGTTGTTTGGCAGCGACACGGCCCATGTCCCGGCCAGCCTAAAAAATGTGATTACGCGGGCGACCCACCCCAACACCCGACGCCGATTTTCTACCATTGCGGAACTGCGCCAAGCCCTGCGTGAAGTGCGTAAACCGCTGGAAGATAAACGCGAATCGCAACTCAATGAAACGCGACACGAGGTCAATTTGCGCAATAGCAAACAGGAACTTGAAAACGCCGCCGCTAAATTGCAGACCATCATCGCACTTGACCCCGGTTATCCCGAAAGCCGCCGTTTGCAATCGGAGATTGAACTAAAATTACACCGTCTTGCCCTGCAAGCAGATATTGACGCGGCGCGGATTTACTTGGACACCGCAAATTGGGCACGGGCGGTTGAGGTGCTGCTGGAATTATTGGATGATGCCGATGAGCAGACCGCCGCGACGATTCGGTTTATTATTGCCAGCGCGGAACTGCTTGAAAAACGCAAAGCGACTCAACCCCCGGCAGCCTTCTCCCCCGCGATTGATGAATTGATGCGCGGCGACCCCCAACAGGCCGGGTATTTGCTGCTGACGAGCGGCACACCCGACGAAGATCAACTTTTGATTGCCGAACGGCTGGCGGCACTCGTACCAGAAGTGATCTTGCTGAGACCCCATCTGGCCCGTTTGCGAATGGAAGCCTCCGCCCTGCCCAACACTGAAGAAATCTTGGATACCCTAGATCGGTTGGAAAGCACCCTCGACAGTCGCCCTGCCGAAGCGGGGTTGCAGGGCATTTTGGGGATTTATCAGGCCATTGGGACACGATTGGAAAGTTTGCGGCCTGCATTAGAAGCCGTCTCGAAAAATAACAACCCCCTCAATCGGGCACAGCGAGCGGTCAATATGCTGACCGAGCATCTGCGGGAAGTCGGGCATTTTGTCTATACCGACCCAACCCGCGCCGGTAATACCCTACGCGCTGCCAGCAATATTGACCCCGCCAATCCCTATTTTGCTGAACTGAATGATTATTTTGATGAAGTCCATCAGATGTTGGAGGCGTTGGGGTCGTTTAAGCCGCGTGCCGATGGGTCAGATTTAGCCGATTGGTTTGAGCGGGTGTTGGATTTCCTGAAACCGTATGGCGACGATTTAAGTGATGAGGCACTGCATCGAGCCATCCAGACATTGGAAGCTACCGCCATCACATGGCTGACCACCCAAGATGCCATTATTTTTGGTCGGCGCACGATTGCCCAGCATAACCTCACCCGCATGACCAATCTGATGCTGGCGTTAAATAAAAATATCGCGGCATGGTATGAGAAATTAGCTAAGGAAGTCGGTGAGGCCACCTATGTCGAACGCCTCAGCCTGAATAATAAACTAGGGCAGCGACTGATTGAGGGCTATGAGACATGGGATGCGGGTAAGCCGTCGCAAGTGGTCGAGTTGGCAGGGCAAATGGAGCGCCTTGCCCAAACCGATGCCGAAAAACAAGCGGTGGAACGACTCAAGCGCTTGGGGGAAATCTGTCAACACTGGTTGGAAAATCATGGGCCGGATGATCGGCAACTCACCGACCACACCGAGCGCCAATTGGATGACCTGTTTTTCCCAGATGAAAATCAGGAACGCGACACCTTTGCCAAGCAAATGAAGACCACCGACCTGTACCTCAAAACGATGGCACGTGGGTTGGTCGAGCATATGCGCCAAAGCAGCACCGCCGGAATCCGACTGCTGTTTTTGCATTATGTATGGCGCGGGGTGATGTGTGTGCAAAATGATGCGCTGCAAGATGCCGATTTTTGGCGCGAGGCCGCCCTCAAAACCTTACCAAAGGGGCGCTCAAATCCGATCTTTGCCGAATTTGACCGGATATTCACCGGACGCCAATTGGTGCTTGAAGCGCAAGCCGCCCTCGAAAAAGTACACGGCCCCGGCGACTTGTTGGGGCTGCGCACGCTGTTTAATCAGCCCCTCGCCGACCAGTGGTTGAATGAAGCACAGCAGGCCGTTCGGCAATTGGAAGTGGCGCTGCGCCACTGGGAAGATGGAGATTTCCGAGGGGCAAAAAATGCCTTTGACGGGGCGCTGATTCAATTGCAGGCGGCTGAAGATAAGTCGCGCCTAGATTTGGGCCAGATCAAAAAATGGGTGATACCCCTGCGTGATGCGGCGATTGATTTGCAGGCTGCCCGTCTCAAAATTGAGCAAATCGCCAACTCGACCAAGATTCCTGACGATGCTGATTTCACCTCGCCTGACTTGGCGGTAGACCCTAGCATTGAGCCATTGTTGGAGGACATGGTTAAAACGACTGAGCAGTTGTTGGGGGTGGATTATTCGCACCAAGTCCGCCAATGGTTAAGCACCTATCGGGCCGTCTTGGAAACACACCGAACTAAAAATCTGGATCGTGGACAGAAACTCATTGCGTATGAAGCCCATTTCAACGGCCTGTTTATCAACAAACATCCCGCCTATCCCCTGTTCCAGACATGGCAATTGATTGCACACCGCCTACCAGATGATTTTGGCGCACCTGAACCACCGCCGTCGCCTGTCGTGACGCCGCCCTTCCCCATCGAGCCACCCACACCAGAGGACGATTATGATGAGCCACGTTCGGCGCGGGCCAAACGCCGTGCCTCCGAAGCGAGTGCTGCCCATCAAGTTGGTTTTGAGGATGAAGAAGGGGTCGCCTATGAGGAAATATCCGAAGGCAGCGGCATTCCTTGGGGCATCATCGCGGCGATTGTGGTGGTCGTCATCGGGGTGATCGGCTTCGTCCTGATTGCAGGCGGGGGCGGGGATGATGGCGATAATCAAAATAATGGTGGCAATAACAACACCCAAGTTAGCAATGTACCACCTCCAACCCGCGAACCCGACCCGATTATCGCTCCGGAAACCATTACGCCAACCAACAGCGCTACCGCATCCCCCACCGCGACAGAAACGGCGACCATAACCGCCAGCCCCAGTCCAACCGAGATGGCGGTCACGGAAACAGCGACAGCCACGAATATCCCACCAACGGATTTGCCCACTGCGACAGATGCCCCGGTTGCAACCAACGCCCCCACTGCGACAACCACGACAGGTGGCGGAGGTGGTTTTGAAAGCCCGCCCGTCAACGCGCTGGCGATTTTCGACCTCGTCCCGGCGGACGAATATGGGTGGAATTCGGATTGGTTCCGATCTGCGGCAGGCGGGGTCTGGCAGTTGGGGGTATCGAAATCGCAAGGTGGGACAGGGCCGATTGTGGTATCGCTCGCCCCTGACATCTTAGGCAGTTTCTTTGTCTCGGATCACATCACCGCCGCCGAAGCTGAAATGGAATTGACGGTGTATGATGCTGCCGATATTCCAAGCGGGGTCTATTTTGGGCTGGGTATTGAGAATGAAGGCCGTCAACGGGCCTCAGCCGAGGTGCGGTTGGTACAAGAGGGGGTCGTGAATATCGGGACGCGGCAAGATGGAGCATTCCGAGGACGCACGCAGTATCCCTTGAGTGTTATCCGGTTGGTATTGCGGGTCGAAATCAATGAGGATGGCACAGCCATGTTTTTCATTGATAACCAATTGGTGGGACAATCTGAGGCCCGCTATGGTGCAGATGAACCTGTCACGGTGGTGTTATATACGTCCAGCGGCGGGGTGTTTGTCTCGGTGACGCGCTTGGAATTTGACTTTGATTAGAACGTAGTGCAAACGGGTGGAATTGTCAGGGAAAGTCGCAGTAGCCTGCGCTACAATTGCGTGGCTTGGGAATTTTTAACTGTAATGGAGTTGGCAGTTGCCAGAAATTGCCTTAAACGAACGATACGTCATCAAAAATTATATTGATAGCTTTGCACTGGGGCACTATGCGCGGGTGCTGGAAGCGGTGGATATATCGAAGGGCCAGACGGTGGCACTCAAAGTGATGCGCCCCGAACACCTTGACCGCGAAGCCGCCCCCAAATGGGAAGCCCAGGCTTTCCCACATGAGGCCGATTTGCTGATGCGCTTGGCCGATCACCCCACCCCGGTGCGCTTGTTAGACTGCGGCTATCTGTCGGCCAGCGGGGAATATCCTTCCAGTGGGATACTGCTATCGTTTGGTACGAATGCGGCGGCCTTTCGAGAGGGGCTGTATGCCAATATCGCACGCGGCTGGCGGCCCTATCTGGCGTTGGAATATCTGCCCCGTGAACATAATCTGCTCTACCAAATGCAGGTGCAGCGGGGTCAACAGCGCCGTCGTCTGCCCACCGAAGAAGGCATTGATCTGGCGATGCAGTTTGGCACACTGCTCCAAGCCGCCCATTCACAGGGCATTGTCTATATGGATCATAAATTGGAGCATATTTATTGGGACGGCGAGACCTTACGCATCATTGACTGGAATAGCTCCAAATTATTAGAGCCGGGTCGCCAAACCCAAACATTGGATAATTCGCGCCAAAAAGACATCCATCATTTGTGCGTGGGGGTACTGTATCCCATTTTTACGGGCCTGTCGCCCCAACGCGGCGGCTTGCGACCTCAACCCGCTGGCATGACTGAGGTAGATGCGCGGTATAACGATGTACAGCATCTCGATTTTTCGGTTGAGCCAAGCCTGAGCAGTGCCATTACCGATTTATTGGAAAGCGGCGCTCGACAGGATTTACCCACCGCTGATTATTTTTTGCGGCGGTTGGAACAAGTCGCGGTGAAGTTTGGGTGGGAATCGTATATTCGTGGCACAGAACCGGCCCTTAAAGAAGCCCGTGATTATATGCGCGACGGCTTGGCGAAACTACGACATGGCGAAGATTTAGTCCGCGAGGCGCTGAATTTGTTGATTGAAGCGGCCTCGATAGAAGACATCAACGACGATATGGATGCCGAACTGCGCCGTTTGATGAAAGGCATTAATGAATTTTTGAATGCCCGTGTGATTCCATAGAAATTTTTGGGGAGAAAATTAGATGACCGATTTGCGTGATGCGCTGGATCAACTGCGGCATGATATTCAAGACCTGCCCCCTAGCCCAACTTCCGCCGATACCGCCGAACTGGAAAAAACAGCACGGGAACTTTTGGCGCAGAGTAAAAATACCGCGTATGAAGATGAAGCCCGCGAACTTTTTAGCCTGTTGGCGCGGTTGAGTGCCCCCAGTTCGGTTTCGGCAGAGTCTAATCAGATACGGGGGCTGCTGCGACGGGCACGCATTCGGATCGAAATCGCTGGGGATGACCACGATTTTGATGAGGCGATTGATATTTTGGCGCAGGCGCTTGACCTCGACCCCGGTTATGTCGAAACACATGATTTATTGATGCAAGCGGCGCAGCACAGCCCGCAACACGCCATTAAAGTGCAGGGGTTGTTGGATCGCTATGGGTTGGTACTCAATTCCGAAGATGAAACCGAAACGCCTGTACCCCCACCAGCCGCCCCCGCTAAACGTGCCGAAACCGCGCCACCCCCACCCTCGAAATCCCCCGATGTACCATCCGGCCCAGCGGATGCCTTATTGTCGGAAATCGCATCGGCCTATTATGCGGGGGATTATGCCCGTACAGTAGATTTAGCCAACCGACTGCTTGCGGCTGACCCGAATAATGCACAGGCGGCGGAATATCGCCAAAAAGCCGATGACAATATGATGCGCGGCGTCGTGCCCGATCATCGCATCCCGTTTGATGCGCGGGTGGCCTATAACCGGGCGAATTCGCTGGTGCGGGCAGGCAATTATGACGAAGCCCAGCGGCTGTATCGGGAAGCACGGGATATTGCGGAACGGGCAGGCATCCCCAGTTGGAAAGATGTGGAACAAGCCCTGCTTGAAATTCAAGATTTGGCGCTGGCCCGTGAACTCCTCGCGGATGGGGATCGTCTGCTGATGGCGGATGATTGGGGCGGCGCGTTGGCAAAATATGAAGGGGCACTGCGGGTTGTGCCGAATGACCCCGAAGGCGAAGAACGGGTGGCGCTTGTGCGCGAAGTCCAGCAGCAGTATGACCAAGCCAATGTGCAAATGAATATGCTGAGTGGGTCGTTGCTGAAACGAGCCAAAGGGCTGACCGATCTGCTGAATATGGCCTCGCGCATCCGCCAAAAATTACCCGGCAGCGAACGCCTGCAAGCGATGGTGTATGAAACCAACAGCCGGATTCAAAATATCAAAGCTCAACTGATTGCGCAGGGCGAAGGAGCATTGGGGCGGGTTGAATCCGTGACCGCCGTCGAAGAAAAATTACGTTTGGTGGATGAGGCCGTTGAAGCACTCCGCACCGCCGTCGAATTGGATGCTGCCGACCCCAAAGCGATGAATTTATTGCAGCAGGCCCAACAATTCCGGGCTGATTTGGGGGAGGGGCGACAGGTGATGGAACGGGCCGCCGCGCTGATTGCCCAAAATTTTGATAACGAATTGGCCCAAGCCCGCCAGATGTTGAGTGGATTGCGCCATCAAGCCCAAGACCCACGCTATCGGATGTTGGTCGCTGATTTGTTGAGCCGTCATCTGGAACGGGTCGAGGTGGCGATTGATCGCCGGGATGCCGCGACTGCTGAACGCTGGTTAGCCATCGCCAAAGAAGAACCCTTCCGCATTTTGGGGCGGCGCACCGAGATTTTGAAATTGGAAGATGAAGTGCGCGGGTTACGACAAGGGCGCATTGTTCGAAGGGTGGCCCTCGTTGGCGTGGCCTTGTTGATTTTGGGGGCGGTCTTGGTGTTAAGCCGGGATGCGTGGGAGCCGATTGTCAACCCACCCCCTACCGATACGCCGCAGCCAACCGATACCCTGACGCCGAGCAACACCCCGACGGCGACGAGTACCGCTTCCGTCACACCCACCGCCACACCGCAACCCGCTGACCAGACTGCAACGGCAGGGGTCATTCAGACACGGATTGTAGGCACACAGCAATCGGTAGATGCGATGACACAAACGGCGGAACGTATCGGGATAGAATTTACCGAAACCATCCAATACATCAATCAGCAGGCCACGATTAATGCCAACGCGACGATTATTGGTTCAACCTTAATTGCGGGGACGGAACAGGCACGGGCGACGATCAACTATTTTAATACGCAGACTGCCACCTATCAGCCGCCATCCCCCACGACACGCCCTAGCGAAACCAATACCCCGACGGCTACGGCAACCGTGCAAGAGGTGTTATGTCGGGTGGGCAACGCCAGCTACCCTGATGGGATCAATGTTCGAACAAGCCCTTCGACTGGAACGGTTGTCACCCGAATGCAGTTTAATCAATCGGCTGATGTTTTGGCGCAACAAATGGGGGATCAGAATCGTATCTGGTTCAAAATCCGCTATGTGCTGGGGTCGGCCACTGTTGAGGGATGGATACAGAGCGATTTAGTGCTGCAACTGACTCCTTGCCCACAGCTTAACAATTAGCACATCAATAAAAAGCCCCGCCGACATCAAAAATCAGCGGGGTTTTTATTTGCCTGAGTTATCCCCATACCCACCCTCACCGTTTTTCTCAATCAGACCAGCGCATGGTAGTGCAAGCTGCAAAGTGCGGTTGTGAGGTTTGTGCCCCATGCTGGGCAGTTATGTGAAGATATATGCTGCCCCGCGCAAGTGACGGATTTTCTTCCGATAGGTCAATCGCTCGACCGTATTTTGCGCTCGCTTCTGATTTCAAAAAATGGCTACACCAAACTTAGACATATTTGACTAAAGTAATTCGACCTGCCAGTTCATTTGCTGAATGACAGTATCCAATTCACGGTGACGTTGGGCCAAGCGGTCAATGCGTTTTTGCAAGTCGGCAATCGAAACCGTCACTACATACTTGATTTCAGAACGACCATAGCGGAAATCGGGTTGGGCAGTCGCGGCAATTAGCTGGGTCAGCGTATTGCGTTCCATCGCCAGAGCATCCCGATCCGCAAGAGCGTCGGTCAAGGTCTGCCCTTCGCCAAAAGGGATGGCGGCATTGGTGCGATTGATGCGTTTGATAATGTCGGTATATTCCGCCAGCACCCGTTCCATCTCGGCTAACAATTCCTGCGGATTTTCGGGCGGGGCTTCCCCTTCTTGAATTTTGGCGCTCCGGTTGAGACGTTCCCGCAGTTGGGCAATACGCTTTTGGGCATCGGCCCGCAAAATCAGTGCTTCGGCTAATTTCATGTTGTGTATCACCTCCCAAATTCCAATAAATCACTATTTAGCATTATATAAGATTTTTTAAAGTTCACAAGAGGTCAATATTTAGGAAAGTGAATATTGAGATTAGGATCGGCGATTTTTGTTAGGCAAAGAGAAGGGGAATGTCAGGCAAGCATTGTTAGCAGAGACAAAAAAAACCAGCTATATTCTGGTTGTGTTGTTGCTATTTTGGTGGGACGTATAGGACTCGAACCTACGACCTCTTCGATGTCAACGAAGCGCTCTAGCCAACTGAGCTAACGTCCCATTGATAAATAAGATTATAGTGCGGCACAATGGATTTGACAAGATAGTAATTTACTCAATAGCAAATTTTACGGCTGGCAACGGCTGATGACCATGACACTCAATGAATTGACGGATCTTCTGCCAACCCTGACCGCAGGCGTCTTGGCAATCGGACTCATTTTATTTTTGCTGGCGCTGCGACTCTTTCGACGTGGACGCCGAGCCAGTATGTGGCAAAGTCGGCGACAGGCGGGCAGGCGTGGTTTCCGCTTGATGCTGACGGCGATTGGCTTTTTGGGTCTCAGCGCGATGCTGTGTATCACCACCATCATTTTTAACAGCTTGGACGAGGATGAGGGCGACAATACTACGCCTGTGGCCGCTGCCGCAACCACTGAGAGCGCAATCGTACCAACCGAAACACCAACCAGCACAGCGACTTTTGAGATAACCGACACCACGACGGCGACCACTACCCCAACCTCGACGCTTGAGGAGGTGGTGACAGACGAAGCAACTGAGGCATCCACTGAGTTAGCAACCGAGCCAAGCACTGAAGAATCGGCAGTGAGCAGTGGTGGTGAAGACCAGATAACTCCTTCGCCGGAAAACACAGCAACCCTAGAGCCTTCGAGAACAGCAAGCGCCACTGCATCGCCTTCTAATACCCCAACCAGCACGGTCACCAGTTCGCCAACCATGACTGATACCGCGACGATGACGATTACCGCCTCACCAACGGACGCCCCTACCGGAACGCCTACGATTACGCCCTTCCCCACCCTGCCCATCAACATCACACCGCCAGTGGCCCAAGCAACCCCCGCCGAAAATATTAGTATGCGCGTTGCCGCAATTTCGGAAGGATTGACAGCCGATTTTCAGCCCCTTAGCCCACGCGAAACATTTGAGGTCGGGGTGCGCCGCCTGTATTTTTTCATCCATTTCCGCAATATGAATTCGGGCATCCTCTGGCGACCTGCCCTCTTTAAAGATGGGGCCTATCTGGATGGGGGCACGTATTTATGGGGGCTGCAAGCCGAAGGGGAAAGTTATTTCTTTTTTGGCAGGGGCAGCGGATTTGAGGCCGGGAGTTATGAAATCCGCATTTACATTGGGGATGAAGCCGAGCCGCTGGCAACTGAGAGCTTTATCATTCAATAATTTGCCAACGACTCGCCGATAGCCTAGCCTAATTTCTTTAGTTCCACCGCAATCTGGGCGGCAACGGAAGCATTATTACGCAGTAGTGCCAGATTCGCCTGCAAACTCTCACCGCCGGAAATTTCCACCAGACGGGAGAGCAAAAATGGCGTGATGTCTTTGCCTACGACATGCTGGGCATCAGCATCGGCAAGGGCCTGTTGAATATCCGCCTCAATTTTGGCTGGGTCAAGGGCGGCACTGGCGGGAATGGGGGCTGTCACCAAAACCCCACTTCGCATTCCGAAGCCCCAATGAGCAGACAATAATGCGGCGGCTTCTCGCGGATTGTGGACACAATCTTGCAGCATCAAACCACTAATAGGGGTATAAAAGGCTGGGAATTCATGGGTTTGATAGCCGACCACCGGAACGCCATAGGTTTCGAGCCATTCCAATGTGCGGGGCAAATCCAAAATCGCTTTAGCCCCGGCGCAGACTACGGCGACAGGTGTTCGGCTGAGTTCGGGCAAATCGGCACTGACATCCCACGCTGCACCACGATGGACGCCGCCAATACCCCCCGTCGCAAAAATGTGAATCCCGGCCATATACGCCACCAGCATTGTACCCGCTACGGTTGTTGCGCCATATTCACGGCGGGCAATGACCGAGCCAAAATCGCGGCGGCTGACCTTCCGGACGGGGGTGTCACCAGTGGCTAGACGTTCCATCTCATGTGGGGAGAGGCCCGCTTTGACATGTCCCTCAATAATGGCGATGGTGGCGGGCACAGCCCCATGCTGACGCACAATCGTTTCCAATTCTTGCGCCAATTTCAAATTATCGGGCCACGGGAGGCCATGCGAAATCACGGTGGATTCGAGGGCCACAATCGCACGTCCGGCGGCTTTGGCTTCGGCTACTTCGGGAGAAAGAATCACAGGGTTTTCAGTTTTCATTTGACCTCTACTGGGGTGCATCTACGACGGGCAAGGTGCTGGTATCGCCTGTCACATTGACAAAAGAGGCAAAAATCCAGCCATAGCCTGTCCCGACTTGAATCACATACCATGTCGCATCCGCACTACGTCCGACCACCGTCACGGCTTCATTTTGACCTGCCGTCAGCACAATCTGATAAGACGGGTCTGGCCCTTGTCGCACCGGGGTTATGGCATTGACCGTTCCCGGCAAACCGGGGGGTAGATTAGGAATTTGATTGATCTCTTCGGTCGCGGTTGGCCCAGAACCGCCACTTGTGGATGATTCTGGCGTGATGGCAGGCGGCAAAATATCAGGGGCAGGCTTAATCATAATGCTGGTCGTCTCGATGGCGCTGGCAGTTCCATCGGCACGGAAGGCTTGGACATTGACCAAATACGCCTGATTGCCTGCCGCCGTCCATGTCAGGATGGCTTCAAGGCGGGATTCACCAGCGGGATTGGTGGCCTCTTGGGTCAAGATGACGGGCTGACCGGGAATATCAATCGTGACTTCAATCCGCGCCACCCCCGGCCCCAAATCACGCGCAACGGCATGGATGGTCACTTCTGACCCTACTGCGTAGGCAGTTCCAGCAGCGGGGGCAAGAATTAACACCGTTGGGCGGTCTTCGGTGAGTAGCGGCTTTTCGGATGTGGCGCTGTCCTCAGAAATCAGATTGCAGGCCAATGTTGCAAGCAATAGGGCAATAAAGGCAATCAAAATCGGCTGCGAGTTGCGTTTTGGCATAATTCCTCGCCTGTAGGAGATAATCAATTTTGGCGACTCAGTTTACCACAGATTGAGGCAAGAATACGTGTGAGGACTCGGCGCACACCTGACGATTTGAAAATATCTAGCCCAATGCCACCACGAACGCGATGGCTTGCTCCTCAGTGTGGCTGAGGCTGATGTCCCATTCTCGCAGATTCATCTCAGTGGCAAGTTCACGGGCACGGCCATGCAGATGCAGAACAGGGCGACGGCGTTCATCGGCCAATACCTCAATCTCGACCCATTTCACATCACCAATGCCTGTGCCAAGCGCCTTTGCTACCGCTTCCTTAGCCGCGATACGTGCTGCCAAACGATGATGCACCCCGCTACAATACTCACGCTCGGCGGGGGTAAAAAATCGCTCAAAAAAACGTTCGCCATGTCGAGAGATGGCCCGTTCAACACGAGCCACCTCAAGCATATCCACTCCGACGCGCAGCATATTTTACAGTACCGGCCCTTCTAATTCGGGGCCAGCCACCGCCAGCGCAAAGGCATCGGTTGACCAATAGCGGCGCATGGCCTCTTGCAATTGGGAGGATTGCAGACTGTTAATCATGTTGGCATAACGGCGCAGATAATCCAAGCCGAGGCCGTAATATTCCATGTTGTAAATCGAACCCGCTACCCCCTCATTGCTTTCGAGTTGCAGGGGCAGGCTACCGATCAGATTCATCTTGTTATCGTCAAGGTCGTCCTCACTGACGGGTTCATTGAGCATCCGATCCAGTTCGACCTTGATACCTTCGACGGCTAACTTGACACTCGAGGGGTCAACGCCAGCGATAACACGCCACGCACCCGGCCCCGGCCCGCCTTCTAATTGGCTGTAGCTGTAATAGGCCAAGCCTTTTTCTTCGCGCACATTTTTGCCCAAGCGTCCCATCATGCCAAACACCCCCAACACATTATTCGCCATACGTGCCGCCTGAAAATCATCGGCATAACGCGACGGGCCGGGGACACCCAACACAATATCCGATTGGGATTTGCCGGGGATGACGACATTGGCATAACTGACTTCGACAGGGGATTCCACCGGGGGTAATTCAGGATGCGGCTGCTGATCGGGGTTGACCCAATCACCCAAGTAGTGTCCGACCTGTGCCACCGCATCATCGGCTTTAACATTGCCCACCACGACCACCATCATGCCCTGTGGCCCAAATTGGCGCTCTTGGAAACCACGCAGATCGTCAATCGTCATATTCTTAATACGCTCAAACTCCCCATCCGCAAAGCGATGATAGGGGTGTTCGGGGGGATAAATCATACGAGCAAATTGACGGGAGGCCATATAGCGCGTATTTTGCAGCCGGATTTTTAACCCGGTCATGATTTCACCACGCAGCCGTTCCACCTGTGATTCGGGAAAAGATGGGTTTCGCAGGGCATCCGACAAAATATCGAGTAGGAGGGGCAGGTCTTCACCGAGGGACTTGCCTCCGAATGAGACTTCGTGCATCCCGCCGCCAATCCGTAAATTCGCGCCAACACCCTCCAATTCTTCATGAATCCGAGTGAAATCACGGTTTTTGGTGCCACGCATGAGTGATGAAGTGGCAAAACCGACCAAGCCCTGTTTTTCCGGCGATTCAAAGACCGCCCCTGCCACCAACGATCCGGTGATGACGACAGACTGCGCGGTGAAATTTTCGCGTACCAAGACGGTAATGCCATTTGGCAGTTCGCGGCGGATAATGTCATCCGGGCCGGGAATGGCACTCAAGATGGATGATGAACTCAATTGGGCCGCCATGATTTATTCGTCCTCACCTTCTGTGCCATTCGATTCAATTGGAATAAACCACCCCACTGTGCGGCGGGAGGGCTGCAAATATTTACGGGCTACTTCTTGAATATCTTCGGCGGTAACGGCTTGCAAGCGTTCGGGATAATCGCCAAAAAGCTGATAGCTCTCAATATGTTCACTGTAGGCCAACCAAAACGCCTGCCCGGTGACACCCTCGTTGCTATAGGCAAAAGCGGCGCGGGCCTGTTTTTTGGCTTTTTCAAGTTCGGCCTGCGATACCAATTCGTTATGCAATCGAGCAATTTCCGCGTCGAGCGCGGTTTCAATTTCGTGATGAGTGCGACCATCCCGTAGTGTGGCATCAATCGTATACAGATAGGGGTCAATCGTCATCGAAATCCCTCCTGATACACTGACGGCCAGTTCTTTTTCGACTAGTGCCTTATAGAGCCGCGAGGTTTTGCTGCCGATGTTGCCACCACCGGGACCACTGGGGCCGCCCAAGATGCTATCCAACGCCGCCAGCTTAAACCAATCTTCATGTGAGGCGGCAGGTACGCGGTAGGCCAATGTGACATAGGAGGCATTGCCTTCCCGTTCGACCATCACCCGCCGTTCACCACGTTGTTCGGGTTCTTCGCGTTGAAATTCACGTGGAAGCTGGCCCGCCGGAATGGATTCATAGAGGGTGCGGATTTTCGCCAGCATTTCGTCGGTATCAAACGCGCCCACCATCACCCCAATCGCGTTGTTGGGCATGTAGTATTGACTATAGTGCCCGTATAAATCATCACGGGTCATGGTCTTGAGGTCGGTCATATCGCCAATAATCTGGTGATGATAGGGATGTACCCGAAAGGCGGCGGCGTGGATTTCTTCATCTAACCAAAAAGTCGGGGAATTTTCTGACCCCTGTCGCTCACTGATAATGACTGTGCGCTCGGACTCGGTTTCTTCGGGGTCGAAATGCGCGTTGACCATGCGATCCGCTTCAATCCGCAGTGCCAGATCAATTTGGTCGGCAGGCATGGTTTCATAATAGGCCGTGTGGTCAAGGAAAGTGTGAGCATTCCAAGTCCCGCCTACTCGATCCACCAGCCGATCCAGCGACCCCGCCGGAAATTGATCCGTGCCTTTAAACATCATGTGTTCAACCCAATGCGAAATCCCCGTTCGGCCCGTTGGCTCATTGCGACTGCCAACCCGATACATGACCCACCAGCTTATCACGGGGGCAGAGTGGACTTCTTTTAGCAAAATCACCATACCATTACTGAGTTCGTGCCGTGTAACACTTGCCATCAATGTCCGACTTTCTTTAGCTTCAATGAATTTTGCAGAGACTCCAAACGCGCTTTCCACGAAAGTTCTTGCTCAAATATAGACGCAACCTTTAACAATAAATCTTCCCTACCAAAATCTGCCACTAACTGCACCCCAATAGGTAGGCCATCCTTTGTCCAATGAAGTGGCAGCGAGATGGCTGGTTGCCCGCTGATGCTAAATGGCATCGTAAATATCCCAAAGGCTTTACCAATATCATCTTTTTGCAGCCCTAGTAGTGGCGTTGGTTGGTTCATCGTGGGGGTTATCAACAAATTGTAATCAGACCACCATTCGGGCGTTCGACCCACCCCCGCCAATAGCCGATGATGGGCGGCTTGTAGCTGGACAGCGGTATAGTGCCGACCCTCTTCTGCCCGTGCCCAAGTAGCAGGTTCTACATCCTCCGGGCCAATCGTTTTGCCAGTATGCTCGCTCCACATCTCAATTCTTGCAGCGAGGCTACTCGCCGAAATAATACGCAGGGCCAAGCCTAAACCCGTTGGGCCTTCAAGCGCAGGGGGGTGAGCATATTCAATATGATGCCCCAAGACCTCAAGCACTTTTGCTGCTGTCTCAACGGCCTGAATGCAATCTTCGTGAACGGTATTTTGCAGAAAAATATCGTTGACCAACAATCCTATCCGCAGTTGTTGAAGGTCGCCGTCTAATTCCTCGATAAAAGATCGCTTCGGAGGGGAGGCAACAAACAAATCCCCCGGCATGGCCCCAGCGATGCAATCTAGCACCCCGGCGGCATCCCGCACGGATTTTGTCAACACAAACTCCACTGCATTACCTAATATGCCGCCTGAACTTGCTGGGCCTGTCGAAATTCGCCCCCGTGAAGGCTTCAATCCTACCAACCCACAGCACGCCGCAGGCACGCGCAATGAGCCAGTACCATCGTTGCCATGCGCAATTGCCACCATCCCTGAAGCTACCGCCGCCCCTGACCCACCACTTGAGCCACCTACTGAATGTTCCAAATTAAACGGATTGCGTGTCGGGCCAAAAGCAATCGGTTCAGTCGTCGCGCTGCCTGCCAGTTCGGGGAGATTGGTTTTGCCGAGAAAAATAAATCCCGCCTGTCGAAATTTTTGGGCGAGATAGGTGTCGTGGGAAGATTGCCAATTGAGATTTCTTAAGAATCCCATCCCTTCGTAATAAGGGTCGCCCGCCGTCTGGCACATATAATCTTTCAATAACAAAGGCACACCTTTAAATGGCCCATCAGGGAGTTGACCCGACAGGGCATCAGAGCGTGCCTTTTCATAAAGAGGGGTGATAACCGCGTTAATTTTGGGGTTCAGATGTTCAATACATGAGATAGCCGCCTCAACTAGCTCTATTGGCTGGACTTCACCTTTTTTAACGAGTTCAGCCTGCGTAGTAGCATCAAGATTGGCTATCTCATCTATCATCCTAATTTTGCCCCCAGACAGAATTATTTACTTCTTCTTGGCTTTGCCATTGCTGCCGTTGTAGCCACGCCCGATACCACGATAGGTATAACCAAGCCCCTGCATGACGTCTGGCTCATAGAGATTACGACCATCTACCATGACGGGTTGACGCATAACCTCGCGCAGGCGTTCCAGATCGAGGTTCTTAAATTCGTTCCAAGGGGTCAGAACGACTACCGCATCACAACCGCGTGCCAGATCATAGGGGTCTTCGGCCAGATTGAGATAGGGCATAATCTTGGAGGCGTTTTCCATCGCCACTGGGTCATAACCCCGTACCACCGCACCACGCCCGTGCAGATAATCACCAATCGTGATGGAGGGGGATTCACGCATGTCGTCGGTGTTTTCCTTGAAAGCCAAACCCATCAAACCGACCACTTTATCCTTGACCGACCCCCAAATTTCTTCCAACTTGAGGATGACATGGCGGCGTTGATAATCGTTGATGTCAATAACCGCGTGCAGCAGTTGGGGGTGGCGGCCATGTACATTTGCCATGTGTGCCAATGCTTTCACATCTTTGGGGAAACAGGAACCGCCATAGCCGATACCCGCATCCAAGAAACGAGGGCCAATACGCTTGTCATAGCCCATACCCGTCGCTACTTCTTTGACATCCGCGCCTAACGCCTCGCAAATATTGGCGATTTCATTGATGAAGCTAATCTTGGTGGCAAGGAAAGCATTGGAGGCATATTTAATCATTTCGGCGGTGCGGAGGTTGGTGACAATGATGGGGGCACGCAGCGGCAGGTGTAATTGGGCCACGCGATTGGCGGCATCGCGGTCAGTGCTGCCCAACACGGTACGGTCTGGATTATAGAAGTCCGAAATGGCCGCGCCTTCCCGCAAAAATTCGGGGCAGCTTACCACCGAAAAATCAATCGGCTTGGGTTGGGTCTCTTTGACAATATCGGATACCCAGTCGCCGGTACCTACTGGCACGGTGGATTTATTGATAATGATTAGGGGATGATCCATCGTCTTGGCAATGGTTTCGGCGGCGATACGCACATAACGCAAATCGGCCTCACCATCAACGCCTTCAGGGGTGCCGACACAGATAAATACAAATTCGGCGTCCTTCAAACCTTCTTCATAGGAGGTGGTGAAATGTAGACGACCTGATTCCACGTTCCGTACAACAACTTCCTGCATACCCGGTTCGTAAATCGGCAAAATGGCTTTCTTCAGATTGGCAATACGTTCTTCGCTGATGTCAACAGCGACTACTTTATTGCCCAAATCGGAAAAGCACGCGGCGGTGGTCAACCCGACATACCCGACGCCGATCACACAGATATTCTTCATGATGTTACCTCTTGAGTAATCACAACTTTCTTGATCTGCCCGGATTATTGTACCGCCGGACAATCGGCTAAATCTGACACGACAGAAAAACGAACTTCACGACTGACCGACAGTCCACGCCACGCCGCCTCTGGGATGAGATATGTTCCGTCGCGCTGTTCGGTCAGGCCCGAATGGGGGTTGTTGTAGGCGACTGTGACCCAATAGTCCCCAACTGGCAGGCCATAAATCGTCTCGCTCATATCAATGGGGGTATCTAGCCCCATGCTTAATACATACAAGCCCAAGTCTTCAATTTCCCACTCATAAGATTCATCGTAGGCCAGCCGCACAAAATCGTCGCGTACTAGGGGTTCTCCCGGTGGGAAATCAGGTAGAAGTGGGCTGTCGTTGATGCTTAACATAATTTGACCGCGCAAATAGAGATAGATGGGATTGGGGCGATAATTATGCGCCACCAATTTTCCGGTAATCTCGGTATCCACTTCATAACAATTGCTATCCAGCACAAGTCGCAGGACAAAATCCGGGTCCGTGTTGCGGGCACGTAGTTCTGCACTATTGGTCGTGGCGGTAGCAGTGGGAGTAGCGGTTGGCGAACCAGACAAAGTAGGGGTCATCGTGCTGGTCGGCGTAATGCTCGGCGTTGAAGTGACGGTTGATGTCAAACTTGGTGTCACAGGGGAGCGGGTATTGGTTTGTGTTGGTGTCGCGGTGGGCGCAGTCGGGGTAAACGTCGAAGTGGCCCGTTGTGGCGCTAGGAGACGACCATTATCGCCTGAAGGTTGAATGGCGGCAATGCTGAAAGCTGCCAAACTAAAAATCAGCATCCCCCACAATAAAATTTTTGTCCGTGTCATAAACCCAGTCCTCGTCATCCGTTCTGCAAGTCGTCGAGCATCACACGGGCGGTGCGCCGTCCGATCTCGACTGCATAGTTTGTCCCTCTATCCCAAGGATAGACTTGGCTCATGCTGGCCCAGTATAACCCGTTCAAGGGGGTATGGATGTCCGGTATATTTTGCGAATGGTTCACGGTGGGCAGTGGTTGAGCATACGGCACTCGAAACACCCACCATTTACGAATCCAGTCTTTGGAGAATTTGGGATTAAAGGTGGGCAGAGCCTCGACAAAGCGTTCGACGACCTGCTCCTCGCTCAATTGAAAATATTCATGGGTCGGCGAGACGTAATCGCCACAATAGACCAAGCGATCCCCGCCATAGTGTTCGCGCCCTAGATAATTGGTATGTTCCACCAGTGCCAGAAAGGGAAATCGGCTTTGTTTTTTGTCGGGATTATCCGCAGGCAGATTCAACCAATACGTACCGTCTTCCAAAAGCTGTTCCTTAAGCGCCAGCACAATCACCACCGCCCCCATACTGCGAAGGGCATCCAATTGGGCTGCATACTCGCCTTGAATTTGGGGGACAGTCTGGCGTAACAGGCGGGGTGAGGTGGTACTCAGCACCAAATCCGCTTCGGCCTGCTCCCCATTACCCACTTCTAATTTGAAGTGCCCATTTTCCATTTGGGTGATGGATTTGAGCGGGGTACTTAGTCGAATAACCGCGCCATCTTGTTGAACACGGGCTGCCAATACTTCCAAAAAGGCTTGGAAACCGCCCTCAAAGGTGCCAAGACGGGTGGTACGGGAATGAATACGTGCCCAAAACCACGCCATGTTGACTTCACGGTAAAATTCGCCAAATTTGCCAATCAGCATCGGCATCCACAGGGTTTCATAGGCTTGGCGGCCCATCTTTTTGAGCAGCCATTCATGCGCGGTGTACTGCTCCATGTTCTGCCATGAACGGGCCAAGCGGAGATAGAGGGTCGTGAAGCCAAAACGAGCCTTCGCCATCAGCGAGAGCTTGGGTAAGGTCAGCATCGTCAGAGCAGCGCTAAGAATGGAATCGAGTTGATAATTTTTGCCATCAATCCACATTGAGGTTTTGGGGCGCGGGAACATCACTTTTTCGCGCACACCTAATTCATCGGCCAGCCGCAGGATTTCCGCATCGGAGGCGAACCAATGGTGATAGAATTTTTCGAGCGTCCAATCCCACCCGTCATCTCGAAAGCCAGCCGCCAGCCCGCCGACCTTCTCACCCGCTTCATAGACAGTCACCTGATGACCAGCGCGGACTAAATCCCATGTCGCCGAAAGGCCAGCAATACCTGCGCCTATCACTGCAATCCGTTTAGCCATCAGGCCAATGTCTCCTCGTTGCGAAACTCTATTGCAGAATGCTCGGCTTGCTCCACCTCGGTCTGCGCCTTGCCAAAATCACTCCAATGCAGCCCTTCGCGGATGAGGTAGATAAAACCAATCAGGGTGGCTTGAATCCACAGGGTCGCATGAATCACTAGGGCAAAACTGGCGGCGTCCACCCGCGCAACATCAAACGCGGTTAGGGTCAAAATAGCAGCGGCGTGGAATGTACCGACATAACCCGATGTTGAAGGCAGGACAGTAGTCAAGGTACTAAAACCAACCACCAGCAACATTACAAAAAAACTCACTTCAAAGTCGAAGGCCTGCATGACGATCCAATAGGTCGCCGCTTCAACCGTCCAACTTCCTAAAGAAAATACCACCACCTCAATCAGAGCACGTCCACTGCGCAGTGCTTCCAGACCACTCAAAAAATGCTCCATTAGGGATAACACTTTTTGACGGGGGCCGACGGGCAAGAGGGTATTGATAATCGGGGTGTAAATTTTACGGGCGACATTGGGGGCAGCCGCCAGTGCCAAAAACACCAAGAGCGCCGCAAAAAACATGGGAGTTGCCACAGTGACGACGGTGCGTAGGGTGTCGCCAATTTTATCCCCAACAAAGACGAGCGCCGTAAAAATAAAGGTGAGCATGGTCAGCCCATCAAAAATGCGCTCAATTAGAATGGTGGTCAGCGTGGGAGGAATTGGCACGGCATCACGGCGTTTCAACACATAGGCCCGCATCACCTCACCGAGACGGAAAGGCAGCAGGTTGTTTGCCATGTAGCCGATATAGACAATTTTAAAAAGGCGGCGTGGCGGCACATCCTTGACAGGACGCAGTAGAGAATACCAACGCCAGCTAATCAGATAGGTTGCAACGCCATAGACTGGAACAGTCAACAGCAACCAGAGAGGATTGATGCCACGCAGGATGTCCCATAAATCATCAAATGCAAGATTGCGAAAGCCCAGCCACAAAAAAAACAGGCTAAAAATGAGGCCAATCAGCAGACTAATCCAGCGTTTCACCAAAATGTGCTTTCCCTGATTCGGTCTAAAGCGGAGAAGCATTTTACCAAAGACCCTGCTGCTTAACTATACACATTTCTACCAAGTATTTCCTTTGCGCTACACTTAACCCTTGATTTTTATCATGCTGGAGTGTCGCCTATGTTTGAATATTTTATTCGTCCGATGGTTCCCGAAGATATTGACCCACTTGCTGATATTCGTCCCGGCTTTGTCACCGACACGGTTTTCAAAGTTGAACGATTGGGGCAGGGATTGGAACAAGGCTGGCGGCTGGTCGAAAAAAAGCTCCCCACCCCTTTTGACAAAGGCGCAGGTTATGACTTTACACCAGAAGAACGCCAGAGCATCGCGGGGCGCTTGGCCCAAGACAATACCTTGATGGAAGTGGCCGTTGAGAAACACACGGGAAAAATCGTCGGGATTTTGGATGTGGAAGAAGAAGCATGGCGTCATACAGCATGGATTTGGAATATCATGCTGGATGTAAATGCACGGAGTCATGGCATTGGGCAAGAAATGATCCAGCATACGATTGGATGGGGGCGGCGGCGCGGGTTGCGGGCAATTTTGCTGGAAACCCAAACCAATAATGTGCCCGCCTGCAAATTTTATCTACGAATGGGGTTTCAACTGGTCGGGATCAATACCCTTTTTTATACCAATCAGGATGTCGAGCGTGATGAGGTAGCTCTGTTTTGGGGGTTCCCACTGCGGGCACGTTAGAGGTATGCACTTTGCCCAATTGTCAAGAATTTACGAATTATTTGACCTAATCCAATGGATATGTTAAAAAATCGCCTCATGTCAATTTAATGACTACAAAAACTTAAGGGATATTTTGATTAAGGAGCCTTAAACAATGCGTCGTACCTTCCGTTTTGTTCTCGCATTGACTGTACTGCTTTCGTTTGTAGCTGTCAGCAATGTCATGAACGACCGTGCTGAAAAGACTGTTTTTGCCCAAGCCGAACCCACAGGCAAGTTGGCAGAAGTGATCGCTCGCGGCAACCTCAACTGCGGTGTGAGTGGTGGCTTGCCCGGTTTCTCCTACCTCAACCCCAATGATAATTCATGGTCAGGGTTGGACGTGGATTACTGCCGTGCCTTGACCGCCGCGATTTTTGGCGAAGTGACCGACACCAATCTGGTGCTGGTGGCCCTAACTGCCGCTGAACGTTTCCCGGCCCTCCAAGCAGGCCAAGTAGATGTTCTCATGCGTAATACGACATGGACATTCGTCCGCGACATCGATCTGAAGGGTGATTTTGCCCCCACTACGTTCTATGACAGCCAAGGGCTTATGGTACGTGCCGATGCTGGTGTCACCTCGATTGAAGACCTCAACGGGGCCAGTGTTTGTGTTCAGACGGGGACAACCACCGAACTCAATATCACTGAAGCCTTCAATGAACTTGGGTTCGACTTTGAACTTATCCCATTTGAATCTAGCAGCGACACGATTACGGCATTTGAAGCGGGTCAGTGCGACGTACTGACCAGCGACAAGAGTCAATTGGCAGGGCTGCGTTATGGCACGGCTGACCCCAGTTTGTTTGTCATTTTGAACGATACCCTTTCCAAAGAACCCCTCGGCCCGATGTACAACGAAGGGGACGCGCAGTGGGCCAATGTAGTGAACTGGACAGTCTATGCTACCTTCCAAGCGGAAGAATATGGCATTTCCTCCGCAAACCTTGATGAAATGCTGGCCTCAACGGACACCGCCATTCGACGTTTTCTTGGCGTGGGTGATCCCTTCAATTCACTTGTTGGGTTGAGCAACGATTTCACCGTCAATATCATCCGTGCGGTGGGTAACTATGCCGAAATCTATGACCGCAACATTACCCCGGTGGGTATTGATCGCGCTGGCAATCGTCTAAATTTGCAGTGGTATGACGGCGGTCTGATCTACTCACCCGCTTGGAATTAAATCTAGTATGAACGGAGAGGTGAGCTTTTTATCCTCACCTCTTCAATAAATAGGCAGACGGGGGCAAGACCCTCGTCTGTCATTTATAAAAAATCTCTTTAAGTTAGAACTGGTATTTCGTGAATGACGGCAAAATATTCTCGTACTGATGATTTTTTTGTTAATACCGCTGACCTAAGCGCCCGCCGACCTCCCCCTCGTTCTCAAAATGCAGCGGTTCAGTTCCTCAAACGCCCGATTGTTCTTGTCAGCATTTATCTCGCCTACGTCGTCCTTATCTTGGTCAATTGGGACACACTACATGGTTGGCTTGTCGAGGACATTTTAGATAAACCCCCTGAAAAAATTGGCAATGGAGTCGAGGCCATGTGGCTGGGCTTTTGGATAGCACTCCCTTACCTAGTTTATAGCGTTATCAATGCCGTTAGCGTCCAAGTCCGGTTGGGCATTCCCTTTTTTCGCAACATAGACTTTTTAAGCGACATCACCCAAGTCGTTTTTCTGTTCGCGGTAGTCGCCGGACTTTATACATTGATGCTCAATGTTAAAGACAACACCCAGATTCCAATTAACTGGAATGTGGTCAGCCGCCGATTTTCCGTTGAGGTCAGCGAAGGGCCGGATTTTAATACTGAACTGACGTGGCTCAAGGATATTCCACTGGTCGGGGATTCTCTAGCCGGTGCCAACGTGTTGCGACCGGGAACAGCCACCCGTGCTTTGATGACAGGAGTCATCAATACGCTACGGGCCGTTTTGCTGGCATTGGTCTTTTCGACCCTGCTCGGCATTTTTGTGGGAATTGGCCTGTTATCCAATAACTGGTTGGTACGCAATCTCTCGACCATCTATGTCGAAATTTTTCGCAATACCCCACTCTTGGTGCAATTATTTTTTATCTTTCGGGGATTGCTCGGTGTGCTGCCGACTTCGCCGCGTGAAGCCTATAAATTGGGTGACTTTTATCTGAGTGGACGCGGTTTAAATTTCCCCAAAGTGTTGACCACCGACACCTACCCCTATTTTCTGGTGAGTGTGATTGCCGGGTTAGTCGTCGGCGCGTTTTTATGGCGATGGCGGCTCAAGGTACAGGATGAAACCGGGAAGCCCGCCAATACACTTGCATGGTTCAGCATGGCGTTTTTGGGGCTAGGTGCGGTCGGGCTAGGACTGGCTTTTGCAGTAGGTGGGTCGCCCTTCAAATTGGACTACCCCGTTTTAGATCGCTTTAATTTCTCAGGTGGGTCGCGCTGGTCATCCGGCTATCTGACATTGGTGGTCGGCCTGACGCTCTATACGGGGGCATTTATCGCCGATATTGTTCGGGCAGGCATCCAATCGGTTTCCTACGGGCAAATTGAAGCGGCCCGCGCACATGGTCTGACCAGCAACCAAACCCTGCGCTTAGTGGTGCTGCCCCAAGCCATGCGTTTGATTGTGCCACCGCTGACCAATCAATATTTGAACTTATCCAAAAACTCCAGCCTTGCCATCGCCATCGGGTTTTATGATTTGTATAACGTGGCGACGGTTGTGCAAAACCAGACCGGGCAAGCCGTCGCGTTGTTTGCCATTTTGATGGGAACGTATCTGGTGATTAGCCTGCTGATTTCCTTATTGATGAATATGGTCAACCGTTCAATGCGGTTGAAGACACGCTAGGGAGGGCCGAAATATGAGCGAAGCCTATCACCGGCCTGACGAAACCTTTTATATCGCACCCAAAGAACCCCCACCCTCACGCCGTCCCCCCGCCTTGACGATTGGGCCAGTGGGTTGGCTGCGGAAAAACCTGTTTAGCAGTGTCAGCAATACCCTGATCACGGTCATCACTGTGGGGTTGATGGCGGCATTTTTCTATGAACTGGTCACATGGTCGGTTGCCAAAGCCGAATGGAACGTGGTCAACAACACCATGCGCTTGATGATGGTTGGTTTGTACCCGGTAGATCAAATTTGGCGTATCGAGTTAATTGCTGTCCTATTGGTGTTCCTCAGTGGATTGGGTCTAGGTGTTTGGGGGGGTAACGCACGGGGCTTTTTTATTATCGCGCTAATAATTATCATTGCCGCGCTATTTATTCCCATCGGAGCCGAGAAAATCGAGCCGCCGCCGATTCGCTTCCTGATTACCTCCACCGACGCGATAGGGCCGGTAGTGTTTGTCGGGGATAAGGATGACACGGTACGGCTCTCGGTTGAGCCGATTGATGATAACGCCATCGCTAATGAGACATCTCCATTCGTAGGGTTTATCGAAAACAGCCCCGGTTCAAGCAGTTCCCGTGCATTGTGGAATAACGCAAAGGCCCAAGTGGTGGCTGGCACGTTGGACTTGACCGATTACAACCTGCAATTAACCGTGCAGTTGTTGGACAGAAGCGGCAGGGTCTTGGATGCACGGCTTTCAACGCCTACCCGCCGTAGGGTCAACTTTGAATTTAAACTGCCCGCCGATGGTTGGTATTATGTCCAAGTGCTGCGTGATGAAACTGGCGAGGCGATTTACGAGACGGTAGATGGGATACAACTGCCCATCGCGCCAGCCCACACCTTGCCCAACACCGGGTATGCGTGGATTCGGATAGATGGTGTTGAAACCATGTCCAGCCAAGTGGCCGATGTAGAACAGCGTACCAAAACCTATGGTGAAGTGCCTGCCATCCAGTGCCCTTCCGCCGCTGAATGTCGCCGCCTATTATTGGAAGAAAACACACGTTTTGAGGGCGCACGCTCGTTCAGTGCATTTCTGAAAACACAACTTGATCCTTTCCTACAGGAAATCATTGTCTCGTTGGTGGTTGGCTTTGCAGTGATGTTGGCAGCCTATTCCATCGGGAATTTTGCCAAACAAAGCCGCAATCCTAGCAGCAAAAAAGCCGTTAGTCGTGTCACCATCATTGGCTGGGTTATTTTCTTCCCGCTGAGTTGGATACTACTCTCCGGCTTCAAAGACCCCGACAGCATCCATCCATTTTTGCGGCTGCCAGCGGTGGCACAATCCCTGTGGGGTGGTCTTATTCTGACCATTGTGCTGACCTTCGTAAGCCTGACCGTTGCGTTCCCCATTGGCATCCTGTTGGCGCTTGGGCGGCGTAGCAAATTACCAATCATCAGTATTTTCTGTATCCTGTTTATCGAAGTAGTGCGCGGCGTCCCACTGATTACGATTTTATTCATGGCAAAATTCATTGTGCCGTATTTTGCCAAATCCATGAGCGACACCGAACTCCTGATCCGACTGCTGGTGGGGTTAACACTGTTCACCGCCGCCTATAATGCCGAAATCATCCGAGGGGGGTTACAAATTATCCCCAAAGGTCAAATTGAAGCGTCACAGGCCCTCGGCCTCAATCCATTTGCGACCAATGTGTTTATCGTGCTGCCCCAAGCATTACGGGCGGTCATTCCAGCGATGATGAGCCAGTCGGTTAGCTTGTTTAAAGATACGACGCTGGTCTCCATCGTAGGGCTGTTTGAATTTTTAGGCATGATCGAACTTATTGTGAACGGACAGCAATTCTATCGGCCCTATCAGCGCGAAGCCTATCTGTTTGTCGGGGTCATCTACTTTATCCTCAGTTATATCATGTCGAGCCTGAGCCGCCGTTTGGAAGAATCGGGTGCGGGGACGGTACGGAAGATGCGTAAGGCGTAATTTTTATAAGGTGTGGTCTTCTTATGAGTGAACAATCCAATTCCAACGGCTATATTATCGAATGCCAAGATGTCAACAAGTGGTTTGGTGAATTTCATGTCCTTAAAGACATCAATATAAAGGTCAAAGAGCGTGAGGTGGTCGTCGTCATTGGGCCATCCGGTTCTGGTAAATCTACCCTCATTCGCTGTATCAATCGGCTTGAGGAACACCAAGAGGGCAAGATTTTGGTGGATGGCATCGAATTGAGCAACGACCTCAAAAATATCAACGCCATCCGCCGCGAAACAGGCATGGTGTTTCAGAGTTTTAATCTGTTCCCCCACCTAACCGTGATGCAAAATATCACGCTGGCCCAACGCTATGTACGCCGTCGTCCGCGCCGTGATGCCGAAGACATGGCCCGTCAGTTGTTACAGCGCGTCGGTATCCCCGAACAAGCCAATAAATATCCCGGTCAGCTTTCGGGGGGACAGCAGCAACGTGTGGCAATTGCCCGTGCCCTCGCTATGCAGCCGAAAATCATGCTGTTTGACGAACCCACCTCGGCGCTTGACCCTGAAATGATTAAAGAAGTGCTGGACGTAATGAAAGAATTGGCCCGCAGCGGGATGACGATGTTGGTGGTCACGCACGAAATGGGCTTTGCACGTGAAGTGGCGGATCGCGTGATTTTCATGGACAGTGGACGCATTGTCGAAATCGGCACGCCCGAACACTTTTTTGAAAATCCCAGCCACGAACGCACCAAATTGTTCTTATCGCAGATTCTCTAAACCGCAAAAGGGTCATCAAATGGCCCTTTTTTATTCGTTAGGGATGAGAAAAACACATGAAAATTGAACACGTCGCCCTCTGGACACACGACTTGGAACGGTTGCGCCAATTTTATGAAACCTATTTTGGTGGCACAGCGGGCGCAAAATATCACAACCCCCGCACCGACTTTCGCTCTTATTTTTTGACATTTGAGAGCGGGGCGCGGCTGGAAATGATGCAAATGCCGAATATCCCGGCCTCGCAAAATGATGTGCAAAAGCAGTTCACGGGCCTGATTCACATGGCATTTTCTGTTGGGTCGGAAGAGGGGGTCAATCAACTCACTGAGCGCTTACGGGCCGATGGATTTCCGATTTTGGATGGACCGCGCCGCACCGGGGATGGGTATTATGAAAGTGTCACGCTCGATCCCGATGGCAACCGCATCGAAATTACGATCTAGGCGCTATACGATAAGCGACCATACCCCTTCAAGCGGTTCATAAGTGGTAAATTCGGTGGCAAGACTGGTATCGGGGCAGTGATGCCCATAACGGTTTAGCCACAACGCCGGAATACCCGCCTGCGACGCCCCAATAATATCCGTCCACCAATTATCACCGACCATGATTACCTCGCTTTGTGTGTAGCCCATGCGCTGCAAAGTGTGATGAAAAATCGCGGGGTCAGGTTTGGAAATACGGGTTTCCTCGGCTGTCACCATCAAATCAATCAGGGAGTCAAGGCCACAGCGTCGCAATTTGGGGGTTTGTTCCCCGATGGTGCTGTTGGTAATGATACCAATTTTGAGACCATGTGCTCTGAGATGCTGCAAAAAAGGGATAACACCGGGGATCGCGCGTTCTGATTCAAGATATGCGTGCCGGAACAAACCCGCGACTTGAGCAGCCTCCTCAAGGGAAATCGGCTGTCCATAATGACCGAATATCGCCTGAAAACGTTGGATACGCGCCTCATCCCATGATACCTCACCACGTATCACTCGATCATGAAACGTTTCGAGATAGTGATCATGCGTTTCATGCAGATCTTCGAATGACGGTTCGCCCAAACAGGCATATTGATTGGCGAGGGCCGTCAGTCCGACCCGAACACTATATTGATGATCGGTCAGCGTATCATCCAGATCAAACAAAATGGCTTGCAGCGGCATCCCCAATATCCTTAATCGGCGAGGGCGAGGAGTACCTCATTTTGGCTGATTTGGCGTTGGAAGTCGAGGTTCAATCGGCTGATGAGAACAAGGGCGGCTAAAAGCACGATCATTTCAATCACAAACACCGTTCCATAGGAAAAGGCATAACTCGCCCCAAGCAAATGCGAAATATCCCGCAAGGCCGCGCCAATGACCGAGCCGCCGCCGCGAAATAGGAGGCTTGCCATTGTCCAGAGACCAAAATAGGTACCCGCACGTTCCGCACTGCTGACGGAGACCATCAAGCCCCATGTGCCGATATTCCACAAGCCCAATCCCAGCCCAAATAGCAGTAGGGTTGGACGAATCAGCGATTGCATTTCACCAAAGGCACACAGCGCTAAAAATGCGAAAGTGACAATGAGCGTACCCAAACCTATTTTGTTGATACGGGCGTAACTGAGTTGGGCCATCCGCCGATAGCTGGCAAGCCCGATAATTGAGCCAAGCAGAGCCGTCGTCCCCCAAAACGCCGCAAAACGATTGGTCTCCCCGGTAGAAAAATCAAATACCTGTCCGCCAAACGGCTCCAAAATTTGATCCTGCGCGAACGCCCCCATAAAACTGAGACCAATATAGAGGAAAAAGAGGCGCGTGGTGCGATTTGACCACACTGTTCGTAAATCGTCCATAAAATGGGGTCGCGTTTGCGGCGAGGCCATTTGACGAATCTCGGCGGGACTGCGGCGGCGTTCTTCTCCCAAAACCGAAAAGAACCATAAGGTAGCCATCAGCGCAACTACGATGCCAAATAATCCCAGCAGGCCCTCCGGTGAATATTCAGGTAGTAACCGCGCCGTCAATGCACCCGAAAAGGCATAACCCGCCAACAGCATTGTCCATGCCAGCCCCACTGCCCGTCCACGTTGATGCTCTGGGGCACGGTCATAAATCAAGGTCGTATAAGTGCTGCCCGACAGCGCATATCCCACACTGTTGATAAACAAAGCCGTTACGATGCCGACCCACCAGATGCTATCTCCCGTTTCGGCCAACTCCACCGTCATGAAGGCCAACAGCATAAACCCAATCGCCATCAATCCACGACCACCCCAGACAAAAGGCAAGCGCCGATAGCCGTGCCAATGGGTATGATCGGAACGCTGCCCTGTCCAAACAGCGAGTGGGGCAAGGAAATAATTGAGGGCCAACAGCAGCGAAATCGGGGTGGCTGGATACCCTAGATCGGCAATCATGATGCGATTCCACACGCCTGACCCCAATAAATCCGCCAGCGCCGAGCCGACATTAAACATGCCGATTTTGACATTCCGAAGAACGGGTAGATTTTGTTCGGCAGATACGCCATCAACTTGGGGGATACTTTGAGCGGTCTCGGTTTTGGGGACGGCAGGCACTTCTACAGCGGTATCCAGCATTGAATTTTCCTAAACGTTTGAGTAGGTTTGCATAGATTTACGTAGAATTATAGCGGAAGTTGCTGTAAGAGTGTGAAATCTAACTTAACTTTAAGATAAAATTCACAATCTTCAACGAAAAAGCAGGCCGATTGACCTGCTCTTTTGGGTTAACACATGGGGCTAAATCCGCCATGCTCAATCCAGCTGCAAATAGAGGACACTCAAACTAAAAACCGCTATAGATTGAGGCCTATTTCAAGCCATTGCTGACGGTTGGCGGCACAAGCACATAGGTCATGACGACCTCGCTGCTGGTCGCCTCGCTGGTCACGGTCACAGGCACTTGAATCGTGACACGATCTACAAAACACAGCGTTTCGTTGACCGCCTCACACCAATAAATGGTGAAATCTGTTGAGAGAACATCGCTGCCCTCAGTGAAATTGACGGGTAGATGGACAGGCAGTTCGGGCAAAATCTGGCGGTAATCTTGTGATTCGGCAGGCACTTCAATCGTCGTGGTGCTGACGGTCTCGGCGGTAAAGGGTGCAAGGGCATTCAATTTGTAGCCTTCGGGCAGTTCAATCGCAAAAACCAATTCCCCCTGCCCCGGCGCGACATTTTGTGGGTCGAGTTGAATTACAGTGTCATCCAGCGCATACGGGTTTTCATTGGGGTCAAGGTCTAGTCCCGTTTCAGCAGAATTTACGAGAGCGGTGGCATCGGGAAAAACCACTGTACTGACGGTTTCGCTGGCAAAGTCAATGACGCGAATGGCATGATTATTGGTATCCGCGACATACAGCTTGCCATCGGCGTAATAAATGCCACCGGGTTCATAAAATTGCGCTTCGAGCAGTGGGCCATCTACCAAACCCGGCTCACCCGTCCCGGCAAAAGTGATGCTCTCGCGGGTCTGGGGGTCAATCTGCTTGATTTTATTGTTATAGGTGTCGGCGACATATAACAGGCCATCTGGCCCAATCGTGACGCCGAGGGCATGTTCCAAACGAACCTGATCGCCAATACCATCCACATCCCCAAAATCAAAGAGACCCGTGCCAACAATCGTATCCACTTCGCCATCCGGGTTAATTGAGGCGGTGCGAATGCCACTGTCTTCGGAATCGGCAAAATAGAGTGTTGTGCCATCGGTGGTAATCCCACTCGGCTGCGACAATTCCGCCTCACCCAATGGGCCATCGGTCAATCCTTCGCGGCCTGTGCCAGCATGGGGTTCGACCCTGTCCGTTGCTAAATCAATGCGCCAGAGTTGATGTGACCCAGCCATGGCGATATACAGAACAGCATCATGAAAAACCAAGTCCCATGGCGAGGCCAAATCGGTAAAGGGAGCATTGCCTGCACCGGGAGGATACATGGAGGCCTTTTTGCCCGTGCCCGTCAACGTGGAAACGGTTTGGGCAGCGAGGTTAATTTGGCGAATGGCGTGATTGACGGTATCCGCCACAAATAAATTATCCCCGTCTACCGCCATACCCTGCGGTTGATTAAACATCGCTTCAGCATAGCTCCCATCGGCAAAACCTGCCTCGCCCGTGCCGATGACCTGTACATTTTCAAACGTGTCGAGGTCGGCGATGACAATGCGGTTATGGCTGGTATCGGCGATAAATAGGCGATTGCCCGTCGGGTCAGCCAACACCTTGCCGGGGTAGCTCAAAGCACTGGGAGATGCCACCTCAGCTTCAGGAGCGAGTTGGGGCAACGGGGTATCGTCCAACAAATTCGCCGCGCCATATTCCTCAACCATCGTGGTCAAAATCGGTTGGAACACGTCATAGATGCCTTCCCCTGCCCGTCCACCAACAATTTTGCCGAGAGGGTCAATCAGCACAAGGGTGGGCCATGCTTGCACGCCATAGGTCTGCCAGACCACAAAACCATTATCATTCAACACCGGATGTTCCACACCGTAGCGCTGCACAATATTGCGGATGTTGTTGGTGTCGCCTTCGTTTTCAAATTTAGCGGAATGCACCCCAACCACAATCAGATTATTGCCAAATTCGATCTCTAATTGTTTCAGGTCGGGGATGATATGAATACAGTTGATACAACCATACGTCCAAAAATCGAGGATGACGATCTTGCCCTCTAAATCCGCCATTGTCAGCGGTTGGGATACGTTAATCCAGTCGAGTTCAGCAGGGAAATCGGGGGCATCGGTGTCCCCGGCATAGGTAAATTCACCGCCGTCTTGGGCCAACATATGCCCGTTTATAAACCAGAAAAAGCCCACGATGAGGGCCACAATGCCGATTCCAGAAAAAAGTCGTCTACGCATACTCCCTCGCCACGCTAGTATTTTGATAATCTACTTGATTGGTTGTCTTGATGTTCGGGAATCTTCCTTACGATTTGATTACACCCCATTATCGCACATCCAAATAAACCTGAACTGAGAAACCGATGAGATTCATTCAGATTCCACGTCGCCAAGTGGGGGCAGGACGGCTAAAATAGAATAATTGTTTCAGCAATCGGGAGTAATAACTCAGTGGATTCGCCCATTTTAGATTCAATGAATCCGGCACAGCGCGACGCCATTACCGCCGTAGATGGCCCGGTATTGGTCTTGGCTGGCCCCGGCAGCGGCAAAACCCGTGTCTTGACCCACCGCATCGTCTACATGGTGCAAGAATCCGGCATCCCCGCCCATCGCATTCTGGCGGTGACGTTTACCAACAAGGCCGCCGGGGAAATGCGTGAACGGGTCGAGCAATTGATCGGCAAAGAAAATGCCCGTCATTTGTGGTTGGGCACATTCCACAGCATTTGTGTCCGCATTCTACGCCGCGAAGCCAATCTGATTGACTTCACGCCGGATTTTGTCATCTTTGACCGCGACGATCAAGTCACCCTGATGAAACAAATTCTGCACGATCTCCATTTGGATCCACAAAAACATCCGCCTTATGGTTTTTTGGATACCATTTCTTTTGCCAAAAATGAATTTATCCTGCCGCAAAACCTGCCCATTGAAAATAAGGGCGACGAACTTAAAAAGAAAGTTTATGATGTCTATCAACAGCGTCTGCGGGCCAGCAATGCGATGGATTTTGACGATCTATTGGTCTATACCGTGCGCCTGTTCCAACAATATCCCGATACCCTAGCCGCCTATCATTATCGAATGCCCTATCTGCTGGTGGATGAATTTCAAGACACCAATATGGTGCAGTATGAATTGGTGCGCTTGTTGGCTGGGCCACGTCGCAATGTGTTTGTTGTCGGCGACCCCGACCAAAGTATCTACAGTTTTCGCGGGGCGGATTATCGCAACGTCAGACGCTTCCAACAGGATTTTGATCCCCTGACGATTTATTTGGAAGAAAATTATCGCTCCCATCAGTATGTGCTGGACGCAGCAATGGCGGTCATCCGCAAAAATGTGGATCACATTCCGCGCAATTTGTTCAGCCAGCGCAAGACTGGCTCGAAATTGGAGATTCACGAAGCCTATAACGAACGGGAAGAAAGCCAATATATTCTTGAGACCATCACCGACTTGGTGAAACGGGGCGAAGCCAAACTGCGTGATTTTGCGGTGATGTATCGGCTGAATGCCCAATCACGTGTTTTGGAAGAAGCCTTTATCCACGAGGGTATCCCCTATTTACTGGTTGGGGCGACACGCTTCTATGGACGTAAGGAAATTAAAGACGCGCTGGCCTATCTACGTGTGGTGCAAAATCCCGCCGATGAAGTCAGCCTCTTACGGATAATCAATGTGCCAGCACGCGGCATCGGGCAAAGCACCATAGATCAACTCCGCGCTTGGGCCGCCAGTCGGGGTGAGGGCTTGTACCCTGCCCTGTTAGCATTGGCAGGCGGCGAAGAATCCCCCCTTAGTGGACGATCCAAAGCGGCGCTGGTACGTTTTGTAGAAATGGTCGAAGGCTGGCGGTTAATGCGCGAAACGGTCTCACCGTTGGATTTACTCGACACGATGCTCGAAGAGACCAATTACATTGATTACCTAAAACGGGATCGGGCTGAACGCCGCGAAGACCGCGAAGAAAACATCGAAGAACTCCGTCGTGTGGCCTCCGAACATCAAAATCAGTCACTGGGTGAATTTTTGGAGGAAATCGCGCTGGTCGCCGAGACCGATAATTTTGACCGGACGACCAACGCCCCAACGCTGCTCACCCTACACGCCGCGAAAGGCCTAGAATTTCCGGTAGTGTTTATCATCGGCCTCGAAGAAGGTCTGCTGCCCTATCGTAAGGCGATGGAAGACAGCAACCCCGTCACCCGCGAACATCAATTGGGTGAGGAACGGCGCTTGATGTACGTGGGCCTGACCCGCGCCAAAGACCGTATTTATTTGGTATATACCTTTAAACGCATGATGTGGGGGCAAAGCGACATTAGCACCCCATCGCGTTTTTTGCGGGATATTCCACCCGAAATTACGACGGGCCAAGCTGGTCTCAAGCCCTCGATGCAAAATATGTTCAGCCAGCCGCAAAAACAATGGGATACCACATGGGAGCCACGCCGCAGACCGGATAGCCCTTCTAAGCCAAATAATCTCATTACCGGGGGCAATCCACCACCCGCGCCCCAAAAACCACAGCAACCCACCCGCTTTAAATCGGGTCAGCGTGTTGTGCATGTCAAATATGGTGAAGGGGTGGTCATCAAAAGCCGTGTGCATGACGATATAGAAGAAGTCGAAGTGTTGTTTACGCAGCAGGTCGGCAGCAAACGCATTGATGGTAACTATCTACAGCCCTTAAAAGGGGAGGAAAGTTAAGCCGCATGAGTACCCCCACCAATCGCCGCACATTGGTACTCGCTTCCGGGTCGCCCCGCCGCCGCGAATTACTGCGCCTGCTCGGTTTTGAGTTTGAGCGAGTGGTCGGCACACTAGATGAAACACCCCATTCCGGCGAACTGCCCGACGCCTATACGCTGCGGGTCAGCCTCGAAAAAGCCTATGACAGTGTGGAAATGGTGAAAAAAGGTTCGGTGATATTGACCGCCGATACCACCGTTGCCGATGGAGATGTGATTTTGGGCAAGCCCGATAATGAAGCCCACGCTGAAGCCATGCTTAGACAACTCCGGAATCGCACCCATCAAGTCTACACCGCCATCACGCTGCTCGATACGACGGATAATCATGTCGAGCAGATTTTGGCGATTACCCAAGTAACCATGCGGGATTATTCCGATATGGAGATTGCGCATTATGTTGCCAGCGGCGACCCCAAAGATAAGGCTGGCAGCTATGGCATTCAGAATGGGGATTTTCGCCCAGTGGCCCGTATCAAAGGCTGTTATGCCAATGTCATGGGGCTGCCCCTCTGCCATTTGATTGTTTGTCTGCGGCGTTTTGGGGTCGAACCCCATACCGATGTGCCAATCAACTGCCAGCAGTTTAATCAAATTGAGTGCCCAGTTTACGATGATGTGCTGCGTATGCAATAAAAGGTTGCTGTGGGTTGAACGTTCATTAAGCGTACAATTGTTGCCCACATCCCGCGCTATAATGCACCCCACCGTTGGTCAGAAATAGGATTAACACCATGAATCGTCCGCTTGTTTACACCAGTCAGCGCCTGTTGATTCTGGCTCTGCTCATGACCTTACTTGTGTCAGCCTGCAAAAATGATTCCACAGATGGTGGTCTGGATTTGTTTGGCGCGGCCCCGACTCAACTGGATTCCACCACTGCCCAACAAGTCGCCTCTTCATTTTTGGACGCATGGAAAGACGGCGACTATCCGACCATGTATAGCTTCATCAGCCCCAATGCCCGTGCCGCCTTTAGCCAAGATCAATTTGTCTCCATCTATGAGCAGGTCAGTGATGTGGTCGGTCTGCGTGGCCTGACATGGGAGATCAGTAATGTCTTGGTTGAAGGAACAACGGCCACTATATCTAACTCGGTAACATTTGAGACCTCTAAGCTCGGTACATTTACCGACCCCGCGACTGAAGATGTCCTACGCAACATGTATTTGGTCGCAACATCAGAAGGATGGCGGGTGGCGTGGTCGCGCAATGATATTTTTGTAGATTGGACGAACAGTTCAAGTTTGGAACTGGTCAACACCCTGCCCAGTCGTGGCAATATTTATGACCGCGACGGTGAAGTGTTGGTCGCCCAAAACGGCGTACAGATGCAAATTTATGTCGCCCGTCAGGATATTTCAAGTTTCGACACCTGTGTTCAAGACCTTGCTCGGACCCTGCGGCGTGAACAAGAAGATATTCGCGCCACTTTCGATAAATATGCTGTTGATACCATCTTTTTTATCGGGGAAATGAGTGAAGAAACGGCCCGCACAGAAGGGGCTGTTTTGCAAAGTTCCTGCCAAGCCAATTTACGCCCACGCAGCACCCGCCAATATTATGACCGCGTTGCCCCGCATATCGTCGGATATATTGGGCAAATTCCGGCAGGGGATACCACCTATGAAGCACAAGGGTATCCAGCGGACGCATTGGTGGGACTAAAAGGGGTGGAACAAGCCTTTGAAAAACAACTGGCGGGCCAAATCGGGGTACGGCTACAAATCCGGGCCACCAATGGCAGTTTGATTCGTGTGGTTGCCGAACGACCCGCCGAACCCGGCGAAAGTGTCTATTTGACGATTGACCGCGATTTACAACTCATTGCGCAGTCGGTACTCGCCAGTGCCTATGATAATGCCATCCCCACATGGTCAACGACCTCACCGGGAGCGGCTGTTGTGATTATGGATGTGAATACGGGCAAAATTTTGGCAATGGCAAGCTATCCCGATTTTGACCCAGCGGTCTTTAACCCCGACACGCCCTATTTTGACCCCCAAGCTGAAATTGCGACCTATAGCGCCAAAAATGCACTGCTCAACCGTGCGGCGCAGGGTGCTTATCCATTAGGGTCGGTGTTTAAGGTGCTTTCAATGATCGCGGGTTTGGACAGCGGCGTGTGGCATTCGTTTGACAGTGTAAACTGTACTGGCACGTGGTACGGCGGCAATTTTAATGATATTACCCGCTACGATTGGAAACCCGATGGGCATGGCACATTGGATATGCACGGGGGACTGGTTAATTCATGCAATCCCTATTTCTGGACCATGAGCGTAGCTTTGAATAACGCTGATCCCTATCTGCTGCCGAATTATGCCAAACGATTAGGTTTTAGCAGTTCCCCCCCCCTCCAAGGATTACCCACCGCGTCCGGCTTCATCCCTGACCCTGATTCCATTCGTACCATCAATGGTTATGAAAACTACGCATGGCAGCAGGCTGATGCCACGAACTTGGTGATTGGGCAGGGCTTGATGCAGGTCACGCCCTTGCAAGTAGCACGCATGGTTACCGCTGTCGCCAATGGGGGTACGCTCTACGAACCGCTGGTGGTGGATCGCATCCAGTCGTTGGGAACGGAGCCAAGTGAGATTTTTCAACCCGTCGGCACCGATCTAGGTATCAATCCAGATGTGTTGGAACAAGTGCGCCAAGCCATGTGTGATGTCACCCTGACCCCCACGGGAACAGCCAACTACATTTTTCAAGAATGGTATGAGCAATTTAACTACGAAATCACTGTCTGCGGCAAAACAGGCACAGCCCAAGCAGGGGGTGAAGGCGTGCGGCCTCATGCGTGGTTTGCCTCATTCGCCGGGCCAGACCCAGAAAATCCTGAGTTGGCGATTGCGGTGATCGTCGAAAATTCCTGTGAGGGGTCGGAGGTTGGCGCACCCATTACCCGCCGCATCTTGCAGCAGTATTACGGCCTTGAACAGCGCTACGGAGGTTTCGATTGGCCTCCCCTATGGCAAAGCGGATGCAGTCCGGTAGTTTATCAATAGCGACTTTGGGCTGAGGGAGGGCTTGTGAACCCTCCCTTATACTTATAGACCCTATTCCAGTTAGGCCGGAACCAATTCCATTCCTTTTTCATCCACAACCTGATGAGCCATGTTGATAAACTGCTCAATCGGCATGGCGGGCAATTCGGTATCGTCACGCAGACGCACACTGACTGTCCCATTTTCTACGTCACGCGGGCCATAGACCAACAGATAGGGTATCTTTTGACCACGTGCCTCGACAATCTTCTTGCCCAACTGTCCACGCTCAAAAATCTCGACGCGGAAGCCTTCATTCTTGAGTCGTTCCGCCAGTGCCTGTGATTCCGTCTCAACCTTGTTGCTAACAGGCAAAATCGCCACCTGCACCGGAGCCAACCACAGCGGAAATTCGCCGTTGAAATGCTCAATCAGGATACCGATGAAACGCTCCAAGCTGCCAAAGGGCGCCCGGTGAATCATAATCGGCTGGTGCTTGGCATTATCGGCCCCCACGTATTCCATCTCGAAACGCGCTGGCAGCGAATAATCCACCTGCACCGTACCCAACTGCCATTCGCGTTTGAGCACATCCCGGAAGATGAAGTCGAGTTTTGGCCCATAGAAGGCCGCTTCCCCTTCTTCTTTGAAATAGTCTAGCCCCATGCGATCACAGGCTTCGATAATGGCATTGGTCGCCACTTCCCAGATCGCCGGGTCGCCGATGTATTTATCGCTGGCAGGGTCACGCATCCCCACACGGGCACGGAAATCGGTCATGCCCAACGACTTAAACACATACTGAATCAGCTTGACCACGCCGATAAATTCTTCCAGCAGTTGGTCGGGCGTGACAAACAGATGGGCATCGTCCACCGTAAAACCGCGTACACGGGTCAGCCCCGTCAATTCGCCGGACTGCTCATAGCGATAGACCGTGCCGAATTCCATCAGGCGCAGCGGCAAATCTCGATAGGAGCGCATCTCGCTCTTATAAATCTGGATATGGTGGGGGCAGTTCATGGGTTTGAGCATGAACATCTCACCATCCACATCAATCGGGTCATATTGGCTGTCAGAGTAATATGGATAGTGCCCCGATGTCATATACAACTCAATTTTGGCGATGTGCGGTGTCACTACGGGCAGATAGCCCCGCCAAATCTGCTCGTCATAGAGGAAGCGTTGCAGCGTATCTCGCAGAATCGCGCCTTTGGGTTTCCACAGCGGCAGGCCCTTGCCCACCAATTCACTGAATGTAAACAACCCTAGTTCCATGCCGACCTTGCGGTGATCGCGGCGTTTGGCTTCTTCAAGGCGTTCCAGATATTCCGCCAACTGCTCCGGTGTTTCCCATGCCGTGCCATAGATGCGGGTCAGCATTTGATTGTTTTCATCCCCGCGCCAATAGGCCCCAGCGGGTTCTTTAAACGAAATGCTGAACGCTTCAGGATTGAGTTCCCGCGTATTAGCAACATGTGGCCCTCGACACAGGTCTTCAAAGGTGGCCTGTTTGTAGGTCGTCAGGACATTGGATTCATCCTGAATTTTGTTGCCATATTCGTCCAATTTGCCTGCTGCCAAGCCTTCAATCAGTTCGATTTTGAAAGGCTGGTTGGCAAACATAGCTTTGGCTTCATCTGCCGAGACCACGCGACGCACAAAATCGTGATTGCCGCCGATGATGCGCTTCATCCGCTTCGTGATGTCCTTGAGGTCATCATTGGTCAGCGGGCGGGGCAGCAGAAAATCATAATAGAAGCCATCTTCAATGGGTGGGCCGATGGCGATTTGGGCCTGTGGAAAAATCTCTAACACGGCTTGGGCCATCACATGCGCCATCGAGTGGCGGATGCGATAGAGCTTGCTGTCTTCGTAACGTTCCAACGGTTTGTACTCCTCTAGTGTTGCTGTTTGTGTATTTCAAGAGGGCAGTCTATCAACCAACTGCCCTACTCTACTTCGTATTTACCCCGCACACCACGATACTTGATCGTTGGGAGCGGATGAGTTACTCGGTGGTTGTTTTACCGATTGGGCGGATTGCCCGATGGGACTACGGGGTCGCAGCAGTTCCGCGTTGGCCTGCATATTGGCCCATTCGCGTTCAATCTGCGCCCGTCGTTCGGGATCCACTTTGGATTTGGATGACTTAGGTGACATTGTACTATGCTCCTGCCGAACTCGCGGCACTATCAAAAGACCGATAGGGTTGATGAGTTCCGATCTGGGGGGCAGGTTCACCATTCTGCGCGGGAGTGGGAAACAAAAAACCCCATGCCAGACCGACATGGGGCGAGATTTCAAAATCACGCGGTTCCACCCAATTTACCCAACAGATTTTCATCTGCCGAGCCTCATTTAGCCGATAACGGGGCTGTCCGGCGCTGGTTACTGAGGGATCCCCTTTTCATCAGCACGCTCACGGGGGGTTTTCTCATCTGGTCTGCCAAGTGTGCTTGCAGCCGATGGCACACTCTCTCTGGGGCATTCTCTAGGTGATACTCGTCCCGTTCAACGCTTTGCATTGTTATTCACAATAGCGGCTATTGGTGTTTAGAGCATATTGCAAAAAAAGCGGACTGTCAAGGTATTACAAAAAAACGAAAATCAAATGAATTTTTTAGTGTTAATCTTTGGTTTGTCTAAATAATACAATAAAATATAAATGACTCTTCGGCCTTTTTCAACGTTTTGGAGCCAAATATGTTTTCCCAAAAACCCCCAACAATGGGTGAAAAACAAATCCACCAGCTATTGACAAAACTACCACAAAACGAATTCTTTCACGTTGCCGAGTCCAAAATAGTCACAAAAGATGGAAGAGAAAGTAAGCCGGATTTCATCATTGTGGCAAGACGTAGAGGTGTTGTGATTCTTGAAGTAAAAGATTGGGTGAATTTATTGGAAGTAACTCAGAAAGAAGTTCGGATTGAACGTAGAGATGGCATTAGAGAAACAAAAGCTAATCCAATAGTTATAGCAGAGAATTATGCTTATGATTTAGCCAGTAGATTTGAACAAAGAAAAGAATTATGTCGAATATATCAAAAACGAACGGCGCTCAAATTCCCATGGCAAGCTGCCGTTGCACTACCCAACATCCCTCAAAAAACGATTCGACACCTTGAGAGCAACGGGATTTGGCAACCGGGAACTGTCTTTGGAAAAGAAATTCTTACCGACCCTGAAATTTTCAAGAAAGCGCTACTTGATATTCCTTGGCGCTGGAAATTAGAAGCCCCTTTAAGTCAATTTATTTTGGATATTGTTAGAGGCATTATTGATCCTCATCTTGTCGTAACAGATATAGAAGGAAACGACATTGGAACACTCGATTTTAGGCAAGAACCCCTTGTTAAAGAACCCTTGCCCTCTGCAATGCCCCAAAATCTAGCTTTATTTGACTCTGAAGATTTACTTTCTGAAGAAGCAAAAACAGCCGTTGCAGACCATCATCTTCGATTAGTGAGAGGGGTGGCGGGTAGTGGCAAAACCCTTGTTTTGATACATCGGGCAAAATATCTAACCGAAGTCTATCCTAACAGCAATATATTGCTGCTGACATTCAACAAAGACCTTGCGACCAATCTACAAAAAAGATTACCTAACGTAGAAGTTGTTAACTTTCATAAACTCTGTCGAGATATTATTGGAAATGGATGGCATTCACCGAATCATACTCAAGGCTGGTTGGAGCGTTACGCGAAAAGCGATTTAATAAACATGGGATTGACTTCTGAATTTATTGCGGATGAATTCGAGTGGCGCAAAGACCTTGAAGTATTTGATTTGAACGAGTATCTTATCATTGAGAGAAAAGGTAGAGGAACGGCTCTCAATCAACAAAAACGGTCTGCCATCAACAAAGTATTCCAAAGCTATAGGATTTATCAAGACCAACAAAAAGTTAATAAAAAGGATTGGATGGATTGGGCTGATGTGCCATTACATGCGCTTGATATATTGAAAGATTCTACCCACCCACTAAAAAATCACTACGATACTATTTTGATTGATGAGGCCCAAGACTTCGCACCCACTTGGGTCAAAGTCATTAAAGAGTTACTCAAATCCAATGGTTCACTTTTTATTTGTGATGATCCTACACAAAGTTTATTCAAGTATTTCTCATGGAGGCAAAAGGGGTTAGAAGTGGTTGGTCGTACTCGAGTTCTAAAAATTCCCTATAGATGTACCAAGCAAATTAACATAGCCGCCTATAGCCTGATTGAAGCAGATCCTATTCTTAGTAAAGATGAGGAAATCATGCATCCCGATCTAGATTCATCAGAACTTGTTGAGGGTGAATTGCCTAGCCTGTTCCAATACTCTAGCCTAGATAACGAGATTCAGTTTATCAAAAATGAAGTACAAGAACTTCTCAAATCTGATCTGACAGCCAATCAAATTGCGATACTGTGCCATAGCAAAGGCATAGTCAAATATTGGGCATTAATGCGTGAGGCTGGAATCTATGTGGAACACTTTGAAAAAATGAAGGGACTGGAATTTCAGGTGGTATTTATTCCGCATTTACATACCACTTTTATGAACCTCACCGACCCCGTTGATGTTAGCAATGAAAGACGGAGAATTTTTACGGCTATGACTCGTGCGCGTCATCATCTGTATATGTCCCATCATGGCAAATTACCAAGCCAATTAGAGCAAATAACCGAGCATGTTTGGAGAGAAAATATTTAGCTACATGCGCGGCAACCGGATATGAAACACACTGCGCTTGCCAATCTCGCTTTCGGCCCATTCACCTAGCTCTACGTTTACGGATCATTACAGCCGCACCGCTGAGCAAAGAGAGTGCCCCCAACATCGCAGACATAAGCGCAATTCCACTCAAAATTAGTATCCCCGTGAGGTTGGTATCTTCTGATCGAGTATCCTTTTGCGACGAGAAGCTTGGCAGTGCTGTGGGAGCAGTTAATGGGATAATCATAGCTATTGCGGTAGCCGTGACAATCGTCGCAGTCACGGTCGGGGAAGGGGTTGGCGCTGAAATAGTTGCAGTCACGGTGGGGATAGAGAGAGTTGGTGTAGGCGTGACAGTCGGAGATGGTTCTGGCACACGCAACCGAACTTCGTCCCCAGCCTTAATGATTGAACTGCGTGTCAGTCCATTGAGCGCCAATAGTTCGTCTAAAGATAGGCCATGCGTCACCGCGATTGTCCACAGCGATTCGCCATCCTGCACAATATGAGTAACAGGCAGTGTGGGCACGGGTGGCGGGGATTGCCCTTCCCCTAATCGGATAATGATTTCATCCCCCGGATGAAGGAGCGTGTTTCGGTTAAGATGGTTGATCGTCAACACCTCGTCCAGTGGAACCCCATATCGGGAAGCAATAGCCCAAACGGTCTGCCCCTCCTGCACCACATGAACAATTGAACCATCCGCGTTCGGTGTGGCGATCACAATGGGAACCACTACCACGACAGGTTGTTCTTCCGTGTCTTCTTCTAAAGTTTCTGCTGTCTCCCCAATGGAAGATGGCGGCGCGTGTGACGAAGGACTACCTACCAGTAAAACATAGTAAGTTTCCTCGCGGTTTTCGGCGACACCGACGCCGATATGCACGTTTTGTGAAAGCATGGTGATGCGATGAATATAGCTGCCCGCCCATCCTTGTACTGCCCACGCGGGTGTGGCATATCCAATCGTACCACTCGCCGCATTTTCATTTACAAAGCCAGAGTATCCAGCGGCGGTAGCTCGATCTTGTGGCATAGAACCGCCCTCCCCTTGATGGGAGTGGATGTTCGTGGCGGCTTGCCAGTCGGCATGGCGCTGGGCAGCGGTCATCAACGCAGGATTCGCTGTTAGGGGAGGCATTCCATTAGCGGTGCGATAATCATTCACTAAACGAAGCAGTTCTTGAGCGGCATCAGACTGCGCTTCGACAATGGACACCCTCAAGCCTACAAGAAGCAATATACAGCAGCATATCATACTGGTCAATATGCGGCGCATGGCATTACTCCCTACTTGAGATGTACAAGTCGCACTATAGCTCACTCACCCTTTTCGGTACATGACGTTCGCTATACGACAGGCTCTCAGGCGTTGGAGTTGCCCTTATATGCGTGGCAACCGAATGTGAAATGCGCTACCCTTGCCAATCTCGCTTTCGACCCAAATCACGCCACCCTGTGCTTCGACGGCCTGTTTGCAGAAGGTGAGACCCAAACCCGCCGCGCCTTTGGTACGCCGATTTTCACCCTGATAATAAGGGTCAAAGATACGGTTCACTTCGGTGGGGGAAATGCCTTCACCCGTATCCGCGACGGTTATTTGTGTACAGCCTCGCCGCTGGTCACGCTTTGCTTCCAGACGAACTTCCCCTTTGCGTGTGTGACGAATCGCATTACTCAACAAGTTGCTCAATATGCGCGTCAAAATATTACGATCTGCCGAAACTGTCAAATCCGGCGAAGCAAGCGTGACTTGGAGGTTATTGTCATGCAGTTGGGCCATCCCCAAAAACTGCCGCTGTATCGCTTCAAATAATGGGCCAAGCGTAATCACTTCTTTTTTGACGGGAAATGTTCCCACCTGTAAACGATTTAGATCAAGCATATTCTCAATAAGGATATTGAGTTGGGCATTGCCAATCCGTGCCCGTTCAATAAATTCCAAAATTTCGCTGTCCTCGCCCCCCCGCTGGACGGCTCGTTCAATCAAATCCACATAGCCCATAATTCCACTGAGAGGATTTCGTAGGTCGTGTACCAACATTTGCACCAATTGTTCGTGAAGCTGTTGGGCCTCAATTAGCTGTGTATTACGCTTCTCAAGGGTTTGAATAAGATCATTGGCGATACGGGAAACGTGGTGCATTTGGCTTCCATAGTCGCGTTCGTCGAAGTCATAGTCCAATGGGGTTAGCCCAACGAGGTGCGACAGTCGTCTTTGTACTTGATTGACTAAATCTGGGTCAAATGTCCAAATCCCCCGAAACATTCGTTCCGTTTGCGGTAATTCCAAACCACTCAGATCTTTGGCAACCAACGCACTAAAATATTCGGCGGATTCAACCACCAAAAACCATTCTTGTGTCAATAAATGATCATGCGGCAATAAAGCATACTCAATGCCCGGTATATCGGGTGGCGTAATATCCGGCACGCCAAAAACCCATACTGATTCGGCTTTTTGGGCAATTTCACGATAACGTTTAAGCTGGGGCAGAAAAAAACTCAGCTTTTGGAAACCAGCAAAAACCCGCACCGGCGTTCGGATTTCCATGACACAGTTTTCGATTTCCCGGCTAATACTGATGAGGCTATGGCGGTGTTCAGTAAAGAGAAAAGGCGTGGTTGGATAGTCAACAATTTCAAAAAGCGAAGCATTTTCGGTCAAAGCCTGTAGGCGCGTCATACAGTAGCCTCTCCGTAGACCCAAAATACTTGGGTGTAATCGCGGTGGACTGAATTATCTACATCTACGATAACGCGGTCTGGCAAGAAGGGCTAATTTTTACCTTCAAGGGGGTCGGCACTATAGAGTTGAGCAATGAAAAAAGAGTCATCCATTACCAACAAAGCGTGGTGTGCTTCAGGCGGATTTTGGTCGGAGTCTATCAAACTGACAGCTAGGCCATGACCTTCGAGTAATCTTTGCACTTTTTCGGTCATGGGGATGGGCATTTCTCCCAGCAAGCCACGCCCCGAAGTAAGCAATTTTCCCAGCGGCATAGCACGATTGAGGTCATCAGCTAGGGTGCGGAAATTGCCATAGTGCTGTCCGTATAACTGGGTCAGTTCCAGCATCAGGCCGTCTGCGTTATCGGGCATTCCACTGAAATAGACTTGCTGGAAAGGATAGTTATGATTCCACAAAAGGGAGTGTGTTTCCGTATAGACCATCGAATTAAATAAACCCACGCTGACTCGATGTTCACGCACACCCAAACAACGAATGATATAACTTCCGGTGGGGCGCAGGCCGTTCCGTTCCTCATCAAATTCAGTGGTTTGCAGCAACAGTTGAACTTCTTCCGGCGTGCCGCCCATTTGCACGGTCAACAGTGCCCCCAGATGATTTTCCGGTTCAAGTTCGGTCAGGATTTTTTGTAGCGTGTTGTCGGATGGGAGATTTGGCATACCAGCCCCTAAACTGTTGAAAAAAGAAGTGGAGCAGTTTGGCTACCCCACTCTAAAAAATATCAGGATGTCGCAGATGGCGCGGTGGTGTTGGAGTTGACCTTGCTCTGTTGATTGGAACTAATTCCTCGACTGACCAGAATAAGGCCGCCGATGACACCGTGTACCATGCTGATCGCACGCACGACGAGCGCCGTCCCCAATGAGGCCGATTCCGCCACGCCCAAAAAGCCTGTCAAAAAGGCGACATAGGTAGCTTCACGCAGGCCCAATGCGCCGGGAGCAATTGGAATCAATTCAACCGCTACGGCCATACACATCAGTGGGATAAAGGCGAAGTAGGGCACCGTTTCGCCAAAGCCGATCAACACCAAATAAGCCCCTGTCATGGTCATGGCGTTCGCCAAAAAGGACAGCACCACCATGTAAAACAAAATACGCATACTGCCAAGCTGACTTTGCAGTGCTTCGCTGAGTGAGACCACCTTGCCCGCAACCCTGCCTAATTTGAAGCGCGTCAGCAATTTCGTAAATGGCTCAACAAACCAGCCCATTCGTAAGACAAACAAGGCCGCAATCCCACCAACTGACAGGATGTGCATTGCCAATTCAAAGGTTAGGGTCAATTCATCATAGTTGGTAAATAGCAGAATCAAACTGGCGGTACTCAAAATGGTCAACATGCCCACCACACGCTCAATCATGACCGAGGCGACTGAACTGGCGGCCTTGCCAGAATCTGCGCTCATCTCAACCATGCGCATGGCATCGCCACCCATTGAAGACCCCGGCATAAACTGACTAAAAAACATGCCAACTAGGTACGTTCCCAATAAGCGGGAGGGCCTCAGATTTGGAATATCGCTGCCTTGCAACACTAACCACCATCGGCCCGTTTTGACAAGGGTGGCGGCAAAATTGAGCACTAGGGCGACCAATACCCACCACAAATTGACTTTTAGTAGACCTTCTATCAGCGCGTCGCGTTCCGACACGCTGTAGATGACAATCCCAAGACCCCCTACCCCTAAGATAAGGCGGCCCCAGTTCCAAATACGTTTCCAGTTGATTGAGCGCTTGGTTGGTGTGGTTTCGGTCATGTGCGCTGCGTTCCAATCACGGGTTCATTTGAACGATTGGCACGACGACGACCCGACATGCGATCTTCGGCAATGGCATAGGCGTCCATAATGCGGCGGGCAACGGCTGTCCATGAATATTCGTCCACCGCTTTTTGACGATTCGCCGCGCCGCGTGCTTTCAAATCGGGATTTTCGAGCGCTTCATGTAAAGCCCGTGCTAAATCTACTGGGTCATGGAATTTGGCATAGAAGCCCAAATCGCCCAAAATTTCAAGGCTGGCAGGCCGCTCATAGGCCACGACAGGCAGGCCCATCGCCATGTAGAAATAGATTTTGGCGTCGCCTTCGGTAATGGCAATCTTGGGGGCAATGGCTACGTCTGCGAGGGCCATGTAGTGACCGGTTTCTCGATATTCAACCTTGCCCGTAAAGGTGAAATATTCTTTCACCCCCTTTTCAGCCGCCTTAGCCGCGTACAAATCTTCATCGGGGAAACCCATCACCAAAAAGTGAGCGTCGGTGTAACCCCGTTCATGCACCAATACCCGTGCCGCCTCGATCATATCATCCACGCCTTGATAGGTTTTGAGTAGGCCCATAAAGACAATGATTTTTTTGTCAGTAGGCAGACCCAGCTTTTCATGCAAAACCGGGTCGTGTGGATAGGTGTCCGGCGAAAATTCATCCGTATCTACTCCGTCCAAAATAGCCCACGCATGGTCGTCGCTTAGATTAAAGCGTTCGCGGGACTGCTGGCAAATTTGAGTGGAGGAGGTCAAGACGACAGGTGATTTTTTCAGCGTCAGCCGTTCGATGCTGCTCAGGAAATTGTAGTAAGGGCCACCTTTGGCACTGTAGCCATGTTCAGCAATCTCACCAGAGAAACTCCCCTGCATGTCAAAAATATAGGGGATGCCCAAAAGTTTCCACAACCACCATGCCACCCAGCAGGAATCCCAACCATGTGCATGAACCACATCGGGTTTGATTTCACGCGCCACTTGGATGGATTTTAAGAGCAGCAGCAGGGCCAAATAGGGCTTTTGATAGGAGGGGCCAGCATCCGTTTTTTTGTACCAAGGAATGTTGACAATGCGCCGGATGTCTAAATCTGGCATATCACGCCCGATGTGATATGTCACCATGGTCACCTTATTGCCCAATTTTTGGAGGGCACGGGCTTGTTCATAAATGTGAATATGACCACCGCGATCCACAAAAAAGGGAGTCGCCGCCACACACAGGATGTTGTAAGCGGATTTTCGCTGCACAACAGTCTCCTAGCTATAAACTTCAGGGAAAAGCCAAGCGATTATACGGATTGGTGTTTTTTCTCACAAGGGCGATGTTCTCCATATAGGTCAGTTAGCCTAACCCCTACCCTGCTAAATATCCCAAACTGAAACCAACTGTCTGCCTCATCGCTTGCCCCACGAGACATCCTATCATTAGACAAGGTGAGTCTTGCAATGATAAGGAAAACGAGCATGAATCCCAGCAAAACGAATACCCCACCTCAAAATCGCATGAAACTGGACGCCAAGACTTTAGGTTTTGGGTGTCTTATTTTGGTGGCACTGGCTTGTATTATCCTCGTGCTGCCCATGATTTTTGGGGGTGATGACGACGATAACAACGGCGACAATAATGACAATGATAGTCAAGTAGAAGTGCCAGCGGATAATGCAGGTGATGTAAACCTCGGCTCGCTGGTAACGGCCAGTAATGTGGATCGAAACGGTTGTCCCACCGACAACACCTCCACCTTTACCCCGACGGATTCGATCTATGTTGTAGCGCCCAACAGCGCCGTCAGCACAGGCACGAATATTTTTGCGCGGCTCTATCGTGAAGGCCAACCTGTTGAGGATACAGCGGTGATTAGCGCAGCCCAAGACTATAACAACACCTGTATCAATTTTGTCTTCGAGCCGACAGCAGGGGCCGAACTTCAACCCGGTAACTATGAGGTCGTTTTTGTGGTGAACGGCAACGAGACCGATTCTGTCGCGTTAAGCGTTCAATAGGAGCGAAAATCAATGGACAGTATCCTTTCCTTTTGTATGTTTGCTTTTATAGCCATCGTCGTATTGATGGTTTTAAGCCGCTTGGCACGTGGCTTTCCGACACGCGCCAGTGGAAATCCAGTCGGCACAGACTATCCCCAGTATGATGATCCCAATATTCAAGGGCGGGGGTCATTTGGGAATGAGGGCTATGAAGATCAGCCAACCTATGATGACCCCACCATCCGTAGTGGAGGCGGTTTTGGCACTCGTCCAAATGTATCGGCGGCTGGAACCAAGCGCGGTTGGGGTGGTGGACGATTAGGCGGCGGTGGGTCAACACGGCTGGGTGGACGTGGTGCTGACAGCCCGAATATCCGAAGTCGGGGAGGTTTTGGGCGTAACAAGTAGGTTTTGGAATTTAGCTAATGCCAAAATAACTAGCGCTTTGGGAAAAGTGCTGGTTATTTTGCGCCTACAGGAACTTCCCCTCGACGTATTTGTTCGATTGGAATTTGTACGGCATTATCCCATACTTCAAATACGGGGCTAGTCACGGAGAGGCGCTCAAACATGCCATCATGCGCCCGATATAAGCCGATGGCGAAACTTACAAAGGTTTGTCCGACTGGTTTCGGGATAACCACAATATCGGAGAAGCCTTCGCCTGCCTGCCATACTGTGGTAGGCCGATTCCCCAGACCGGGATAGGTGTCGCGTTGACTGATAATGTTGCCCTGTGAATCCAAGACATGCACAAAAATCTGGTAGTCAAAGGTAAACTCCTCTTTGGCTTCCCAAGAGGCTTGCAGATAAATCCAATCTTGATCTTCACTCCACACCAAATCGCGTATCACTGCCTTTTCCTGCCCGTTCTCCATAAAGGTCATTTGGATTGGGCCGGGTTCAGAATTCATCAGTGTCTGTGTGGGACGATAGGCATCGGGAATCAAGGTAACGGCCAACACAATTGGGACAACTGCCCACAGTGAAGTCACCCCAATACTGATGACCCCACGCAGGCGTTGAGGCATCAAGTTGAGCCACCCAATGGCGATCACGAGTGAGATAGGAATCATGGCCGGATACATCAATCGGCCTAGTGGTGCAACGGTCATGCGCATCCAACGTGCCAAGAGTGCCCCCACGAGAACGAGTTGTACGACAGACAACGTAATCATCCAGCGCTGCTCAATATTCCAACTCCGCCATCGTGCCAACACCGTTATTACAAATAGAATCGCCAAAACAGCCTGCAAAATACGTGCCGCATCATAGGGGATAGACGAGCGAATATTGAGATTGCCCCATCCAAAAGACGCCCAATACGAATCTCCGACGCCGCGCCATTCCGTTTTGATTTGCTCAAAACTCGCCTCTGGTGCTCGGACACCTGTAATTTCAATATGTCGCTCTACCCCAGTTAGTTCGCCATATTGGACAAGATTATTGATATACCACCAACCCGCCACAACAAAGACGACACTTCCAAACACAAGAAGGTGCTTAAATCTCGTTTGCCATGAGCGTTTACCCGCCAATAACAAAAGGATTCCGGCAATTACCCCTACACTTAGCCCACTGGGTTTGGACAAGGCCGCTAGGCCAACCATTACCCCCAATGCCGCGACTCGTCGGTAGCTAGTTGGATGTTTTAGCCACCAAAAGCCTGATAGGAAGGCGAGATTGACCGTTGCAAAGGTGATGGGGTCGTTGCTGACCGAAGATGAAATATGCAAAAACTGGGGGTTAAAGGTGATGCTGCCAACAAAAATCAGTAGCAAGGCGGGATGGTCTGGAAATATCAATTGTATCGTCCAAGCCGCTGCAAGGACAGCCATCAATCCCAGTAAAATACTCAACCCACGTCCAATGTAAACAGCCCGCTCCGTTTTGGCACACTCGTTAGCGCACCGCCCATGAACAAACACATTTTCGTTATCGGGCCAAAGCGACGTATGCTGCCCAAATTGGGCATTACGAACATTGAGCCGCAGAAACCCAGTCATCAATTCATCTTGATTGGTCGCCTTTAGAAGTCCCGCCAACGTCAAATAATAAAGCGGCGGTTGGCTGCCTTGCTGCTCGGCATAATGATTACGAGTTGGAAGGCTTTGATAGGGCAGTTCACCTTTTTCGACAACGTGCATCACAAAGGCAAAATGCCAGTTTTCATCGGGTTTTTCAAATACCGGGGTCACAATGGCATAAATGCTGGCTAATGCCACATAGAGGATCGCAATCAGGTAGGTAAAACGGGGTAATCCAAACAATGGCTCAATCAAAAACCGCAGACTGTGGCGAGACCACTGGGGCAAATTATCACTCCATATAAGGGAAATTTTGTAAGATGAAATCAGGCTATATTTTGGTGATTAGTGCATTGTAACCAAGACCTGATTTTGATCCACATTATCGCCGGGTTTGACATTGATGTGATGGACAACGCCATCGCGGGGGGCTTTTAATTCGTTCTGCATCTTCATGGATTCCAGAATCACCACAGGCATTCCTTTGGTCACTTCCTGTCCAATGGTGACGGGGATTGCCACAATCGTACCCGGCATAGGCGAACGGATAGTTGCTTCCCCACCGACCCCGGCCAGTGTACCTGAAGCCCTCGCCAGACGCATCTCCCGCTCATCGGTGACATCCACTTCATACAAATCACCAGCCATCAACACCTGAAATTTGCCATCGCGGTCTTCTACGACGGCCTCAAACGATTGGTTGTCAATCAACAGCGAATAAATCCGATTGACACCCAAAGTCTTAAAATCCACTTGACGGACTTCCCCATTGACCTTGACCTCACCCTCGCGGTTGATTTCGACTTCGTAGGTCTGCCCATTGACGGTTGTAAAATATTTCATTTCTTTCAAAACCCCTAAGTGCAAATAAACAAAGGGTGGACGTTGCCGTTCACCCAAACATATCCGGGGTGATTGTTTTTGCCAACCACCCCAGTTGATTTTGCAGATTGAAGTCTAATTCATTCCGGCGAGAATGATATGGCCGACCAATCCTTCCAAAATATCGGAGAAGTTGGTCTTGATGAGCAAGGACAGTTGATCCAGCGCCTCGACGTTTTCATCTACCATGATGTCCACCATTAAAACATAGCGGTCTTCGGCGAAGATGTAACGGGCCTGAATCCCGGGTTTATCACAGAATTCACTGGTATTGCGCGTGAATAGCGGCCCGGTCAGAGTCGCCTCATCCGTTTCATAGAGAGTATAGCCCTGTGCGGTCATCAACTCGCCCAATGAAGCATCTTGCACGGCAGCGGCGGCATTTTCGGCAGTACCCCAGTCCAACATACGTAAGCCAATCCCAAAGAGTTCAGGGTCAGCCGGGCACTGCGCAACCTGCCAAGAACTACCTGCTTCATAGGCAAACCCGCTCAGGCTATACCATGTAGTCGCGGCTGCTTGGGTGGCTTCTTCAAATTGACCAACCGCCTCTTCACTTCCTGTAAACAGCCCCGTCCCCTGCTCCAATTGCGTAAACCCACTCTCAGCAGGCAGCAAGGCTGATATGACTTCAAACGTCTGGTCAGCCGTAAATGCCACAGGTGGAACGTAGGTCGTTTGAACAGTCGTGGGGTCGGTGACGATCAACACTGTATGGAGCGTATCACCCTCTTCGGTTGCGGTATCTGGATCGCGGTCAGACACATTCAACACCACCTCTTGGCCTTCGAGTACGACCCCAAAGATGGAGTAATCGCCATCCAAGTATTGCGTAGCGGCGCGGGTGATAAAGAACTGACTGCCATTGGTATCCGGGCCAGCGTTCGCCATTGCCAGCACGCCGGGTTCGGCAAACGTGAGGAACGGCAGCACTTCATTTTGAAATTCATAGCCCGGGCCACCCATACCAGTGCCTTCCGGGTCGCCGCCCTGAATCATGAAATCTGCGATAACACGGTGGAATGTCGTGTTGTTGTAATACCCTTCGTTGGCGAGAAAGACAAAATTATTGACCGTAACGGGTGCAAATTGCTCATAGAGGTCAACATAAATTGCGCCCTGCTCGGTGCAGAAAATGGCCTGATAATTTACGCCTTCTTCCAACACGGCTTCGGGGGCATCATAGGTACGGGTCTCAGGTTCGGTGACGTTTGGTATCGCCGCTTCGCACAATTGGGCTGGGGTTTGTGCCCCGTCATCTTGCGCGTTGACCGGCAGTGTTGTGCCCATTCCTACGACCCCTGTTGCCACCAATACAAAGGTCAACAGCACACCCCGCATTCCGACAGAAAATGAACTTCGCATTATCGCTCCTAACGTATAGACAATTACCATCAAATCTCAAATGCCAAGCAGATCAACCGCCTTTTGGCATAAATGATAGAATCTTTTGAGCCAAATTACTCACTGGCATGGTTTGTAACCAGACACGCCCCGGCCCAGTGAGCGTGGCAAGGAACAAGCCCTCGCCGCCAAAGAACATATTGGTGATGCCTTTGACCATTTGAATGTCATAATTGACGCTCGGCTCGTACATCGCAATATGACCGGGGTCTACCTTCAGGCGTTGGCCCGGTTGCAGGTTATATTCCGCGACTTCACCAGAGATTTCGACAAACGCAATACCCGGCCCGGTGATTTTTTGCAACACAAACCCCTCACCCCCGAAAAAGCCCGTGCCCAGTTTGCGGCGGAAGTGCATTTCTATCTGCACGCTATCTTCCGCGCACATAAAGGCATCGCGTTGGGCAATCATACTGTGTCCAGCTTGGAGCGGCAGTGGGATAATTTTGCCCGGTGCTTCTGGCACAAAAACAATCATGCCTTGTGGAGCCGTGCAGGTATAATTGGTCAAGAAAAGGCTCTCGCCCGAAAGCGCCCGCCCCAACATCTTGCCAATGCCACCACGACCCGACGTTTTCATGTCAATACCGTCAGTCATCCATGCCATGCCACCCGCCTCGGTATAGACGGTTTCGCCTTGCTTTAGACGCATTTCAAGCGACTGCATGACAGTACCTTTGATCTCGTATTCCATAGGGCTTCCCTCACAGAAAAAAGTAGAATACTCCCTACGATTGTAGCACGAATCAAAGATTTAGCTGGCTTCGCCTTCTTCATCTGGGGCTGGACTCGGTACTTGAATATCAACGGGTTCGCCCAACGCGCTGTAATCCGTCGTGCCCTCGTTGCTAATCACCACTTTCACCGCATCGCCCCCGGTCAAATCCGCACCGAGTTCCACGTCTACATTGATGGTGGCCTGCAAACGATGGGGCAAATTGTCATCCTGCCCAATCCAAACGGTATATTGCATGGTCATGGCACTCAAAACGGCCTGTACCACCAGGTCGTTCGCATCCCCCAAACCCAACAAGGCCGCTCCATCTACACTGTTAAACAAAGCAGTGGGGTTCATGGTCAGGGTAAATACCCGCATCAGTTGGCCGCTGATGCCTTCATTTGCGCCCTCTTCAATTGCAGTTACGGTATCGGGGGAAAAGAGTGCGCCGCTAATCCCACTCAGGTTAACAATCCCGGCAAAATCAAAGTCCTCACCCAGCGGCAGGGCTTCGGGATTTTCACTAATATTGACCCAATCCGTTGCAGTAAACAGTCCTTCAACATCGGTGGGGATGCGGACATAAACTTGACCGTCAATCTGTACCACTTCGAGGTTGATGTCTTGGCGTGTAGCGTTGGAATTGTCGGTGGTGTCGTCAATAAAGACCGAATTGCGCTGTTCGACCACAAAGCTGCTGGCTTCAGACTGCCCTTCAGCCGCAGGACGCACCAGCGCTGTGATGGTTTGGTCGAGGCTGATGTCCGAAGCTATTGCCATATACCCTTCGCCGCTGCTGATGGTTTGGGTTTGTTCGCGTTCCGTCGTGGCTTGATAGCCTTGCAAGGCATTCAAATTGGTAAAGGCGGTTGTCACGACACCGAGCAAATCTTCGCCTTCTTGGGCCTGCACGGGCAAAACCGCCAGTATCATCAAGGCTGTGATAACCACCACCAAAAGTTTACGACCACTCATTGTAGAAATTTTCCTTTCATTTCATCGCCGTACAGCCAAGTTCTATTGCTCGACTGAAAAAGTGCCTAAAAAATGGAGTTGTGCAAATTTTTGACGCGATCTATTTTACCTAATGTGTCGGCGTCTACCATGTCTAGGTTTTTTGATGCCAAAGGGTTCAAGTTTTGTCCAATTGAGCCTTTTTATTTGGTGGGTTTAGCGATAGGCCCTGCCACAATCTGCTATAATTATTTAATAGATTGAAAAAAAGCTGGTGAGGGTTTGACATGGATTCACTACCACCTCCATCAGAGGGGCAATTTTTTGTGCGCTATCTGCGCCTCTATGTATTGCATCAGGTCGAGCAGTACACCCTAACGAGCAACCTTAGTATTTTGCGGACACGTATCGCCACCGTCCGTTATGTTTTTACCGACCTCCCGAATCAAATTGACCAACAATGGCAGGCGGATTCAATCAGTGGGGTATCATTGACCCAAGAAATGCTTATCCCGCGTTTTGAAAATCTGCTGGCCGACGATCAGGCATGGAGTAAACTGGGGTTAATGGGTGGCGACAATCCCGTGTGGCAACCCTATCTCAGCCTGCGCCAAACTGCGCCGGGACGATTGATAGAGGCTATCCCGACTTCGCGCAGCCTTGTGCCCAATCCGCCGCCCCTACCCGCAAAATTGGCCCGCCCCGCAGCCCGCTTGATGGTTAATGTAGAACGCGCCCAACGATTACTCGAAGTGACCCAGACCGCCCTACAGGTTGCGGATACGGCCCTGCGTGTATGGAACAATTGGAAACTGGGCCAAGCCGAACGCAAATTGTTAGATATGCGCCGCCTGCTGCTGCAAGATTCGATTCACGCCGCACTTGCAGGTCAACAAACGGCTCTCAATCAAAGCCTAGAGCCGGGATTCGTGGCGGGGTATTTGGCCGCACATGGTGACGATGATGCCTATGATGTCCTATTTGGAGATGTAAGCTAATGGGTGAATTTGATCAATACGACGGCCAAAACAATTTCAACGAACGCCGTCGCCGCAAAAATCGGCGTCTTAACTATGAAGATGATGCCCTCGGCATGGCGGATGCGGGGGATCGTTCTGATGGAGATTTTGCCAATATCGAAGATTATGCCGGGGGCTTGGTCGAGGAAAACCGCAATAACCGCTACTACCGGGATTGGGATGACCAAGCGCAATCCGACCCATTGGCTGACCCTACTCCTGCGACCAATCCGCGCTATCGCCGACCCGGTGCGCCTGTGCCGCCACTCGACCCCAATCAACCCTCACCAGCCGTGCAGCGGGCCGCCCAATTGATGGAACGAGCCAATCGTCGCAATCGGGGGGGTACAATTGACAATCCGCCGCCGCGTCGAGGTCGGTCACGCGCCGATGACTATGATGAAGTACCTGAACAACAATCGCCCCTCGACGGATTGATGAACACGCTCAATGGCCTCGGACGCAACCTGAATATCCCCGGTCTGCCAACAGTGGATGCCAGTGGGGTTGGTAATGTGTCCAAGTCCATCATGGTGGCATTGTTAGTCGTGGCGTTTTTGCTGTGCAGTTGCCTACTTCTATTGACCGCTTGGATCATCAGCCTATTTGCTGGCTAGGAAAAATCCTATGACCCAAAAAATCGCGGTGGCAATTATTCACGGCATCGGCAAGCAAGTACCCGAATTTGCCGCTGAAATCAGTGAGGCCCTCCTCAGTCATTGTGGGGAGACCTGCCGAGCCGATATAGTCATTGAGCCGATTTATTGGGCCAAAGTCATGCAGGATGTCGAAAACGAACTCCAACAGCGCTTGCAGCAGGGGGGCAAGTTAGGATTCCCACGCCTGCGGGAATTCGCCATTGATTTTGTTGCCGACGCGCTGGCCTATCAACCGACCCCCGATGATCGGTCAGCGTATGATGGCATCCACCGCGTTTTTGCTCAGGCCATTCATCTCTTGGCGGAAAAAGCTGGCCCGACTGCCCCCCTGTGCATCATTGCGCACAGCTTGGGGACGATCATCAGCAGCAACTACGTTTATGACCTGCAAATCGAACCCTTTCGTCCCATTATTTCGGCTAATGTCAAAGACGCGATGGCCGATACGCCCCTCGAACGCGGCGAAACGCTGACTCTGTTTTATACATTGGGGAGTCCTATCGCGCTGTGGAGCCTGCGCTATAACAATTTCGGCAAGCCCATTCAAGTGCCCGCCCCGCAATTGGCCCATTACTATCCTGAACTCAAAGGCGCGTGGGTGAATTTCTTTGACAAGGATGATGTCGTCGGTTTTCCGTTAAAGACCCTCAATGAAAAATACGCGGCGGTGGTCACGGAAGATTGTCAGGTGGATGTGGGGAATTTCCCGGCCAATATGACCCCAGCGGCACACATGGGTTATTGGACAGATCGAGATGTCATCGGCCCGATTGCCGCTGCACTAGACCGGGTGTGGCAAACCATCAATGGCTAACCACACCCCTCAACATCTAGCCCCATTAATCTTGGGCCAGTTTCTGCAAATCTTCTAACAGGTTGACGAGTTGCTGCAAATCGGATTTCGTGATTTGATGACCCGATTCTAGGACAGATACCCCGTCCAATGCTGCCAACACCAGATCAATCAGCCCATCCGAAAGAGATCGCAGTTCGGGCGGCGTTGCAATCGGTTCCAACGCCTTGAGGTTCTCAATTTGGCGCCGCTCGTGTTCAATCGGTTTTAATCGGTTTTCACGTTTTGCCATCGCCGCCCATCCACCCTATTTCATATTGGCGATGATCGCGGTGGCAAATTCACTGGTCTTAACCTGTTTCGCACCTTCCATCTGACGGGCAAAGTCATAGGTCACGATCTTTTGACGGATGGTCGCTTCATAGGCATGGGTAATCATATCCGCCGCTTCCTGCCAACCGATATGTTCGAGCATCATGACCCCGGAGAACAGCAATGACCCCGGATTGACCACATCTTGGTCAGTATATTTGGGAGCAGTGCCGTGTGTCGCTTCAAAGAGGGCCACCGCGTCGCCAACATTCGCGCCGGGGGCAATGCCGACGCCGCCGACTTCAGCCGCAATCGCGTCGGAGAGATAGTCGCCGTTCAGGTTGGGAGTGGCAATCACATCGTGTTCGGAGGGGCGCAGCAGCATCTTTTGGAACATGATGTCGGCGATGGTGTCCTGAATCAAAATCTTGCCTTCGGGCACTTTGCCGCCATGATTCTTTTCGACATCATCCCAGCTAATGGTTTGTTCACCAAATTCGGCTGCGGCAATTTCATAGCCCCATTTACGGAATGCGCCTTCGGTGAATTTTTGGATATTGCCCTTATGCACCAACGTCACACTCTTGCGTTTGTGTTCGATGGCATATTGGATAGCCTTGCGCACCAATCGTTTGGAGCCGAATTCACTGATCGGCTTGATGCCTAGACCAGCGCCTTCAAAGAAGCCCTCGACCCCCAAATCTTGGCGGAGGAAACGGGCTAGTTTTTCATTTTCGGGTGAGCCGCTTTCAAATTCGATACCCGCATACACATCTTCAGTGTTTTCGCGGAAAATGACCACATCAATATCTTGGGGATTTTTCACCGGGCTGGGTACGCCTTCATACCAGCGCACCGGACGAATGCAAGCATATAAGTCCAACACTTGGCGCAGCGTGACGTTTAAACTGCGAAAACCACCACCAACGGGGGTTGTCAGCGGGCCTTTAATCCCGACCAGATATTCGCGGAGGGCGTCAAACGTTTCTTCGGGCATATAGTCGCCATTAAAAACACTGGCTGCTTTTTCGCCGGAAAAAATTTCCATCCATGAAATCTTGCGTTTGCCGCTGTAGGCTTTTTCGACTGCGGCGTCCCATATCCGCAGCGAGGCTTTCATAATATCGCGCCCGATGCCATCGCCCTCGATATACATCAAAATGGGATGGTCAGACACTACCAATTTGCCGTTTTTACCTACCGTTATTTTATCCCCTTCGGTAGGTACTTTAATCTTTTCGTAGGCCATAATGGGCTTCGACTCCTAGAATTAGTTACGGTCATCCAAAGAAACGGGGTGGATTATAACATATGCCTGCGTGTGCAAACCCGTCAAAAATTTCTTTTATAGGGCACGCCCCTGTAGATAACGCATCAGCATATCTTTGCGAATGAACAAAAAGATGGTAAAGCCTGCCAAAAAGCCCATCACATGCGCCAAATGTCCAATATTGCTCTCATAACCACTTTTTATGATGCTGATAGAGGGCACGGTTTCCATAATCAAAAAGGGGAACAACAGCAGCACCGACGGGATTTGCAGATGCCAGTGCCACCAATCGGGTCGGCGGCGTGTAAACAACCGTATCGGGATGACCCCCAAAAATCGCAGCAGCGACCCCACTCCCCATAAACAAGTGATGCGTTCGCCATAAAACAAGATGAGATACGCCCCCATTACCCCGGAAATGGCCCCACTTGCACCGATCCCCGCAAAATTGGCTTGTGCCTCAATCGGATTCAGCAGCACATCAAAAACATTCGCCACCATACCCGCTAACAAATAATAGGCCAGAAATCGCCACGGGCCACACGCATCCTCTACCCGAAATCCAAACACCCGCAGATAGAGCATATTGCCAAATAGATGGGCAAAACTGCCGTGCATAAAAATGGCAGTAAAGGTCATCAATGCACCGATACTTTGAGATTGGTGGAGTTCGGCTTCTCGATAGCCATACAAAAAGACCTTGCTGCGAAGGATTGAAGTGCGGGCCGCCACCATGTCGGGCACGAGCCACACCATAAACACCACGATATTGAGGATGATAATTGTCCATGTCATCCATGGGAATGTCCGATAGCGCATCTCCCCACGCGAATCTCGAAATGGCATCGGGTAAAATAGCGAGGACAGCAGCAATTCAAGGATGGTGAAGAGAATTGCGAGCAAGATAATCGCCATGTGTCCTAGACTCCCCACTTGGCGGCGAGTAGGGACAAGGCGATTGGCAGCACCAGCCTAAAAGCGACCATCAACAGTATCCCGCCCATTAAACCGAGCACGGCCCGCGCTTCCAGTGCGATTTCTGGCAATTTGGTTTCACCGACCCGACTACCCAACCATTTACCAAACGGCTGCTGGCGTGATCCCGATGTTGCCGTGACCAGCAAATAGCCCCCCAACAGCGATAACCCAACACCCAACCAGCGTGACCGCCCCATTTGCGAAAAATCGAGTCCGGCGTCCTGAAAACCCAAAACGAGAAATAACAAACTGACCGCTACTGCTTCCCGAAAGGCCAACAGAAAACTGCGCTGTTCATGTTCGCTGACGATAGGAATTTCGTTTTGGAGGGCGGCTTCGGCTTTTTTGCCATCTTCGGTGCGTGGCCCCAAGCGTGCAGCACGATCATAGGCGACTGCGGCAAGTTTGGCATGGCGTGTCTGGCGATACCCATCCCCTAAATACCGCCACAGGGTTTGATTTTCCGGATAGCGCTTTAGGGTGGTTTCCAATAATTTGACGGCGTTTTCGGGATGGCCGGCATCTTTTAGCTGCTGGGAGGCTTTCAAGATGATCTCCGGGTCGGCATCTGGCAATAGCGCCAACCGCATCCGAATTTCATCCGCCTCACGCCAGCGTCCTATTTTTTCGGCCAATTCAATCCCCAACAGATAGACCGTCGCCGAGGTAGAACCACCGCGCAGTGCCCGTAACATCAGTGTCCATGCGTCCTCGGTGAAATAACCGTCATAGAGAGCTTTGGTCGCTTTTGCTAATGCTTCAGGATGATCTATCCGAATCTCCAATACTGCTGTCCATGCCCTGACCGCCGTCTCCACATTGCGACGGTGCATGGCGACTTCGGCATAATTCAGTAGTTTTTCGATACGCTGTGCTTCTGCTGGAGTCAAGGGGGCGCTGATGGTCTTGGGGGTAGTGGATGTTGATAATGGGTGGTCGGACGGATTTTGAGGCACTAAGGAATTCGGGGGTACGGCTTCCATCGGACGCTCCACCTGATGAAATTAAAGGGTGTTTTCAAACCATTCTACGACTTTTTGGGCATACTGCTCTGGATATTTGATATGGGCACGGCGATGGCGGCAGTTGGGAACGATCCAAAGGTCGCTGCCAGAAGGGGCATTGGCGGCGATTTCGCGCATGGCACGGCTAGAAACCAGTGTATCCTCTGCGCCATGAATGAACAGCACGGGGCATTGAACCGCCTGAATCCAATGATGGGTATTCACACGATCCAACCGCGCCATGCTGATGATCGAGCCACCGAACACAAACAGCCACGCCAAACCGCCTGCCAGAATCGGAGGGAGATTTTTTTCGACCAGCCAGCCCGTCATGGTTTGATGCAGGGTGGCAATCGCACCGTCCGCGACAATCGAGCCGATCTGTTTGGTACGGGCTGCCGTCAAAATGGCTGTTACACCGCCCATGCTAAATCCCAAAACACCGACTTGCTCAATGCCATGTGCCCCGACCAGATAATCCAACGCGCCAAGCAGGTCATATTGTTCGCGCAGGCCGAACGTTACCCAACTGCCCTCAGACTCGCCATGTGCCCGAAAATTAAACATCAGCACATTAAACCCGGCGTCGTGGAGCATTGCCGCTTGGCGTACATCGGCATCCATGCTGCCATTTTGCCCGTGACATTGAATAATTGTGCCTTTGGCGGTGTGGCGTGCTGGAATCCACCAGCCTTGCAACAGCAAATCATCGCGGCTGTAAAAACGCACCCGTTCAAATGGCAGGTCGTGATTGGCCGGAGAATCGGGTGGGTCAGGGGTGCGGCGTTCGACCAATTTTTTGCCCCCTAATCCTACAATTAGGCTGATAGCGCCAATCAGAAATGCCAAAAGCCCTTTCATTTCCCTACCCTCAATTGGCCTCAATGCGGATCGTGCGAATTAAATCGCCCGGCGGTGGATTGGGGAAACGCAACGGATCACCGGGGTTGCGGGGCGTCAAGTCCTGCACTACATCCATCCCCTCTATCACCACGCCAAAAATCGTATACTGACCATCCCACTCGATTTCGTGATTCAGCAACGCCCCAAAGGTGATGAAAAATTGACTGCCTGCCTCACCGAGTTCGCCGGGGGGATGCGACATCGCCACCAAACCCGCACGGTCAAAAACGAGGCCATTCTGTTCTTCACCTGATATACGATAACCCGGATAGCCGCGTCCGGTGTCGCTGGGGTCGCCCGATTGGGCATAAAAGTCGGGAATCACCAAGAAAAAGGTATTGGCATCGTACCACCCCTGCTCCGTCAGAAACACGAAATTGTTGACCGTCTGCGGGGCTTCAGCTTCAAACAGGTCAATGCGAATATCCCCTTTTTCAGTTTCGATGACGGCCTGATAATCTTTGGCCGGGTCGAGGGTGAATGGTGGCGCGGATTCAAAATAATCCTGCTCCAAGAGGGCCAATCGCACTACGCCATCTAAGCCAAACAGGTCATCACGATCATTCAACAATTCGCCGTTGACCAGCAGGGTCGGAATGCCCACAATTTCGAGCGCGGCGGCCTGTGCCTGATACTGCTCAATCAATGGGGCATATAGGCCTTCATCGAGTTCGCGGTTAAAACGTTCGACATCCAAGCCAGCGGTTTCGGCATAGTCGGTCAATTTGGTGCGGAAATCTTCAGGGGATAGCTCTACCCATTCGGCCTGTGTGGTATATAAAATGGCCTGCATATCCCAAAAATGATCTTGGGCAGCAGCGGCTTCGGCGGCTTGGAGGGCCAGCCCTGCTCTATCATTACTCTGGGTGTCGGGCAGGTGTCGCCAAATGAGCCGTAAACTTTCGGGATATTGACCGCGCAGGATTTCCAAATCACGGGCATAACGGGCACAACGCGAACACTGAAAATCAGCATACATAATGATGGTGACAGGGGCATCTTCTGGCCCTAAAATGTAATCGCGCGGTTCGACGGCCTGTGATTCACTACCCCCCAGACTGAGGCCATCCGGTGTTTGGGTAATGGGTGGCGGCGCGGTGGATTGGGTGACTTCCACCCGTTCTCCCTTTTTATCGTCTCCCCCGCAGGCTGATAGAAGAAATACGCTCACTAAAAGGATTGCAATGAAAATTTTACACATTTACCATTGTCCACTCATGGGCCAACAATGAATACATTGCATGATCAGCATAACGATTGGTCAGCCAGTCGGATTGCCGCTTAATACCTTCTAATGTGAATCCTAATCGCTCGGCAATTGCTCGACTGCGAAGATTTTCTACTGCCGCCTGAATTTCGACGCGGTGCATTTTCTCGCGTCCAAAAAGATGGGTGATAACCGCACGGCAGGCACGTGTTACAAGGCCATAACCCACGTACTGCTCCCCCAACCAATAGCCGATTTCGGTTTTATTGCTCTCATGGTTGATGAAATGGCACACCACGCCACCTGCCAATTTATTTTTGTACCACAATCCAGCATGAAAGCCATCACCCTGCTCGGATTTTTCAGCAAATCGCTCAATCAGCGCCCGTGTATCTTGCAGGGTTTGAATCCGCCCTGACCAACGCAGCCACGAATCAAGATGAGCACGATTTTGCAGGATGAGATTAAACATCGTCTCGCCATCCGCTACATCGAACTGGCGTAAGGTGATTTCGTCGTCAACGGAAAGCAGCAGTGGAATATCCGCCATTTTTAATCCCGCATCACCTGTTCATAGACCTCAAGTGTTTTTTGGGCCGTTTTGCGCCATGTAAATTTGCTCGCCTGTCCACGTCCGGCATTCGCTAGGTGGTCGTGTAAATCGTCTTGGATGACTACCGCCAGAATCGCCGCCCCCAACTGTCGCGCATCATCGGGTGGCACAAGATAAGCCGCGTCGCCTGTGACTTCGGGAATCGAGGATATGTCGCAGGCGATCACCGGAGTGCCGCACGCCATTGCTTCAAGGGGAGGTAGGCCAAAACCCTCATAGCGACTGGGGAACACCACTGCCTTTGCCAAACGATAGAGGGCGGGTTTATCTTCTTCAGCAATTTCCCCTAGCCACATCACATATCGCTCAATATCGAGTTCGTGGGCATATTTCCGCAAATCGGGAAACCGCGGTGTGCCCCATTCTTTGGGTTGATTGCCTGCCAATACCAGCGGCACCTGCTCCCCCAATGATGGCCCGGCGTATGTCCACGCCAATAATAAATTATGCACATTTTTGCGGATGTCAAAGCCGCCAAAATACAACACAAATTCACTTGGCAGATCATATTTTTGGCGCACCGCCTCATCCTCATCAGGGTAAGCTGCTGGACGGAAACGTTCATCTGCCGCCAGATAGGTCGGGGTAATGTGTTCGGCGGGAATGTCGAGATGCCGCACAATATCGGCTTTGCTGGCCTCCGACAGTGTGATGATATGCGCTGACCCTTTTGCCGTCGCACTCACCAAACTGGTATAAAATTTCGCGCCTGTCCCCCCCCGATATTCCGGCAGCACTAGCGGAATAATATCCAGCACCGATGTCACTAGACGGGCGGGTTTGCTGCTGAGGGGGCCGCCCCAATAGGGCACATGGGCAATATCCGCGCCGACCTGTCGCACAATTTTGGGATACCCGTGCTGCTCAAACCACACCTTTTGCAAATGGCCCTTAAATTGGGTCGTGGCATGAGCGATATTCACATTTTCTGGCAGGTCACTCAATTCCCGTACAAAATCCGGCACGACCAGCGTCATCATCAACTCCGGTGCGACTTTTGGCAGGGCCATCACCAATTGACGGATATATTGACCACTGCCCACCCGCTCTTGATTCCAAAACCATCCATTAAAGGCGATGTGCATCCTATTCAATCCTAAAGGTGTCTAGTGTAGCCGTGTCGTCCGGCAAGATATTACCAACGGCGTCCGTCGCATGTAATCGTGTAAAACTTTCGGCTTGATACAGCCCAATCTTGACTTGATACTCCCCGACGGGCAAGCCCGATAATGGCAGGGTAATCACATCGGGAATGCGTTCCTCCGCGTCCCATGCCCATGTGGGATACTGCTCCCCACCCGCCAGTGGGTCAAGTTGGGCCACCTGTTGACCACTGGCATCCACGATATGTACAAACAACTTATAGGTATCAGCGGGGCGACTGCTTGTGCCCCATGTCAGCGTCAATTGCAGGTTTTCGGTGTCATGGCTGACGGTATACTCCACCAGCGATATGCCCTCAAAACGGAACGGTGCGGAGTTCAATTCAGCCGGGTCAATTTTTGCGGCGGGGGCGATCAATGAGCCGATATAGGTGGTAAACAATTGGCTGCCATCAGGGGCATAATTCGGCAAACGGTTGCCTGTTTCAAATTCGAGCAGGGTCAGCGACAGCCGATAGATTTGACCCTCTTTGAGTTCCCCGCCAATCGGCAAGCCAAAGGTATCACAAAACGATTTGCCCGCGTCCCACAGCGTATAATTGCCCAAACCCGGATACGATTCACGCCGCCCCACCACTTCATCATCCGGCCCAATGACATGCAGCGTAAAGGCGTAGGGCATCGGGATTTTTTCGCCTGATGATGCGGCATCTTCGGCCTGCCAGCACAGCGTAAATTCGCGGGTGTCACCGAGGTGGATGCGTGTATCATCTACCTTGAAACCTAGAAAACTGGCTTGACCATAATCCAGCACCTCACCCATCAAATTTTCGGGGGGATTTTCGGTCAAGGGGGGACGTCCAAAAGCAGGATAAATCGTCGTTGGCACGATAATGACCACTACACCCCCTAAACCCCCGGCCACCCACAGCCGTGTTCTGGGAAATTGGCGCAGACCCATGACCACTAGCAGCACCAACGCCGGATAGTATGGCAGCAATAAGCGCCCCGGCACGACATGGCTGATGGTTGACCATTGCAACAATGAAATAATACCGAGCGTGAGGGTGAGGAGAAGAATAATTTCGACTTTTATCCGTAAAATAAATGCTATAGCTATCCCTGCAAAGTTCGCTGAAGTGGACTGGGGAGGTTTATTGGAGGTCGTATTTTTCCTAATCGTGTTTCTAAATAGAGCTTTTATCCACCCCAACACCCCGATCACTATCAACACAATCGGCAGTACATAGCCCCACTCTTGGATAAACACCGAGCGCCACCCAAATTGTGCCCAAAGTTCCCGCGTCAACTCCGGGATGCGGTCACGGAATTCGGGCCATTTTTCCAGCATGGAGGGGTGTTCTCGAATCCCCCACGGCATATTGCTATGTGGCTGTGTGCCAAAGGGATCATCAAACAAAATCGCCCCGCGCACATACCACCACCCACCAATGATCGCGGCAAGGCCCACTAAAATCAGCCAGCCAGCCAGAAGTTGGGATAGAGGAGCAGGCCGTTGATTCGCTCGATTTTGCAGCCACCCTAAACCAAGCGCAACCATCGGAACAAGCCACAGTGATAATCCACTGGTTTTGGAAAGGGCCGCCAATCCCATGCAAATTCCCGTACCGATCAGCCAGCGCCGATTTTGCCAATCGCGTAATAAATGCAGTGACCCCGCCAGCACCCATGCCCCAAACGCCATAGCACCAACGTCATTGCTGACCACCGCGAATCCGTGCAGGGCTTGAGGATTGAAGGCCAGTCCCATCGCCGCCAACAATGCCCAACCGCGCTGCTGGGGCCATAACGCCAACCCCGCCCAATAGACCCCCGCCACTGCCACCATGCCATAGACGGCAGATAGTAGGCGTGTCCATCGCAGCGCATCGGCTAAATGCTGCTCCCCCTCGGTCAGCACATGGTTTTTCGACATCAAGTAAAAATTACGATTATCCCGGCTGGTTTCAGGCGCAGGATACCCCCGCCAAGGGTTGCCTTTCGCTTCAGCATCCAGTGGGCCAAAATCGCGCAACTGGCTAAACAGCGCCGCCGAAACATAATACAAAGGGGCTTGGCTGACCTGTTGAACAATCATGGTGTCAAAATCAGCATCAGGGTCGGGGAGTTCCCCTGTCTCGCGTACTTTCAAAATATAGGCAAAATGCGAGGGTTCGTCCGGCCCTTCAAAAGGGGTAATGGCCCACCCATACACCCGCACAACCAACAAAAACACCCCCAACAAAACGATGAGCGGCAGATGTTTACGGAGGGGGACAGGCAATTGAGGCATGATTTACGGCTCGGTGGTGAACAAAATCAGGTCGGCGGTGAACTGCATTTGTCCATTGGCATCGGGATAATTAAAAATCGCATTGACTCCGCGTGGGCTGTCATAAAATCCGGTTAAGACGGTCATCGGCCCTTGAATATCTGCTGGAACATGCAGCTTGAGATCATAAATCATCCAATCCCCCACTCGCCATGTCAGCGCGGGAATATATGCCCCATCCGCGATATACCGCACCTGTTGTTGGCCGTCCAACACATGGGCATAGGGCGCAAAATTCCATCCCCCTCGTTCAGGCGCAAGGCCGTCTATCTGCCAATACACCCGCAGGGTTGATGTTTGACCGGGGCGCAGCGGGTCAAGCAACCACCAGCCGATAAATCGAATCCCCACATCGGACGGAATATCCGCTGGGTTGCGCGGTGTAAAATCCTGTTCTAATTCCCATAGGCTGATGCGTGTACCATCATCTAACTGAATCGGGATGTCGGCTACATGACCATGCGCGGGGGGGTCAATCGGCTGAGTCGGCCCATGAAATTTGATAGATAACCCGCCGCCTTTAGGAATCACCTCCGCATCGTGAATCAAGAAGTTATAAACCGCCGGAAACGTTTTGCCGGACATCGCCATCGAGGGCCATTCGCCAATTTGAGTATAAACCACCATGCCATCCTGATAATTTTCGCGGATGCCTGCCCCCAATTTCATGGCGGCGTCAATCGGCAAGGTCCATGGGATGCGGCTGCCGGGGTATGTGGCGATTTCTTGACCGTAGCGAATGGTATTGAGTCCATTCAGGCCCATCGTGAAAATAACCCCTGTAACGGCAGCATATTGAGCGATGAGCCTCAATTTCTCACTCGCTAATTTTGGAGAGGGGGTCGGTTGAAACAGCGGCGCTAATGCCCAACCCACCAAACCATGCCCCGCCGGAAGAGCCAGCAGCAAATAGTGGGGATGCACCGATTTAGAGACATAGGTCATCATCAAAACGGGCAGCCAAAACCAGATCAGCAAAATCACGGCTGTGTCTTGTTCGGGCGTATGACGGCGTTTGACGAGATAATAGATGGCCCGCACCACCCCCGCCAGCAATATCGCCGTCAGAACATAATGGACAACATTGGTGATGTCATAACGAACAACGGCATCCCGCGCCGGAGCATAGACCCCCCGCGACGCCGGATATTCCCACCCCGTCACCTGTCGGAGCGCATGGCTAAGGGCTTCATCAGACAAGCTGGAATTACCCCCTGTAAACGACTCGGTACGGCTCTTGGTATCCTCCCACTGACGCGCCAAGCCGATGACATATAAGCCAAACAGGGCCGCGAAAATCGCCCCGCCCACTAGCAACGGTTTTTTGGGGATACGCCGCCAATAAATCAACATCAGCAATCCCACTGGCGCGACAAGGGCATACGACAGCAAATAGGTATTGGCGAAAATTGCAAGGCCGACTAGCGCAATCAATGTTTTTTGACCGGGCCGGGTGGTAGTGCGGGTGATGACTGCGACCAATGCCCAAAAAATTAGGCTGGTGAAGAATGGCATCAAACACTGCACCCATGTGCGGCGGCTGTCCTCGATAATCCACGCATTCGCCGCAAAAAGGGCCGTGCCAATCAGCGCTGCCTGTGAATTCATCAACCGCTTGAGACCACGATAGGCAAAATAAACGGCAAGGCTGTTGAGGCTGATGGTCAATACATAGACCATCATAAATTGACGGGTGAGCGCCATCAGAGGCAGAAAAATGTAGCCCGTCAGGGGGGGATTGGCGAATAATACCGATGTCCCCTGCCCTGCCAATGGAAAATGCCCATTATCCAACGTATCAAGGGCTTGCCAGATCGGATAGACCTGATCGAGATTGACCTCGATTGCGCCGAAGTGTTGAAAACGCAAAACAAAGCCGACAGCCAAAATCGCCAGCAATATCAGGCGTTCCCAGTCGCGGGTGGGCGATGATTTAGGCGTTGCCATCGCCTTCCGCATATCCATGAGGATGAGCTTGATGCCATGCCCACGCTGTTGCGATAATCGCTTCCAATGTCGGGCGGCGCGGTTGCCAACCCAGTTCATCATTAATGCGTTCGGAAGAAGCTACTAAAACCGCCCCATCCCCCGGACGGCGGTCTACCACCTGCGCGGGGATTTCATGCCCGGTCACTTTACGCGCCACGTCAATGACTTCTTTAACACTATACCCTCGTCCATTGCCGAGGTTATAGGTCATTTCACCGCGTTCATCAATTGCTTCAAGGGCCAAGACATGCGCTGAGGCCAAATCTTCGACATGTACATAATCACGGATGCACGTCCCATCTTGAGTTGGGTAGTCGTCCCCGTAAATCTTGATCTCACTGCGCTGACCGAGCGGGACTTGCAGCGTCAACGGGATCAGATGGGTTTCGGGTTGATGGGCCTCGCCACGAATGGACTTGCCAGTGCTGTCCACCATCGAACCACAGGCATTAAAATAGCGCAGGGCTGCATATTTTAGGCCCGCTTGTCGCGCATACCAATGAATCATTTCTTCAATCATCAGTTTGGTATGACCATAGACATTGCTTGGCCCCAGTGGGTCTTCTTCATTTAGGGTAGCGTTTTTACTGGCATAAACCGCCGCTGTTGACGAAAACACCAGCCGTTTCACCCCGTTATCCATCATGGCATCCAATAGCGCCTGCGAATTGACAACGTTATTGCGGAAATACTTGCCCGGTTTTTCCATTGATTCGCCCGCCTCGATAAACGCGGCAAAATGCGCGACAGCATCAAATTGATGCGATTGGAACAGCACCGACAGCGCCCCGCGATCTCCAATATCCCCCCGGATAAACTCTGCCCCTTCGGGAATGGCAGCCAAGTGCCCCCGTGAAAGGTTGTCATAAATGGTCACGCGATGTCCGGCTTGCATAAAATGGGCGGCAGTGGTTGACCCAATATACCCCGCCCCGCCTGTTACGAGAATGTGCATCTTATCTCCCTTACTCTGCACGTAAATAATCCGTCACGGTCTGTCGCATCCGCTCGTACATGGTTGTTTCAACGGCAGCCATCTTTTCCGGTGTAATTTGTACCCACAATTCAGCGGCAAGACGCTCTGGGGATTGGAGAATCGTATGCAGACCGTCTATTCCTTGTGGGATACGCTTGCCCAAAATATCAACGGTCTGGCTTGTCCCAACGGGTTGAATTTGGCTCGCCACCACATCCCGCCACGCGATCAGTGCTTCATCAGGGAAAAATTTCAACCAATGCTTAGGCACTGCCCCCGCTAATGCCGATTGATGCGCAAGGCCCAATCGCAAATAATCACGGGCATCCATCCATGCCAATATAACATGCAGCATAAAATGGCTGGTTTCGCGTGAGGGCCATTTCCCATGAATAAATTCAGGAAACAGCATGTCCTCGCACCATACCTCATCCATTTCCAAATGGCTCAGATAACCTGCCACAAATGCGCGTTGGGCTTCATCCTCAATTGCGCCATTGACTAGGTTAGGATGGGCCGTCAGCATGGCGGGAACCGCATGGGGTTCGACTTTGGGACGATAAGCGAAAAAATGGGTATCCTCACGGGTGAGATTGCCCCTATGATGGGCGTCGGGTGAGATACAGCCAAGCAAAAATTCACCCCAATGCGCTTGAACAAATTCAGCATGGGGAAATTGTGGGTCGTTGACGAGCCGCTGGGAGGCGACCATGTGCATAAATGGTGTTGGCATAGTGTTGGATTCTACCCCAAATCTGGGGGGAGTGAAGCGCGAACTTTGGGTTTACCATTATAAATAGGGGAATTATATAGGGAAAGGATTTGGGTAGAACATGGCCCGTCATCTATTGTTGGTCATTTTGTTGATGCTGCTAGGGTCATTTTTGGTTCCGGCGAATGTACAGGCCGATGAAGCTCATATTGTGATTTTGGAGGCTGACGGCCCAATTGTCCCCGCCATGCAAGATTATATTGAACGCGGCTTGGGAAAGGCGGAAGAGGATGGCGCGACGCTGGTCATCATCCGCTTGGATACGCCCGGCGGCAGTGTTTCGACAATGGAAGACATCGTAAAAAACCTGCGTGGATCACGAGTGCCCGTTGTGGTGTATGTTGCGCCACGTGGAGCAATGGCGGCTTCGGCAGGCACACTCATAACCCTAGCGGGCCATGTAGCGGCGATGGCACCTGAAACGGTCATCGGGGCTGCGAGTCCAATCAACAGTGATGGCAGCGACCTCAACGAAACGGCGGATCGTAAGGTAAAAGAGGTGTTGACCGCGATGGCCCGCAGTCTAGCAGAACGACGTGGCCCCCAAGCGGTTGATCTGGCCGAACGTACCATCACTGATGCCGAAGCAGTGTCCGCCGATGAAGCCCTGCAAGTGGGCCTGATTGACTACATCGCCACTGACAACCGCGATTTAATAGCCCAAATGGATGGTACAACCATCGCGGATGTGCGCGGTCAATCCGTCACCCTTGAGTTAACAGGTCTGCCGATTCGCACCCTGCATATGAGCTTCATCGAACGCCTATTGCTGATTTTGACCGACCCCACCATCGTATTTACCCTGCTCAGTTTGGGCGTCATTCTGGTCATTTTGGAAATGCGTGCGCCGGGGGGTTGGGCAGCGGGTACAATTGGCGCGGCTTGCCTTCTCCTTTCGTTGTATGGTTTAGGCGTCCTGCCCATCAATTGGCTGGGCTTGATTTTTGTGGGATTGGCCTTTGCCCTGTTGGTGGTTGAAATTATCACCCCGCACTCGTTTGGTGCGCTCTCCACTGCCGCCGCTATTTCGATTGCTGTCGGAGGGTTGATTCTATTCAACAATGATGATGTACGGCAGTTCGGCAAAATCTCGATTCCAATTTTGATCGGGCAAAGTGCGCTGGTCGCCGCGCTCGGCATCATTTCAGTCTATTTTGTGATGCGTGTGCGCAATCAAGCCCCACTATTGGGCATGTCGCATATGATTGGACAGGTTGGTGAGGTACGGGTTGCCCTTGAACCGCACGGCATGGTGTTTATCAACGGTGAACTATGGAAAGCGGAGTCCAACGACGGGGTAGCGATTGCCAAAGGTGAACCCGTGCAGATTGTTGAGGTCAAAGATTTGCTGCTCAAGGTCAAGCCCGATGGAACCCGCAAGAAAAAAGAAAACCCTTCGTAGGAATAGGAGTTGATATGCCGATTCGCGCCCGCAAAAATCTCTATTGCGGCATTAACGCTCATTTAAACAGTTTCCTCCAAAACACCACTGGTGAATGGGAAAGTTTTCACGCGGCCCACATCGTAGATATTACGCGCACCCTCAACCAGCAATTACCTTCCGGTTATGAGGCACGAGTGGAAAAATCACTGCAAATCCGTGAGATTTACCTGAGTGAAACTGGAATTCAAGAGCGCCACCGCCGCCCTCAACCCGATGTTAATTTTTTAGAAACCGAACGGAATCATCCTCGTTCCTCTTCCACTGCCTCCATGACGGGGACTGCCGAAATTCTCAGCCCTGTGATTGATACAATGGATATTGATACCGAGTCACTCCTCAATGCTACCGTGATCTATCAAATCGCTGAAAATGATTTGATGGGCAAACCCGTTTGTCGCATTGAACTACTGTCACCTGTCAACAAACCACCAAGCGATGGTTACAAGCAGTATCGAGAAAAACGGAACTCAACTCTCAACAGCGGAATGCCGTTGATTGAAATGGATTATCTCCATCAATCGTCACCTGTCGTGAAAAATTTACCCGCCTATCCTTTGCAGGAACAAGGCGCACATCCCTATGTGATTATCGTCAGCGACCCGCGCCCTTCGATTCAAACTGGCCTATCCCATTTGTACGTTTTTGATGTAGATGATCCAATTCCATTGATTGATATTCCATTGGCAAACAATGATCGGGTGGAACAATTCAATTTGGGGGTCGCCTATCAAGTGACATTTGAGAATACCCCCACCTATATGCGCATTGTAGATTACGCCGAACCGCCATTGCATATGATGGGTTATCATCCCGATGACCAAGCACGAATTTTGCGGCGGATGCAGCATATCTTGGAAGCTCACCAGAACGGTGTGAATTTGGATCAGTACATACCGGAATAAACCCAACGAAATTCCCCATTTTGATGCCTCATGCTACAATGCCTGCGTAATTATTGAAGTACGTGTGGGGGTATAAGTTAATGAGCCAGCAGGTTATTGCCAATCGGTTTGAAATGGGGAGTTTTCTGGCAGGGGGTGGCATGGGCGACGTTTATCGTGGCATGGATCGTACCACCGAACAACCCGTCGCCATCAAAGTGTTAAAGCCGGAAATTGTTGCCCAAGACCCTGACCAACTTCAGCGGTTTGCTCGTGAGGGTGAACTGCTGGCAAAACTCAACCACCCCAACATTGTTAAAGTCATTAAAATGGCCCAAGAAGAAGGCCGTCATTACATCGTGATGGAATACGTGGGGGGTGGCACGCTGCGTGATCTGTTATTGGAACAGCCCCAACTGCCCATCAAGCGGGTTATGGAAATCGCCCTCGATCTCGCCGATGCCCTCACCCGCGCCCATCGTTTAAATATCGTCCACCGCGACCTCAAACCCGCCAATGTGTTGATTGCCGAAGACGGCACACCGCGCCTGACCGATTTTGGCCTTGCATGGCAGGCAGGTAGTGAACTCACTCAGACGGGTATGGTCATGGGCACATCCGCCTATCTTAGCCCCGAAGCTATCTCCGGTCAACAATTGGATGCCCGTAGCGACATTTGGGCTTTTGGGGTGATGTTGTATGAGATGTTGGCAGGTCGGCGGCCCTTTAATGAGGATTCCCAAGCCGCTCTTTTATTTGCCATCATGCAGAAACCCGCCCCCGATCTACAGGGTTTACGATCCGATGTACCCGAAGCATTGACAAGTTTGATTCGGCGGATGTTAGAAAAAGACCCCGATAATCGTATCCCCAGCGTGCGGCAGATTGGTGCTGAACTGGAAGCCATGATGTCCGGGATTAAACTATCTAGTTCGCAGAGTGGGTCAGTCACTAAACCCACCCCTACTTCAGAGGAATCACGCTTTAGAACACCCACCTCGGCTGCTTTCCCCGAAATCAATGTGCAGATTATGAATCCAGTGCTGACCCCGCCGACCAGCCAGACCGCCGTTGCCGCGCCCGTCGAAAAATCAAACCGTCGCTTCCCGTTATGGGCCATTATCACGGCGGTATTGCTTGGTTTGGTTATTATCGGCGGCGCGAGGTTCGCCCTGACACAAAATGATGATGATAAGTCGTCTGATACAGCCGATACCCCCAAAGGGCCTGTCAAAATTGACCCGGTTGCGGAGGGTGAGGTATTGGTACTGGTGGCCGATTTGGAGCAGACTGGCGGGGACGAACGGGATGTCGCACGTTTTATTGTGGACGACTTGCAGCAAAAATTGGAACGCGATGTGGTGTTTTCCAACATCCGTGTCCGAGCCTATCCGCGTGTCATCACTACAGCCGAAGCAGCCCAAGAAGCAGCCTTATTAAACAACGCCCCCTTAATTGTCTGGGGGAACTACACCAACGACCTCATTCAACTCGAAATCCAGCTTGGCGTTGCTAATGAATTTAGCAATCTTCAGCTTACCCCCGATGATCTTGCCAAACTCATCAACGTGCGGATTGAACTCAACAATGAACGCCGCCAATCCATCGCCCCGATCATTATTTCGGCCTGTGGCATTTTGCAGTTTGCTGAGGGTAATGTTTATGAAACCGCTGTTACGCTGGCAATTGCGGATGAAATCGGCCCGATAGATACCGCCACCATCATTGGCACAAGCATCGCCGCCGACTACTATCGCTATCTGACATCCTTCCGCCAGCCAGATGTGGCACTTGAGGCCATTAATCGCGCGATTGAAGCCGAACGTAGCCCCATTTTGTATGCGGCCCGCAGCACCCTACGCCAACGTACAGGCAATCGGGTTGAAGCCAGAGAAGATGTCAACACCGCCTTATTACTGGCCGAACGGCAGGGCCTAGATCGGTGGGCCACACCCTATGTCTTAAAAGGACTGCAAGCGGTCTTTGCTGATGAGTTGACTGAGGCGAGTACAGCCTATCGGCACGCGGCTGAACTTCGTCCGGGGGATTGGTTTCCACTTGCCCTAGAAAGCATCTCCCTCTACTTTGAAGGCAAATATACTGAGGCGAAACAGGCCAGCGACGAATCCATTGCTCAAACAGAAATGCCAACCACCAATTTCCCCTATATTGTGCAAGTCCTAGTGTCGCTGAGGGAAGGTCGAATTGAAGATGCGATTGCCGCGAATGAAACCATCGCTCGTCAATTTCCTGACCCCACCTTCTCTAATCGCATTCTGCAAGCGGTTTATGGCCGGGATGCTGATTTGGTCTACACATGGTTTAATTCTGCCGCTGGCAATCTGTTTTTAGGCCAATTTAACGCCGTGATCGCCGATACTGACCAAGCCATCAGCATTGACCCTGACCTTGCTGAAGTCTATATGGTACGGGGCTTGGCCTATTGCAATTTGGGGCAATATGAAGACGCCGAAATTGCCTACAGCCAAGCCATCGAACGCGATCCCAGTTTTATTGCGCTGTATCTGCTGCGGGCCGATGTGCGACGAAAAATAGATCGCTTACCAGACGCCCTTGCCGATGTAGCCATCATCACCCAAAGTGACCTAAGTGATGAATTTGCCCCTTATTTGCAACGGGCCAATGAAGGCAATTTTGACTGCACCAGCATTCTCAACAATCCAAATAATTAAGCGTCTGGAGAGAAACATGAAGCTGAGAAATCCGATCTATCTGCCTGTCATTCTAGCCTTGATCTCATGCAGTTTTCTCAACGTCGGCATGGACAGCGACTTTGGCGGAGGCAGTGGGGTCGAGGTCGGCGAACCAGTAGCCGCCCAAAACCCGTTAGATGACGCATCACGTTATCCAGCGTTTGCAGGAATCCCCCTAGATGTAGACGCCGCATCCGCAACAGGTCGGTTTGTAGTTCCTGCTCCAGATGTTGCACCGGGAGTGGTGCGCGGGGTATTGGAAGATGGCACACCTTATATTGGCAATCCGAATGCACCGATTATTTTGGCGGAATATTCCGATTTTTCGTGCCCCCACTGCGCAGATTACGCCCCTGAAGCAGAACGCATCATCACCGAAATGGTACGTACTGGGCAAGCCCTCTACACCTTCAATATTCTGACTTTTGTCGGTGGTGAATATTCGCAACTAGCAGGTAAAGCGGCTCTGTGCGCGGGTGAACAGGGTGCGTTTTGGGAATATCGCAGGGAGCTTTATGCCATCCAATCACGGGAAGGTCGCCAAGAATTTGCACAGGGTCGCCTAATTGAAAAAGCGATTGAGTTAGGCTTGAATCCTGAATCATTCCAGATCTGTCTCGACGCCGACACCCAAACTCAGGTGATTCAACAAATGGAACAACGGAGAAACGACCTCGGCGTCAATGCCGTTCCGACGGTTGTATATAGCACAGACAGTGGGGATAGCTGGCAATTCTTTACCAGCAGTGATGGCTCCCGAGCAACCCGTACTTCGTTTAATGAAGTCAAAGCATTGGTCGAATCCGTACAACCTTAAAACTTGAGGAGGCACTTGTCATGAGTGGCCCCAAGACCTATGAAATCCGGGCTGATTTTGACCGTGAGACGCTGGTCGTGTATCAAGCCTATCGCAAAGAAATCGGCCTACCCGCGATTGAAGCCCAAAAATTTGTCACCCCATTTTCACTCACACGCATGACGTGGATTAAACCCTCCTATTTATGGCTGATGGAGCGCAGCAATTGGGGGCAAAAATCTGACCAAGCCATGATTTTGGCGGTCAGAATTCGACGGCAGGCGTGGGAATCAGCCTTGCGTGAGGCGGTTCTCACCCACCCCGAAAAGAAAATTTATGGCAGCAGCGAGGCATGGCGCGAACAGTTTGAAAAAGCGCGGGTGATTGTGCAGTGGGACCCGGAACGTTCACTGCGGGGGGCAAAATTGGAATATTCCGCCATTCAAGTGGGTATCAGTCGCCACTTGATCGAAGATTATGCCACCAAATGGATTACTGAAATCAAAGATTACACCCCTCTCACCCGTAAAATTCATGCCTTTTGTCGGGACGGGGAATATGATAAAGCCAAAAAACTACTACCGTCCGAGCGTGTTTATCCTGTACCCGATGAAATTGCCAAGCGGCTAGGCATGGTTTAGGCTTTTTCATTCTTTTCTATTTTTTCAATCTTGAGATGTTCAAAAGTCGCTTCAAAACCGCTGCCCGTTGGTGAACAGGCCATCACGCCCACTTGAAGTTCATTGGCGGTGGTCAGATAGGCTTGGCGCATCATGTTATACACCGCGCCGTCCAGCGAATAATAAACTTCGATGGTGGGTTGATGCCATACTAAGCGCAGCCACATCGCCGCCGGATTTTCCTTGAGAGGGGTCACTGACCAGTCGGAAAAATCGTGGGTGATGACCACACTGGCGTTGTAAATTTCATTGACATATTCGATCCCACATTTCAACCATGTGCTTTCATCATGGCGCAGCATCAACCCGGCTTGGTCATACAAATCTCGATATTGCCCACTAAATTTCACCTCGGCTGTAAAATTTCCGGCGACGGTCTGATAATAAAAATGCCCATTATCAGCGATGGCTCCTGAATGGGTTTTGCGCCAAAAATCGGTCTTAGGATTGGTCGTAAAGCGAATCGTGTTGGTTGGTGCTGCCCACATTTGCGGTTCGTTATACCAGCGCATATCTTTTCCTTGTTTATCCAAAATAAGAGGGCAGGCCATTCGACCCACCCTCCTAAGTATTCAAACTAGAACCCTTGCAATTTGCTCAAGTCGGCCCGACCATGGGCCATTGCCGCAATATGTTGCAACAGCGCAAGGCGGTTTTCACGCACGGCCTGATTTTCATCCATCACCATGACTTCCTTAAAGAAATCAGTGATAGCGGGCACCATGTTGATGAACGTCGCCAAGAAGCGCCCCACATTATGTTCAATCGGGTGCAAGCGGCGGTTATAGGTGAAATAGGCTTCAAATAAGGCTTTTTCGGCCTCAAGCGTAAATTTTTCGGGATGCAGGGTATAGGTCGGTTTATCCCGACTAATACGCACACATCGCGCATAGCTGTCCAAAATTCCGGCCCAATCTTCATGCTCTGTCCATTGGCGCAGTTCATGAACCGCCGTCACAGTACGCACCGGATTATGACCTTGTTCTGCCAAAACCGCTTCAATCACATCACGCGGTTGGCCTTGTTCGACTAGCCACACCCGCAGACGTCCGATGATAAATTCCATAACGGCTGCCTTCGCCTCATCACTGACATCCACTGGCTGATACCGCGCTACCAGTTGAATGGCATCGCGCAAATCAAGCTCCAACCGCTGATCTAACAAGATTTGGATGACCCCCAGCGCAGCCCGACGTAGCGCAAAGGGGTCAGCACTGGCGGTTGGGGCAAGGCCGACTGCAAACAATCCGACAAGGCTGTCTAGACGATCTAACAGAGCCAATAGAATCCCCGGTGCGCCGCTGGGCAAAATATCGTCCGCACTACGCGGCAGCCAGTGTTGGAAAATGGCGTTGGCGACTTCGGGTGACTCACCACCCAACGTGGCATAAATACGCCCCATCACTCCTTGCAGGGAGGTCATTTCAACCACCATCTGAGTTGCAAGGTCGGCTTTGGCAAGTTGGGCGGCCCGTCGCACAATCGGCATCACATCAACCGCCGCACCGAGCAGTTCGCCAAAGGGGTCAACCATCGTTGCAACACGGTTGTTTTTATCGAGCATCGAACCTAGTTTTTCTTGGAAAGTCAGTGTGCCGAGCCGAGGCAGATAGCTTGCCAGCGGTTGCTCACGATCCGAATTAAAGAAGTAGACCGCATCGCTAAAACGGGCCACCAAGACATGCTCATTACCGTGTGTGACCTTATCGAGATGCAAATCATCCCCATTGCGCACGGCAAGGAAATAGGGCAGCAGTTGACCAGATTCATCTTCTACCGCGAAATAGCGCTGATGTTTCCGCATGACTGTTACCAGCACTTCACGCGGCAGATCAAGGAATTTCTGGTCAAATTCGCCCCGCAGCACCGTCGGCTGTTCGATGAGATTGACGACCTCATCCAACAAACCGGGGTCTTCCGCCACCTTGCCACCGACCTCATCGGCCAGTGCAATCACCTGCTGCCAAATGATTTCGCGTCGTTGTTCAGGGTCAAGCGTAATGCCATTGGCTTTGAGGGTGTCCAAATAACTGGCGGCATCCTTCAAAGGGATTTCCGGCGACCCCAATGGGCGGAGGCCGCGACTGATTTTGCCCGAATGGACATCCGCGTAATTAAAGGCAATCACCTGATCGCCATACAAGCCCACCAGCCAGCGAATTGGACGGGAAAAGGCAATCCCTGAACTGTTCCAGCGCATGGACTTATCAAATTTGATATTGGCAATGAGTTCCGGTAAGGCTTTTGCCAGCACGTCCATCGCGGGCTGGCCGTCGTGGGTCACATTAGCAACGATATATTCGCCGCCATCAATAAATTTACGCTGCAAATCACTTAACAGAACACCCTGCCCTTTCGCAAATCCTTCGGCAGCTTTGGTGGGGTTGCCCTTATCATCAAAGGCACGGCTGACGGGTGGGCCTTTGACCTCGACGGTGCGGGTGGTTTGATGGGTTGCCATCTGACGCACCAAGACCGCAAGACGGCGAGGCGTGCCATAGATTTCGACCCCGGCATGTTCCAAAAAGAGATTATCCAATAGGGTCGGAACTTGGGTCTTGAGTTGTTCAATCCCTGTCGCCACATCCCCATAGGGCATTTCTTCCACGCCGATTTCCAACAGCACATCCGCAGGTTTGGCTGGCTGTGACATGGAGGTGATGGTGAATTTTTCGTCCGACTTGATTGTCCAAGGCGTTTTGCGTTGCAGCAGCGGATAGCCCATTTGCTCACGCTGTTCAACAAAGGCTTTGGCAACATTGCGGGTCATATCGCGCATCCGGCGGAAATAATAGGCGCGTTCGGTTACACCAATCGCCCCGCGTGTATCCAAGACATTAAACAGGTGCGAACATTTCAACACATAATCATAGGCGGGAATCAAGGCTCCGGCTTCGAGTGCTCGTTTATGCTCATTGGAATAGACTTCGTAGGTTTGTTTAAGACCCTGCACATCCCCGATTTCAAAATAATAGCGGCAGTGTTCAATTTCACTTTCACGGTACAGGTCACCATAGGTCACACCCGACGCAAACCGTATATCCCACACCGCGTCCACATCTTGCAGGGCCAACACGATGCGCTCCACACCATAGGTGATTTCAACGGCCACCGGGTCAAGCGTCATACCACCCGCCTGTTGAAAATAGGTGAACTGAGTAATTTCTTGCCCGTCTAGCCAGACTTCCCAGCCCAAGCCCCATGCGCCTAATGCCGGACTTTCCCAGTTGTCTTCGACAAAACGGATGTCATGCTGACGTGGGTCAATACCGATGGCTTCTAGGCTCTTAAGGTAAATTTCTTGGGAATTGCCGGGGTCGGGTTTGAGAATGACCTGATATTGATAAAAGGCCTGCATCCGGTTGGGATTTTCCGCATAGCGTCCATCGTCGGGTCGGATACTTGGCTCAATATAGGCCACCCACCACGGCTCTGGCCCCAAGACACGCAGCAGGGTTGCAGGGTTGTTCGTACCAGCCCCGACTTGAATGTTATAGGGCTGCCAAAGCAAACACCCCTGTTCAGCCCAAAATTGGTCTAGTTTCAGTACAACATCTTGGAAAGACAACGCTTTGGGGTTCGCCATGCGTGTTAACCTCATATTCAGTTCAGGGAATTAATGCAAGTGCGGGCAGATTATAAATCAAGAACGGCATCCCCACAACGAAGTGCCAAACCAAAAAACGCCACTGCTATCACTAGACAATGGCGTTTTGCAAAGTTCAGTGAGCTAAGACTAATCGCGGCGGCTCATGCCAGACACCAACATGGCATAGTAGAGCAAGTTTAACACTGAGCCGATCATGGCAGCCAGATAGGTGAACGCGGCGGCCCGTAAAACCGACTGTGCGCCGCTGCGATCATCGGAGGTTCGCAGCATCCCCTGTTCTTCCAGCATCTTCATGGCTCGACGGCTGGCATCGAGTTCAATAGGCAGCGTCAGAACCGAAAATAGGGTCGCCGCTGCAAAAAGCAAGACACCAAGCCATGCTAGGCCCGTAAAATTCAGCATCAATCCGGCGATAATCACAAAAATTGAAAGACCGCCGCCGTACTGGGCCACCGGCAGGATAAACCCACGCGCGGCAATCAAGGGGCTGTTTTGCTGATATTGCTGCACATGCCCAAACTCGTGCGCGGCAATCGCCATGGAAGCAACGGACGGTTGTCGCCCCACCTTTGAAGAGAGACGCACCACGCCGGAACGCGGGTCAAAATGATCGCCGAGTTCTTGCGGGGTTTCTTGTAAATTCACCTCAAAACCATATGAGCGCATCAAATGACGGGCCACATCTGCGCCTGTCGCATTGCTGGCATTGGCTCGCTGACTCCACTTGCTATAGGCCCCACGAACCGCCATCTGTGCTGCCCCACTCAAGATAAGGGTGGGAATCAATACACACATAAAATAGGCTGGGTCAAAAAACATCATTCACCTCACACTCCCAGTTCACAATCACCACATAACTCAAATAATTCTACGCGGTGATTGTAAAAATGCCGTAAATTCATCCTACAGATGCCACAGACCCCCAGAAATTGGGAGGTGGACTTGGGGTAGCCCAACCCCATCCAACGCTTTAATGGCCGCCTGTAACTGACTATCTACGTCATAGCTGTAAATCGTGCCGGGTTCAAGCGGTTCAAACTCGACCACAATATCGGGAGTTACACCCACCAAATCAATCGAGCGTTCGTCGGGGGTATACCAGCGTGCAATCGTGATACGCACTGCGCCACCATTGGAAAGCTGTCGCCATGTTTGGACGGTGCCCTTGCCATAGGACTGCGTTCCGACGACGGTTGCCCGTCCCAAATCTTGGAAGGTCGCGGCTAAAATTTCGCTGGCGCTGGCACTGTTGGCATCTACCAAAATCACCATTGGGACGGTGGGGGCCAATGCACCCCCAAAGGCTTGATAGACCTGTTCTTGATCGCCTGAACCGCGCTCAATCATAATCGGGCCAGATTCGATAAATTGGCTCATAATCTCAAGGGCCACATCCAAATAACCACCTGTGTTGCCGCGCAAATCTAGGATAAGGCCGGCGTGACTTTGGACATCGGATTCAATGAGGGTCTCGGTCAATTCTGAGCCAGCATCGCGTGAAAAGTCATAGAGTTGGATATAGACAATGTCGCCCTCCAAAATATCAAATTCCACACTGGGCAGGCTGATACGGGCGCGTGTCACAGTGATTTCAATAACGTCTTCATTGCCTTCCCGTCGTACCCCCAAAATCACATCGGTTCCGGCTGGCCCACGCACTAGGGTAATGATGACTTCCTGCTCCATCTGGGTGATGTCTTGGCCGTCTACCGTGACAATTTCATCCCCCGGCAAAATCCCCGCTTGTTCCGCAGGTGATCCCGGTAGCGGACGTACAATCAACAAAGCGCCTGTTTCTTCATCTTTACGCACCGTCGCGCCGATGCCTTCAAATTCACCCGAAAGATCGGAAAAGACCATCTGGGAAGTTTCAGGGTCCATATAGCCCATATTCGGATCGCCTAAAGAAGTCAGCATTCCATCAAGGGCCGCTTCCATCAGGTGCAAATCTGATTCTTCATCAAGGGGGTCAACATAATTATCATGCAGCAAATCCCACGACTCCCAGAACGGCGCAAAAAGCTCATCGCGGCCTGTACCCGTTTGGGCAACTGCAGGTTCTTGTGAATCGCGGAAAAAGTAACCTGCCCCAAAGGTCAATGTCACTAACAATACCAGACTGGCGACCTTGTTGAATTGACTACGCATTACCATTTATCTCCAACTACTCAATCTATAGGGATAATTATAGGCCAGATTTTGGACGGAAGAACTAAGCGTTGTGTGAATATATTACGCGCTGGCCCCACTCCGCGCTCAATAGTGTTGCCAAGTAACCCTCAAAATCTTCACCATTGCAGGCATCTATATAACGCAAAATTTCGCCACCCCCCACCGGATAATCGGGATAACACGAGGTCGGCCACGCCCCAAATGGTGCATGTACAACGGCTGTGGTGACGGGCGAGGGAATATGCACGTCTTTATCTAGTACATCTACGATTTTTTCGGCGGTGATAATAACCTGCTTGGCGATCATTGCCAGTTCCATATCAATGCCGCGATTCTGGTTAATTTGGGCGTTACCCCGTTTATCGGCGACGAGTGCATGAATCACGGCGACATCGCAGGATAAGGCGGGAAAAGCCATCAACGTCTCTCCGCTATAGGGGTCTTGTACGGTTTTGACATCGGGTCGTAATCTAGGTAAATCTGTCCCCAACCATGCACAGGCAGGCATAAAACCCACCCCGGCCATCGTTGCGCGGATACCCATTGCAAGACTGGCTTCGGTCTCCTCCATAATCTGAATCTCACCGAAATTTGCCGCTTGGGTAAACATGGGAGCAAGGCCAAAAATTTCTAGTCCGAAATAGCAGGTGCGCGTTTTTTGGATAACCCCCGCTCCCACCAGCAAATCCGACTCATAGCCGGAAGTGAAATTCAGCAGGGTTAGGTTGGTAGACCGATCCTCCCGTCGAAGGAGTTCACGCACGAAAGCCACCGGACGGCGATACATCGTCACCCCACCCAAGCCCAATGTGATGCCGGATTGTACCAATGAGGCCGCTTCTGCCATTGAGACAACACGATTGATGAGGGGTGTATGCGCCATAATCCGTTCCTCTTTGACGGGGTTGAGATGCTCCCTAGTCTACCATAAGCCGTCAGAAATTTTGGCTGGCATGATTCGCCGATTAAGTTCATAGGGCCGTCATGTATAATAAACGTGCCGAATCGCTCAGGCCATATATGTCAGGATAATTGAATGGAAGAACTCGATATTTTTGAATTTTGTGCCGACGCCGCTGAAGTGGGCGAACGGCTGGATAAAGTCTTGGCAACACGCTTGCCTGACCTCTCGCGTACCCGTATTCAGGAACTCATCAAGGCCGGGGAGGTACAGGTCAACAGCGAGACCAGCAAACCTGCCTATCGCCTAGAGGCCGAGGATTGTGTCACCGTTGCCCTGCCTCCGATTGAAGGCGATCAACCCGTCCTGCCCGAAAATATCCTGCTGGACGTGCTGTACGAGGATGAATATTTGGCGGTGGTCAATAAACCCGCAGGTATGGTGGTGCATCCGGCGCATGGCAATGAGCACGGCACACTGGTCAATGCTGTCTTGAACCGCTGGCCCCAAACCGCTTCCGTCGGGGATGATGAAACTCGCGCCGGGATTGTGCATCGCTTGGATAAAGAAACATCGGGGGTTATCCTCATCGCTTTGACCGACCCCACCCGCGAAAAATTGATGGCGCAATTTAAGGCCCGTACCATCGAAAAACACTATCTGGCGCTAACCGAACGCACCCCGACGACGGATCGTGGCAAAATTGATGCCCCGGTTGGGCGCGACCCCAAAAATCGCAAGCGCATGGCGGTGGTACGCGATGGCAAAGAATCGGTGACGGAATTTCAGATACGCGAACGCTATGGCGACTATGCGCTGTTGGATGTTCATCCTATCACTGGACGCACCCATCAAATCCGTGTTCATCTGGCGTTTATCGAGTGCCCAGTGGTGGGAGATGCGGTTTATGGACCACGCAAACAGCGCATCAAGACTCTGTTTCTACATGCCTATCGCATCAGTTTTGACCATCCGGTGACAGGCGAACGATTGACTTTTGAGGCGGCTTTACCGGAACGGTTGCAAACGATCTTGGAAAATTTACCGCACTCAAATTAGGCCACATGGCTCTCAAAAGATGGGGTGGAGCGGGTTAAAATTTCCCAAAATTTGCACATGGGAGAGCCTGACCTATGCCGAAAACCAATGCCGCCCTACAAGCTAAAACACTGCTGGTCTATGAGCAATTGGTGGCGCTGCATGGCGAACGTCCGCTAAAACCGCGCCGCGAACCGATGCACGAGCTTGTATCCACTATGCTGTCGCATCGCACCACCGAGCAAAATGAAGCAACGGCTTATGCGGAAATGCGGCGGCGTTTTGGCACATGGGAGGCGGTACGCGATGCCCCACTCAACGAATTGATTGACGCCATTAAGGTCACAAATTTCCCGGAGGTTAAAGCGCCGAACGTTCAAGCCACCCTCAGCCGGATCATCGCGGAACGAGGAGAGGCCGATATTGAATTCTTGCGTGATACCCCAACGGAAGAAGCCCTTGCATGGCTGACCTCCCTGCCCGGTGTTGGCATTAAAACGGCGACGCTAGTGCTGCTGTTTTGTTTTCATAAGCCTGTCCTACCAGTGGATACCCATGTGCATCGCGTCAGCCAACGGGTGGGCTTGATTGGGCCAAAGGTGAATCCAACTGCCGCCCATCCCCTTCTATTGAATTTGCTGCCTGCCGATCCGTATGTCCTGTATAATTTTCATGTGAGCCTGCTGAGACATGGGCAAAAGATTTGTGTATGGAAAGACCCCCGCTGTGAAAAATGCCCTCTGACGGACATCTGTAATTGGTATCAGGAAAATCGCATCTAGGGACACGGGGCTAAAGCCGCCGTGCTGAATCTAGCTCAGGCCAACCAATATAAAATGCGTTATGATTATAGAACATGCGGTCTATTATTGACACTTATATAAGCCGAAGTTGAATTCGTAACAATTGTTACGCTTTTATGGACGATGGTTATATTTGAAGGTAGGGAGATGGCCGTTAAGATAAGGCGAAGTATGGTAGCGGGATGATAAAAAATTTATGCTAGACTGGGAATAGAGCATCTAGCAGATTAGGATTATTTTTATGAATAGCCTGACACTTTATACCATCGGACATAGCAACCACCCGCTGGATGATTTTTTGGGGTTATTGAAACAACACACGATTACAGATTTGGTAGATATTCGCAGCGCCCCACAAAGCCGATTTTCGCCACATTTTAATAAAAAACGCCTTGAAAGTGCCCTACCCGAACACGGCATGACTTATCATTTTCGTGGGGAGGCGCTGGGTGGCAGACCCAAAGACCCTAGTGTTTACGCCAATGACAAAGTGGATTTTGGACTGGTCATGCAGCAGGAATGGTATCAGGCAGGCATCCGGGATTTGCTTGCTTTGCTCCAAGAAGTAGAGGCGCGGGCGGGTCGAGTGGCGATTATGTGCAGCGAGGGCGACCCCGACCAATGCCACCGTCATCATCTAATTGCCCGTTCGCTGCTCGACCCACAGGTGAAAATCGTCGGGGATGAGGTCAGCATGAAAATTGTGCATATTTTGAAGGATGGTGAACTGCGGTCTATATCCGCTGAGGATTTTGCATCCTAACTTGAGTGGAAAGCCAAATTCAGCCCGTGTCTGAGAATACTTACTCAATCTATGACCTATATTTTGAATTGCTAGACAGTGAAAGAACGCTGCATCCGCAAATTCTTGTGTCGCGCCGAGGTGCAATATTGCAGGATATTGAGCCTCTAAGGAAATATGGTGAGTTGGAAGCCATTCAGTGGCGAAAGTTTGAAAAAAATTCTAGGGGGCGTCCAGAAGTTGTACAAGAAAATGTCATGGTTGATTTATGGGATCTATATGCTTATTCGAGAGTCCATGAAATATTGACTCTTCCCTTTCAGCCGGGCACATTCGTTGACTCATTCCTTCACAAATATTGGGAAGGGCCAAACATCTCGCTTGAGAAACAGCATGAATTTTGGCTGGGGCTTGGTCTAACTCCAATAGATTCGCCCGTATTCCACCCGTTTTATCATGAAATCGTCGAAGTAGAACAATCAGATGATCCAGAAGAAAGAATATCGCTCGTACAAGAAATCTGGCGGGGTTATATGTTAGGGTACATGATGCTCTGTCGGGCAGGTGTTAAAGTACGTGGCGGTACAAACCATATCGTCAAGAGCATAGCCGAAAATTCAGTAATGTATTGGGCTTTTTGGCGTAGAAATCGTCCATATAAGGATTTATCTCATGGGTGGGGCCATAATTCACAATGGAGAACGGACTTCAGACGTGATTACAGGGACAACGACACTTTTTACTACAATGTGGACGCAACCGAGAATGTCTTGTTACCTTTCGTTTATAAGGGACCAAATTTAAACCGTGACATGCTTAAACCAGAAGAGCGAGTCGAGTTACTTTTGAATCGGTGTTTCATTCGCACCAATAAGGTAGACGATAGACTACTATGGCTTTATGATGATGGGTATACTGAACAAAGATAAAAACGCGCCACCCATCTCACAGGCAGCGCGTTTAGATTTATAGAATGCCCATCTGAGAACTATTCGACGGTGACACTCTTGGCAAGGTTACGCGGTTGGTCAACATCCGCCCCACGCCGCACCGCGATATGATAGGCCAGCAGTTGCAACGGAATAACCGCCACCACAGGACTCAACAACCACGAGACAGGCGGGACATATAATACATGGTCGGCTTTTTCCGCGATCAGTGTATCCCCCTCCGTCGCAATGGCAATCACGATGCCGCCGCGTGCTTTGGCCTGCTCAATTTGACTGAGCATCTTGTCGTAGACTTCATCTTGAAGGGCGACCACCACAACGGGCAAATTTTCATCAATCAGCGCAATCGGGCCGTGTTTCATTTCCCCCGCCGGATACCCCTCGGCATGGATATAGCTGATTTCTTTGAGCTTGAGTGCCCCTTCGAGCGCGACAGGATAATTAATCCCACGCCCTAGATAGAGAAAATCTTCGTAGTGATAGAGACGGCCTGCGAGTTGTTCAATGGCGTTTTCATGACCTAACACCCGCCCCACCAAATCGGGCAAAGTGGCGAGGTCGGCGGTATAGGCGATCATGTCTTTTTCGGTCAATGTGCCACGCAGATGACCCACATAGAGGGCCAGCAAAATTTGGTCTACCACACTGGCGGTAAAGGCTTTGGTGGAGGCCACCCCGATTTCCGGCCCAGTCTGCATGGTGATATAACCATCGGAGATTCGCATGGCTTGGCTGCCGAGCGCATTGACGATGCTCCACAGGCGGATGTGATAGTGTTTCGCTACTTCCATCGCCGCGAGGGTATCCACCGTTTCGCCGCTCTGGGTAATCGCCAGCATCGCACAGTGTTCGTCCAATACCGGGTCACGATAACGATACTCGCTGCCGTAATCCACCTCAACGGGCAGACGGGCCAATTTTTCGATGGCGAATTTCCCGATGAGGCCGGAATAGTAACTTGTGCCACATGCCACCGTAATCAGGCGTTGCAGCGATTTGGCTTCGTCAGAAGTGAGGGGTAAATCGGGTAAAAATACTTCCCCCGTCTTAAAATCCACCCGTCCGCCGATGGTGTCGGTAATGGCGCGGGCCTGTTCGTGGATTTCCTTTTGCATGAAATGGCGATATTCCCCTTTGGCGGCGCTGATGGGGTCATAGGGGACATCATGTACTACCGCTTGGATGAGTGCGCCATCAATCGTTTGCACGGTATAGCCATCAGCGGTGATGGTTGCCATCTGGCGATCTTCCAAAAAGACCATGCGGCGAGTATGCTCCAAAATGGCGGGGATGTCGGAGGCGATGAACATTTCATTTTCACCCAAGCCAATCGCCACACCACCCGCGTTGCCAATCCGCGCCACGACCAATTGGCCGGGGTAATGGGCGCTCATGATGACGATGGCGTGTGCCCCACATAAATGCTGTACGGCAAGTCGGGTCGCGGCGGTGATGTCTTTGCCGGCGGAGAGATAGCGTTCGACGAGATGCACGATCACTTCGGTGTCGGTATCGGAGGCAAAAACCGCCCCCTCCGCTTCCAATTCCGCACGTAGAGACAGGAAATTTTCGACGATGCCGTTATGGACGACAACGGTTGCACCATCCATACTGGTGTGAGGATGGGCGTTGCGCTGGCTGGGTGCGCCGTGTGTTGCCCAACGGGTATGCCCGATACCCAGCGACCCTTTGACAGGGGCAAGTTCGACTTCTTGGCGCAGATTGCCCAATTTGCCAACCTGACGCCGCACTTGGATGTGACCGTTTGCTTCTAAAATAGCGATACCAGCGGAGTCGTAACCGCGATATTCCAACAATTGCAGGCCGTTTAAGATAATCGGCGCAGCATCACGCGCACCAACGTAACCAACGATTCCACACATGGCCTTATAGCCTCCTATTTGATTTTGAGGAACGCAATAATGCAAATAGATATGCTCTCTGCGCGAACATGCTCAGAGATTCATCACGGCAGGCGAAGCTGTCCCGCTGTCACCAGTGGGGTTTATGAAAAAACCTGCTTGTTGTGTGGGGAGTAACCGGAGTAGTGATGATATACCCCGAACGGCATCCGCTGAAACCTCGATTTTCCCCTTGTTACAGGGTTAGCACTGCCCCTCGGCAGGAACCGTTACCTCGTCACCTGTGAAGTGAAGTTTACGCACAGGCCATGCGCTATTATCCCCTTGATCTATTTTTCGCTCGGCAGTCTTCCTTTCCTCATTTTTTGGATACGATGGGCCACATGATACCTAGTCATCCAAAATTTGTCATGGGCAAATTTCACGATACGAATTCTAATGTTTCCGTTGTAGCCTGCGATAGATCGGCATAAAAACCGCGCCGTTCGGGGTTGACCAACTGTGCCAATTGATACATCGCCTCGTGGGTCATCTGGCGCATTTCGGGGCGCGGCACATGCGAACGCCCCCCCGTTTTAAAGCGGAAGGCTGGCCCAAAACGAATTTCAATCGGGGTACGCCGCAGTCGTTTCATATTGCCACCCACCAAATGTGTCCCCTCCAACCCAATCGGCACAATCGTCGCACCGGATTTGACGGCGACATAGGTAAAGCCCTCTTTAGCCTCAATCATACTCTGTTGGCGGGTACCTTCCGGGGCAATCAAGACACAATGGCCTGCTTTTAATAAGGCAATCGTGTTTTCAAGGGCCTGCCGATCCACTTTATCTCGATCTACCGGATAAGCCCCCCATGCCCGTGCAAGTAAGCCAATGAAGGGCGAATTGAAATTTTCGATTTTGGACATGGGGATGACATAACGCGATGTGACTGCCCCCGTCACGACCACCGGATCAGGGAAGCCGATATGGTTCATGACCAGCAGGGTTGGGCCGCTGGCGGGAATATATTCTGTCCCAGTGATGGTCGGGCGCACAATCACACGAAAGCCAATTGGGCGGAGCAGCCAATCGCGCATGAACTTACGCCGCCAGCCATAATGGGCCTGCTGCTGAACAATATCGGTTGGGGGGGATACAGATACATCGGTACTCATATTTTTTATTCATCTCGGCGTGGGCGACGGGGTGCGATGCGACTAGATGGGCGCGAAGATGGACGACGAGATGGACGTTCTCCATCCGAAAGGCGGCGGGTTGGTCGCTGGCCTTCTGGTTTAGCGGCAGAGGATCGCTGCTGATTGGGACGGCGCTGTTTGCCAATGCCAGCATTATCGCGCAACGCCCTAACTTCATCATGGGTGAGTTCGCGCCATTTACCGGGGGGTAGATCACCCAACGCCAATGAGCCGATATGGGTACGGATAATGCGTTTGACGGGATGGCCCAACAAATCGGCAATCTCACGAATCTGGCGTTTATGGCCTTCGCGCAAGACGACACGCACCCATGTGCCATCGCGTGAGCCTTCCAATAGAATCACTTTGGCCGGGCCGGTGCGGAACCCATCCGGCAGCGTCATGCCACTGCGCCAGCGATTCAGTTTTTCATCGTTGACATGGCCTTCAAGCAGCACCTTGTAGGTTTTTTCGTGACCATAACGCGGATGGGTCAGCCGATTGGTGAGTTCGCCATCATTGGTCAGCAGCACCAGCCCTTCGCTGTTGACATCCAACCGCCCTACCGGATAGAGGCGTACATCACTGTTGACCAATTCCAAGACCGTCGGCACATAAATCTGCTCATCTTCGACGGTGGAGGAAATATACCCACGCGGTTTGTGTACGATGATATAACGATGTTTTTCGGGTCGGGGCAGCGCTTTGCCATCTACCCTAATGTCATCCGTTTCGGGGTCGGCTTTTTGACCGAGCGTGGCAACTGTGCCGTTCACCGACACACGGCCCTGTATAATCATTTCTTCGGCAGCACGGCGCGACGTAATGCCCGCCTGCGCGATGAGCTTTTGAATACGTTCTTCCATTATTATCCCTCAATCAGTTATTGGGATGCGGTGAATGCCAATTGATAGGGCTGCTCACCAATCCCACGAAAATGGACTAACAGCAGATAGTCGCTGGGGGGTTGAATCCGCTGCAAATCCAAAACCCCATTCACCGATTCCGCCATCAAGTCCCAATTAGTATCAAATAGGCGCATTTCAAAGTCGCCGGGGAAATTGCTGCCCTCAACGGCGGTCAATGTTTGGATATTTAATTGCTGGCCTTCGATCACGGGAATTACCCACAGGGCATAGGTCTGGATCGTCTCGTCCATTGTCCCAGCTACCCACGCCGCACTATCTTGCAAAACGACGACCCCCGCAGGCACACCGAGTGGCGAAAAATAGACCCGGCCCTCCGCCAGTGCTAGTAGATAGCGACCACCAATCGTGGCGGAGGCTTCACGTACCCGCACCGCATATTCCCCGGTGATGGGCAGCGAATAATCGGTAATCTGTGGGCTTAACCCCAAACCAGAATCGTCGTCAGAAATCAATACCCGTCCATCAGCATCCATCAAATCCACAAACAAATCCAACTGTTCGGTGGGGTTCTGTGGCATGGCGGATATACTGACGATTTGCCCGGCGGTTGCTTGAAATGTCCAGATGGCCGCCGTCTCTGGCAATAGGCGGGCTTTGGCGGTTTGCCCAATGTCGAGCGTGCCGCCGGGGGATTCAATCGAATCGAGCGCATAGAGTTCTAACTCAAACTCGCCCGCAATTTGCGTTTCATAGGCCGATACTAGGACGAAATATATCCCGCCGTCGGGGAGTTCAAGATTAAGGGCCGAGTTGGTGGTGCGTCCATCATCATCATTTTCCCCAACCAACGTGCCTTCAGCATCAAGCAGTTCAAGGTAGGTATCAAACTGGGCGGAGGTTAAAAATAGACTGATTTGCTGACCCGCCGTGCCTTCAAAATAATAGGCGGCTTCCGGCGTGGTTAGCGTTCCAATCACGGTCTCCCCAAAAGGCAGAGGGGTGCTGTTTTCTATTGAGACGACTGTGCCTGTATCTTCGAACAGTGACAATTCATACGTGCCGCTACTCGAATCTTCAAACGAATGAACATAAATCTGATAAGTGCCCGACACGAGGAGTTGGGTGTTATAGATCAGGGAATTTGTGCCCCGTCCGCCATCATCATCGGCGATAAACGGCACGGTGGTATCGGACGGCTCATACAATTCCAAATAGGGGTCAAAATCGGCAGAGGTCAGTTCAATGGTGACCACCTGACCTGCTTCGGCATCAAACTGCCATACGTCCCAACGTCCTACGGCTAAATAGCCCTCCACTGTGCTGTTGAGTTCAATGGGGCGACCCGTGCGGCTGACACCGGGGGGAATGCGCGTGGGGGCAAGTGTGCCGTCTGGGGTCGGGGTGGGAAAATTTAAGGTGCTGGTGGGCATTTGGGCAGGGCCAGATGGGGTGTTGGTGGCGGTCTCCTCAACCCGTAGTTCCAATTGATAAGCACCTATTGAATCACCACTGCCGCCTACTAGCACCCGATAGGTTGAAGTGGCAGGCAGGGAAATCGCAATCACGGCGCTGCCAGAACGGGCTTCAGACGCCAAAATGTTGCCCTCAATATCCTCTAGGGCGACGGATGGCACAAGTTGAGAACCAGCGGCGGCTTGCACTTCGATTTCAATCTCTGTGCCGCCCGTTCCATCATAGAAATACTCGTTTTCCTGACCGGGGGTCTCAATCGTCCCGGTCACAACTTGATTGGGGACAAGCGGAATCCCATCTTGGGCATAAACCATCCATGACGACAACAATCCAACAATAAGCAGCAGGCTAAGGAATGCTGTGAGGCGGCGACATGGGGTTTTCATAGGAGATGTGTATTTCCGTTGATGGATAAGGACGGTGCATTTATAGTAACACTATTGTACACGCCAGTTAAGGCTAAATTCTCCGGCACTATTTTCGTAGCCGTAGACACGCAGCACATAGCGCCCTTCTACCGGGATAATGACCGTCAGGCGTGGGTTGCGGTCAAAGGTAGTATTGAACCCAACATCATCCACCATTTCGATCACTACCCCAGAGGGATCAACCAACTCCAAAATCGCATCAAAACTCCAATAGCCTTCGACAAATACCAATAGACTGTCGCCAGCGGGAATATCAATCTGACGTTCAAAGACACCGCCTTCACTGACACTGCCCCGTTCCGAACCCGCCGGAGGTAAAACCGCCGCAGCCGTTGCCAAATTTGTCGCAGTAGGACTCACCGATGTCGGGGTGGCCTGTGGGCTGGGGAGTTGGGACACGTTAGAAGTCGTTGGGGTCGGGGTTGAACTCGGCAAGAGGCGGGTCGTTGCAGTAGGCGATGGGGTTGATGGGATGGATGGGGTGGCTGTCTCACGTGACCAGCGCAGTTCATAGGTCCCCAAATCGCTGTTGCCAAACCCGGCCACATGAATGCTGTACAGTCCGGTTTCTGTAATTGTTAGATCGGTAATCAAAGCATTGCTATCGCCGCCGCTGTCATCATCAAAGGCTAATGATTCACCCCCCGGTGCGACCAATTCGACCATCGGGTCAAAGGTGGTGGTATTGTCTACGCGCTTGAGGTAAACGGTGACGACATCCCCAGCTTGCAGGCCAATTAACCAACGATCCCGCGCTCCATAAAATTCAAGGGTAGCGGTTTGCGTGAAATCAGGGGCAAGGGTGCCACGTTCGACATCCGCGACAGTAACGCCTATACCAATCCCGATTAGATAACTCCCTACCCCAAATCCGGTAGCGCTTCCGGCATAAACGGTATACGTCCCATCGGCGGGCAAAATTACGCTGTTAATCACCGAATCGAGCGTGGTAGGTACGATATCATCATCTTCGGCAATGATGGTGCCGTCGGGGGACTGCAAACGCAAATAGGGGTCAAAGGTGGCCTCTTCATCCATCCGGCTAAAACTCAACGTTACCACCATGTCGGTCGTGCCGAAGAAGGTAAATTGATGGATATCGCCTTCCTGCTCGAATACCCCTTCGCGCATTTCGCCAAATTCGAGCACCTCACCCGATTCGATCAATTTAAAACCGGATATACCCACCTCATCTCCGGCAATCTGAGTCGCATTATTGGAGGGGATTGGGGTAGCGGTACGATTCACTGTTGGGTTGGGGGTAAAGGTCGCCACGTTAGCGGTTGGGCCAACCGGGGTTCCCACCGTCGCCAGCAAAATATAATAATCAACCGTTTCTCCGCCTATCGCCACTAAATCCCCTGTCACGGTCAGGGCATAACTTCCGGCTTCCAAATAGAGTTGGGGAATGTAGACCCGTCCGGTGGTATCCCCCCGCGCTTTGATAAGTTGCAGCGGCGTATCGGCATTGTTCATCTGATTAAGTATCACAATCAACACCGAATTACCCGTGCTGCGAGCGACATCCAAGCTGAGGGTTTGGGTCTGTCCAATCTGAAAACGCCAAGTTTGCTGCGGCATAGTTGCGGTAAGCGTTCCAGCGGTGGGGTTATTCAAAGACAAATTCAAATCATCCTGTGCGACAGCAAAGGGAGCAAAAATCAGGAGGGCCATCAGTACACAGGCGAAAATGGCAAAGCGGTAAAACACTCTCATGCAACCAACTCTTTCTAATTCAATCCTAAATCACAGGGAGGATACGTACTGGCGTCCCATGTCTCGGCATAAAACATCATATATTCTTCGACATGCACCGCCCAATATTCATCGCGGTGCTCACCCGTTGGATGTAGCACATAGGTAAAGGGAATGCCATGTTCGGTCAGGCGCTCGGCAATTAAATCAATATTCACTTGGGCATAATCATCCTTGCCGCGATCCATGTAGAGACGGGGAGCATTGGCGGGCCATTCGACGGTGAGAACCAGCGCTAACGGATTATGGGTATCCGGCGCGTGGTACAAATCAAAAAAAGGGCTGTGTCCACCAATGGCGGTAAAGAGGTCGGGGTGACGCAAGCCGATGAGATAGGCCCAAAAGCCACCGCGTGAAATCCCGCCAATCGCCCGACCTTCCGGAGTATTTTGGAGGCAGTAGGTGCTTTCGACCAGCGGCATGAGTTCGTTCAAAATGACGTATTCATACGATCCATCAATCCAAAAGACATTGGTATTTGCCATCACGCCGCCAAAGGGCAATACCAATGCCATTGGGGGCAGACGACCTAACGCTATATCGCGGGTAAGGGCCTCGTCCATTTCCAAACGATCAAAATGGGAATCGTCGGTATTTGAGCCGTGCATCAGGAGCACATAGGGATACTTGACTGTACCGGTCTGATAACAGGGGGGCAGATAGACCCGATAGCGCAAATTTTCGCGGGCGATGGCGCTGTACCAAGAGTCTACCTGAATCATCGTGCCTTGCAACGAGGTACACCCCTCTGGCAGCACATTTTCCACCAGCGCAATCTGGTAAATGCCGGGGCTGAAATCGTCAAAACTGCTTAATTGAATGGAATAATCGCCATCGGCAGGCAGGGTCCCACCCAAAATCAGCGCATCTTGGCCGGGGCCGCTGTCATCATCCGAGGCAATGAGTGTCCCATCTGGCCCAAGTAAGTCTATATAGGGGTCAAGCGTATCGGCTTGGTCGGCGGGAAAACGCTCCATTGAAATCGTGATCATCTGCCCCAGACGACCTGTAAACGTCCATGTGTCGGTTTCACCCGATGCCAAATCCGCCGCAATGGTCTCGCCGAATTGAATCACCCCACCCCCATTTTGGCGGGCATGGGTTTTGAACGGAAATCCTAGAACTAGAATGACAACTATAGCTAAAACAATCTTTTTAACGATTTTCATGTACCTGTTTACTCTGTAGATTGATCTGGTGGAGTTTCAGCTAATTCCCATGCTTTGGGAATCGCTTCCAATAACCACCATTTCCAAAACTCTTCCAATTTCTGCGGGTCATAGCTTGAAACATTTTCATCGGTTGCCGCATACGCTAATGCCGCACATCCTGCCGTATCACCGACACCCGCGATGCTTACCCAGTCGCTGTCTGAAAATTTATCGCCTGATACCATACCATCGGGCGTGTGTTTACTATGCTTTTTCGCAAACTCGAACGGGTCTTGCCTTTTGCCTCGTACCTCGCCCGCTGCTTTATATACTGCCATCGCTGCAATATCGGCTCTAGGTGAATAACCGGGATCATCAAAATCAGCCCAGTTACCTAAGGTGTGATAGCACTCATCATCCATGTTGGCAATTTCATCATCCGATACCCCCCCCGTTCAAGTAGCCAATGGATGCCTCCAACATGCTCCGAAGCAAGTCATCAATTTCTGTTTGAGTGGCTTCAAGAATTGGAAATACATATTGAGCCGTTAGAACGGCCAGCCACCCTCTTGCTTTCAAGACGTTGGGATCATCATAGGAGCCGAACGTTAGGTAAAGTTCTTGGCGATGAAGCCAATGGAAGTGATGGAGTGAGTGTGTCTTTATCACTTCTAAACCCTTGTCAATCGCTCCTCGTAATTCAGGTGGTACAGGCATTTGGCAATCCGTCATCTATTAGAAGTCTTTAGTATGTGAGAAGGCAGATTCCAGTTCTCGCTCAAGAATCATATAGGCCACTGTTTCCCGAATGGCTTCTGTTGTCAGTTCACGAACAATGACCATATCGGCGGCCCACAAATATTTGCCGTAGTTGCATTCCCCGCTTTGGGCATGGCGATCCATAATCGTTTCCAAATTCTTGAGCGTAAAGAATGTTGCAACATATCGTTCGCCATTTGGAAAAACAACCTCAACATCCACATTATCATCTTGGGGGTCAAGAGGATCAGGCCCTGTTAAAATGAGGAGTTGATAGTCAGCTTCCTGTATGGTCAACATCTGATGATCCTAAAAACAACTCGGCAGTTCGGCAGGATTACGCGGCCAATCTTGCCCATAGAACATCAGATAATCCAAGACATGGGCTGACCAATATTCATTATCATGATCCCCTGTCGGGCTGATTTCATAGGTATGCTCGACCCCATTCAGGCGCAAAATATTGGAGACCGCTGTCACGTTGGCCTCGGCTATATCGCTCTGGGTCACATCCAGATAAATCCGCAGTTGGGTGGTTGGCGGAATGGTTTCGGCCAATTGCAGCGGATCATACAATGGCGGGGCAAGGTCATCATCAAAAACGGGGCTGTGTCCCCCGACTGCTGAAAACAGGTCTTGATGCCGAAACGCCATGCTGACCGCCCAAAAGCCGCCGCGTGAAATCCCGCCAATCGCCCGACCTTCGCGCTCTGACCATAGGCAATATTGGCTTTCGACGGTTGGAATCAGTTCATCCAAAATGACATTTTCATAGGACACCCCTTCGTCAAAGATATTTTCCTGCATCAGATAATCGCCAAATGGCATAACCAACACCATCGGTGGCAGGGGATTCAGCGGATCCGCTAACTGCTCATCCATGACCGTTTGGACAGCTAGGCCGTCCGTCCACTGAGTTTGATCGAAGGTTGAGCCGTGCAATAAAATGACATAGGGATAGCGCTGTCCGGTGATGAAAAAGCAGGGGGGCAGATACATGCGATACGGCACCTCATTTTCCATGATGGCGCTGGTAAAGGTGGCATCCAACACCCGGCCCTCGGTTTCCTCACAGGGGGGGAGGCTCACCGTCGGGCGTGTTGCAATCGTAGGGGTAACGGTTGCTTCGATACGGGTCGGTAGTGGCGTAACAAACGGTGGGGTGGCGCTTGGTCGGGGAGATGGCAAAGAGGTCGCCGTCACGACGATGACCTGTTGACTCTGATCATCGGGGGCTAATGGCTCGCAGGCCACCACCAAAAGTAGAATCCCAATCAGTACAAAAATACTGGTCGGGATATGGGAGAGACGTAATTTTTTTCGCATGGAACGGTCTAACTAAAAGTCACCCATCGGACACCCGGAATTTCACCCACGTTGGCGACGATTTCATCCGCCGAAGTCCCGCTTAAAGCTACCGCGCCGTGATTGATACGTGCCCGAACCCCAACAGGCAGCACTTTGCCCACCGCGAGGAGAACGGCTTCATCATCGTATAATTCCGTATCATCTACCGCACTGACGCCCGCCAATTGCAGCACGCCGTCTTTAAACATCCGCCGCACAATGGGGGTTCTCACATTGCCCACCAATTTCACCACCCCATTGACCACTGTATAAGTGAAATCATTCCGTGACACACGGATTTGATCGTTTGAGCGGACGAGGGCATGGAGCGATTCTAAAATATCCTCATCCGTTGGGACTAGCACGGTTTCATCGGTCATCGTCATTCTTTCACCCCTTCAAAATAACACAAGGCGCAAAATCGCATATTTTCAACTCTAATTTTGAACCGAATTCGAGGTTCTGCCAAGTGCCTTACGACATGAAGATTGCCTAAATTTTTAGAGCCTTCGCTTGCGCTAAGACTAGAACAAACATATAATGCCAACACAAAACACCATCCCGGTCAGAAGGTTTTAACTGGTATGTCCGTAATTGACGACATCAAAGCCCGACTCGATATTGTAGACATCGTGGCGGCGTATACCCCCCTTAAAAAAGCGGGGCGCAATTACAAGGCACTTTGCCCCTTTCATGGGGAAAAGACCCCTTCGTTTGTCGTCTTTCCAGACCGTCAGACGTGGCGCTGTTTTGGCGCGTGCAGCGAAGGCGGCGACCTGTTCAGCTTTGTGATGAAAGCCGAGGGATGGGATTTTGCCGAAACGCTGCGTGCCCTCGCCGAAAAAGCCGGGATTGAGCTTCGTCCACAAACGCCTGAAGAAACGACCCGCCAAAACACCGAAGAACGTCTCTTGGCGCTGCTCGATGCGGCAGCCCAATATTTTACCCAGTATCTTCTGGAATCGCCGGAAGCTGAGTCGGTACGGGGCTATGTTGCGCGGCGCGGTTTGAACGAAACGACCATTCGCCAGTTTAACATCGGTTATGTGCCCGATAACTGGCATTTCGCCCTGAATCATTTCCGTTTGGAGGGCTATCGGGAAGAGGAATTACTAGAGGCAGGGCTTGCTATTCGTAATGACAATGGCCGCGTCTATGATCGCTTCCGTCACCGCTTGATGATCCCAATTCGAGATGGGCGAGGTCGCACACTTGGTTTTGGGGCACGCGCTTTGGCAGATGACCAGCAGCCAAAATATTTGAATTCCCCACAGGGGCCATTATTCGATAAAAGCACCCTGCTCTATGGGCTTGATCTGGCCCGTCGCGCCATCCGTGAAAGCGAAACAGTGGTCATCGTTGAAGGCTATATGGATGTCATTCAGGCTCACCAAGCGGGGTATACCAATGTCGTCGCCCAAATGGGAACGGCCTTGACCCCCACGCAAGTGCAATTGGTGGCAAAATATGCTCATCGGCTGATCTTAGCCCTCGATTCAGACGCCGCCGGGGTGAACGCCACCATGCGCGGCCTCAAAGTGACGCGTGATAGCTTGGTCGAAGCAGGGGCTGATAATGGATCACAGGGGTTGGATGCGCGGGGCATGATGTCGCAGGCGGGGAAACTGCAATTGGATATACGGGTGTTACAACTGCCTAGCGGCAAAGACCCTGATGATTTTATTCGGGCCAATCCTGAACAATGGCCGGAAGTGGTCAATCAGGCCAAACCGCTGGTAGACTATGTGATTGAAATGGGCACACGCGGCCTTAGTCCACACGCCGATATTCACGAGCGTCAGCGGCTGGCCCATGAACTATTACCCTTGCTGACGGCAACGGAAAGCGATTTGCAACGCAATGACAATGTACAGCGCCTAGCCGTGCGGCTACATATCCCAGAACGTGATTTGCTGAATTGGGTACATGCGGCGGGTGGAATGAAGTCTACCGCCAAACCGCTGCCCGCCCATCGCCCCCAACCTAAAGGCGCGGCAAATGGTAATACTATGCAGCGGCGCAACGGGCACACCAGCCAACCCGGTGCTGCGCTTGAACGTTACTGCCTATCATTGTTGTTGCACGCCCCTGACCGCTTGTTTCAGGTCAATCGTAGACTGCGCGAATTGGCTGCCCAAGAAGAACGTGCATCAGCGGCCCTACTTCCGCTAAATCAAGATGATTTCAGCCGCGAGGATTATCGCGCCCTATTCCGTTTAATCAAACAATCACTGGATCAAGATCAATATGAGCCAGCGGAGTTTATTCAGGAATACGTACCGCAAGAATTGTGGGGAACGGTGCAAGAGATTCAGCCCCACCCATTGGAGGTTTTCCGACAGCGGGCCAATAATTTGCATCTCACCGAGTTGCAGAGTGTGATGAAAGACCTCAGCCGCTTTAATGGTGAAGCGGAACAGCAAGGTCTTGAGCTATTGCGGTGTGTATTTGAACTCCGCCAGCAACGCTTAAAACGTGAGATGAGTGATTTCTACTTTTTTGAGCGTGAGGCTCAATTAGACGGCGAGGATGCCCTCGTGGTAGATTATTCAACCATCAAGACCCATAGCCTCGCTATACATTTATTGGAACGCGCCCGTCATGAGTTAGTGCATCAACGGCAAGAAAATTAAGTGATATGAGCAAACGAGTGAGTTCTCGACCAAAGACCACCTCAACAGCGCCAGCCCATCTGGTAGAAGCGCTGGCTACCAAAGGACAACAAGCCGGACAGCTAACTGAATCCGAGATTGTGGCTGTCTTCGGTGATCTCGCCAGCGAGGAAGCACAGGCATTTTTGAAGCGATTGGAAGGGATTACTGTGGTATCGGACGCGGAAGAATTTGAAGCACAAGACGGCACCACCGCTGTCGAAGAAGTCGAAGTGGAAGACGCCCTCGATGATGAGCCTGTGTTGGTCGAAGAGGATTTTGAAGAAGAAGACCTTGACGACCTCGATGATACCCTTTCCGAACTGGGCATTGCAGGCGAATTGGGGGGTGACGACGAAGAGTTAGATTTCGACGATTTTGATCTCGATGACGTCGGGTTTGACACCGCCGACGAGAGCGATAACGATCTACTGGCGCTGGCGGATGACCCGGTGCGCATGTATCTCAAGGAAATCGGTCAGGTGGAACTACTTGATTCCAACCGCGAAACATGGCTCTCGGTGCAAATCACTGCCGTTATGTTCCTAAATCGGTTGGTGGATACCCTGACCAAAGAGGGCCAGACCGACCCGCTGACTGTCCTGAATACGCTCTATCTGCACATCCTCACGAATTGGGCCAAGCTCGAAAAATTGGTGGCGACCCATAAACTTGACTTGCCCGATTTTGAACTCGTGGTCGCCGAGACCATCCAATTACGCGAAAACTGGGACGTGGATTTGCCCTCCTATATCCGCGAATATTTGATGGCGCAGGGGCCTTGGGGACGTGATGAAAAATGGACAGGCCTAGCACAGTCGCTGTTCGAAGTGTTCCATGCCCTCTATCTCATCCCGCCGGAAATTCAACAGGAATTGTTACGGGCCTATCGCCAAACGGGTGAACCCCCGACGGCTGATGCATTTAGCGCGTGGGTAGAGCGTCGGCCAGATCATTATGCCAGCCGCGTGCGCGACGAATTTGCCAGCGCGGTGTTCCGGGGCAATGAAGCCGCCGAAGTGTTGACCCGTGCCAATTTGCGCTTGGTCGTCAGCATGGCAAAACGTTATATGGGACGCGGTATCAGCTTCCTTGACCTCATCCAAGAGGGCAATATTGGTCTACTGCGGGCAGTGGAAAAATTTGACCACACCAAAGGCTTTAAATTCAGCACCTACGCGACGTGGTGGATTCGCCAAGCCATTAGCCGAGCCATTGCCGATCAAGCGCGTACCATCCGCATCCCGGTGCATATGGTTGAAACCATCAACCGCCTGATGCGTATCCAGCGCAAATTGATTCAAGAACTCGGCACTGACCCGACGATTGAACAATTGGCGGTTGAAATTGGCTTCCTGACGCCCGAAGAAACCGAGCAGGTACGGGAAGCATGGAAAAACGATGAAAAACTCGACCCGACCATGAAACGCAAACTGCTGCGGGCCGCCAGCAAAGTCCGGCGGATTATGCGGATTTCGCAAGAGCCGATGTCGCTGGAAATGCCCGTTGGACAAGAGGACTCCAGCCAGCTAGGGGATTTCATCGAAGACGACAAGATGATTAGCCCGGTGGAGGCCGCCGCCCGTCAACTACTGAAAGAGCAAATTCGCAGCGCCCTGTCGGTGTTAAATGAACGCGAACGGGAAGTGCTAGAACTGCGTTTCGGTCTGAAAGATGGCAAAGAACACACGCTTGAAGAAGTCGGGCAGCATTTCGGTGTTACCCGTGAACGCATCCGTCAAATTGAAGCCAAAGCTCTGCGTAAACTGCGCCACCCCAATCGTAGCCGCCCCCTGCGCGATTATCTGGAGCTTTAAACGATAGGCATATCTTATGTCTAATCAAACGCAATCTCGGCTTCCCGCCCGTCGCAAATCCCCACCACCGCGTGTGGTTGAAAACCTTACGTTGCAGGAGGTGGGGCTTGGCCCATTTGCGACGATCTTTATTGTGATTATCTCCACCCTGCCGATGACGGGACTACTGATCGGCCTCTACTATCAACGCCAAAAACACTATGCCACCCGGACGTTTGGGCGCACACTGCTGATGTTTGCAACCTTCTTGCACTTCATCTATTTTTGCGTGTTGTGCCCGATGCTGGTTGTTGTTGGCTCCGAGCGACTATTCTAAACAAGCGGCTACTCTAAAACTGAACCTTTTGCAGGCTTTGGGCTAGTAGAAATATAGTGACCACGCTGCCATTTGGGAGATGTTGTAATGCTTCTCAAAAAAATGTCTTTTGCTCTAAGCCTTTTATTCGTTAGCCTGCTGATTTTGAGCGCCTGTAAGGATGAGGGGGACGCCGAGCCGACTGCGACACCCAATCTTGACCGCGCCGCCCTTGCCCAAACCGCCTTTGCCAATCCAACCAATACACCACGCAGTCGGGAAACCCCCACCCCCCTACCCGATGTTGAAAGCGAACTGGCCCTGACCACCGCGCAGATGGAACTCGCCATTGTTGCCGGGGATGTGGACAAATATATGGAAAATATTTGGCCGGGTGATCCGTTGTTCACTATTGAGCAGCAGCGTTGGGCAGAGGCGTGGGCCAAACAGCCGCCCCATTCATTTGACATCACCCTTAGCTCGATCAGCGCCCCCGGCGAAGATGAATCGTTTGCGCGGATGTCGGTTAAATGGCGCGGATCGGGTGAGGCCGAAGTCAGCGATTTGGGTTCAGGTGGCTCAACCATTACCGTCCATTTTTATCGAGAGGCGGCGGATAGTCAGCGTTGGCTTTTTGCGGGTGAGGCATGGCAGGTTATTAATCTCCACCGCAACGGAAGCGATTGGACAGCCGATCAGCCCAGCGACGGCACCGAAAAAATTCGCATCTACTATCTGCCCGACTACGGCCCAATCACAGGGACAAGCAAAGCCGCGACTGTTCTGGCTGAAAATATCCCCGGTATCTATACCATTGTCAGCCGCGAATTGGGCATTGAGCCAGCCGAAGCCCTAAATCTCAAGGTGTATGAATACCCAGATGCGCTGCGTTCAATGGTAGACATCACCTATCTGCATGTCCTATGGGTCTGGAATCAACCCGCCGAAGCATTGCGCTTTTCGCAAGATGTGAATACCGAACTGCCCCCCGATGATGAGGTTATGGCGGCCCAGTTGGTCTACCGTCTGCTCTATCAACTGGCAGGCGACACCATCGGAAATTATCCGCAGTGGGTGGTCGAAGGCACAGCGCAAATGCTCGTGATGAAAGAGTTCATGACCGTACCGCGCCGTAACAATCAACTGTCAGAAATGGCCGGAATCGTGCTAGGCACAGCGGAGGGGGTTGAGCCTGAAGCAGATGCCCCACAAATGCAAGACTGGGAAGCGATGGCCGAGTGGGAAATCGAGCCTTCAGCCCAAGATTATGCCGCTGGTCTTCAGGCCGGGACATTTGTTTATTATATTGATGCCACTTACGGCCAAGCGAAACGCAATGAATGGATCAAGAGCATGGCCGCCGAAAAAACGCTGGAGGAAGCCTGCCAAGACATTCTGGGTAAATCGTTTGAAGAATTGACCGCCGATTGGCTGGCATGGATTGTGACACAGGGCTAGTTTCCGTCTGGGCGGTGGTAGTATATCTCATGTTGTTTGAGCCATTAGACACGGGGCTAAAGCCGCCGTGCTGAACTTAGGTTCCCATAAGATTTGCTTTAAGCCGCCCCTCATTTTTTGCTTTCCCCAACTTTTCAAGGCTATACTTAAAAAATCAAATCTCGGTTTGGGAGAATTTATTGGCATGTCTACCGCCTACACTGTTGACGAACTGATTTCGGTTTGTATTTCACGCCAAATTCAAGACGGTGATTTATTGGCACAGGGCTTGGCAACGCCGTTAGTCGTGGCGGGTTATATCTTGGCTTCCAAAACGCACGCCCCCAATGTGGCCTATGGTTCGGCGATTGGACAAGGAATTTGTTTTGAATCTGCCCCACTGGGTGTCGCCACGATTGAAGCACTCTGGTTGGGCAAATCGGTCATGAATGTCGGCTTTGTGTCGGCGGTGGCGGATGTTTTGCCCTCGCTGCATATGAAAGAATATTTTCGCCCGGCACAGGTAGACAGGGTAGGCAATTTTAATAACGTGGCCTTTGGGGAGGACTATACCCATCCCCGAATGCGACTCCCCGGCACAGGCGGCATCCCGGATGTCACGGTTTTTTCCGACCAGATTTACCTGTATGTGCCACGCCATTCGCGCGTGACCTTTGTGGAAAAACTCGACTTTATCAGCGGGTTGGGGCATACGGCGGAACGCGGGCGGGGACTAGGAGCGCGGTATCTCATTAGTGATTTAGGTCAATTTGATTGGGCCAAGGGGCGAATGCGCCTGCTGACCTATCACCCCGGTGAAAGCGTGGAACGCATCCAAAAGAAAACGGGCTTCGAATTGGAAATTGCGCTGGATGTACATGAGACGCCCCTCCCCACCGACGAAGAAATCCGCCTATTGCGCGAAGAAATTGACCCCCTCGGCGTGCGAAAACTTGAAATGTTGGGGGGAACTGCCCGTCGAGATTTGCTGCGCGATATACTTGCTGCCGAAAATGCACTTTAATTCAACCACCGGGAGAGACGAATTTTGCCACCACCGCCCAATCATCGTTTTCATGAAATTACCTTTTACGTGCGCTATTTTGAAACCGACGCCATGCGGATTGTCCATCATGCCAATTACTTGGCTTACTGTGAAGAGGGCCGCAGCGCCTATTCGCGGGCGATTGGAGCGAATTATGCCGACTTCGAAAAAGCAGGTTTCTTTTTAGCGGTAAGTGAGGTCAATCTGCGTTATCTATCACCAGCGGTTTATGGACAACAAGTCACCGTGCGGGTGTGGGTGGAGGAGATCAAAAGCCGCCGCATCGTGTTTGCTTATGAAATCTACAATTCTATGGATGGCACCATGCACGTTACTGGGATGACACGCCACATCTGCATTACCCAAGACGGCAAAGTGACCCGTATCCCCGAAGATTGGGTGGAACGCTGGTCGCCGAACCCAAACCCGTCATGAAATCATCGCTTATTTAAAAAATAACATTAGTTTAGGAGTATAAAAAATATGGTGACGTATACTGACCGCCCTTGGGCAAAACACTACGATGCAAAAGTGCCCCCTTCGCTTGCCCCCTATCCCGATCACCCACTGCATGAATTTTTGCGTCAGAGTGCCAAGAAATTCCCCAACAACCCGATCACGCTGACCTCAGCCCATCTACCAGTGGTGGGTCGCATCAAATCCACTTTGTCCTATCAGCAGGCCGATGCGCTTTCGGATGCGTTGGCGCAAGGGCTGGTAGAAATGGGCCTACAAAAAGGGGATCGGGTAGCGATTATCATGCCGAACTGCGTCCAGTTTGTGATTAGCTTCTATGCCATCCTCAAGGCAGGCGGGGTCGTTGCGGCGACTAATCCGACTTACCCCCCCAAACGGATGGCGGAACAATTGAAAGACAGCGGCGCGAAGGTAGCCATTTCGCTGACCTTGTTTTACCCGATGTTGAAACAAATCCAAGCCGAAACCGATGTCAAAAACATCATTGTGACCAACATCAAAGAATATCTACCCGGCCCGGCCAAGACGTTGTTCACGATTGCCAAAGAGAAGAAAACAGGCCATCGGGTGGAACAACTTCAACCCAATGATTATTGGTTCCAAGCCATTTTGACCCAAAATGTTGGCAAGCGTCCCAGTGTGGAGGTTAAAGCCAGCGACATTGCGATTTTTCAGTATACGGGTGGGACAACAGGGGTAGCCAAAGCTGCAATGGCAACCCATCAGGCATTAGTTGCTAACACGCTGATGTGCAACGCATGGCTGGTGGGGGATGGGCCAAGTCAAGAGGAAATTTCATTGGCAGCCATCCCGATGTTTCACGTTTTTGGCATGGTTGCCGTGTTGAGTTTTTGCGTCTATATGGGCGGCCTGATGGTGCTTGTGCCGAATGCCCGCGAAATTGATGAGGTGTTGGACTGCATTGACCGCTATAAACCTACCCAATTTATGGGCGTTCCGGCCCTCTACAACTCCATCAACAACCATCCTAAAGTAATCGCGGGTGAGGTCAGCCTCAAATCTATTCGGGCGTGCATCAGTGGTTCGGCCCCCCTGCCCCCTGCCACCAAACGTCGCTTTGAGGAACTTTCCGGCGGGGTCATTGCCGAAGGGTTTGGTATGAGCGAAGCCCCCACTGCAACCCATGTCAATCCATTACGGGGTGAAAATCGGATTGGCTCGATTGGTCTGCCGCTGCCCGATATGGAAATGAAAATCGTCAGCCTAGAAGATGGCGAAACCGAGATGCCGGTGGGTGAACCGGGGGAATTGTGCATGGCAGGGCCGCAGATTATGGTCGGCTATCACAACATGCCTACCGAAACCACCAATGTCATCCGTACCGACAAAAATGGCAAACGCTGGCTCTATACGGGGGACATTGCCCGCATGGACGAAGATGGCTATTTTTATATTGTAGACCGTAAGAAAGATATGGCGTTGATTGGCGGCTTTAATGTCTATCCGCGCAATGTTGAAGATGTGCTGAACGAACATCCAGCGGTGCTCGAAGTCGGCGTTGCGGCAGTGCCTCATCCCGACGCCGATAAAGTAGGTCAGGAAGCCCTCAAGGCGTGGGTCGTGCTGAAACCCGATATGCAAGCTACCGACAAGGAACTCATTGCATTTGCTGGCGAACGCCTTGCCCGGTATGAAGTGCCGACACGCATTGAGTTTGTGAAAGAATTGCCCAAGACGACGGTAGGGAAGATTTTGCGCCGCCAATTGGCCCAAATGGAAATCGAGGCCCGCGAAAAATCCGAAAGCCAGTAATCATTCACCCCCGACCCCTCTCCAACGTGGCGTGGGGCTTGAATATCAAAATTCGATATATAGAAAATAAAATGCCCCGGAAGAGCTTCTGGGGCATTTTGGTTGATTGAGAAGGGAGGGTGACTTTTTCTATCAGTCACCCTGATATGATTTTGGTTACGCGCAGTCCACACAGACCGTCGGTGGTGGCGGCTGGGTTGGGGTTGAGGTAGGCGGACGCGGTGTGGGTGTCCGGGTCGGCGTGTTCGTCGGTACAGTCGAGGTCGGTGTGTTGGTTGGCCGAGTCGCGGTAGGCGGCGATGTATTCGTCCGCGTCGGCGTATGGGTCGGCGTATTGGTCGGCCTCCGGGTATTCGTGTGCGTCGGGGTCGCCGTCGGGCCAGTCGGGGTCGGCGTCCGCGTCGGCGTGTTCGTCCGAGTATTGGTTGGCGGCGGTGTATTCGTCCGCGTCGGCGTGTTCGACGGTGTATAGGTCTGGGTCGGCGTCGGTGTGTTGGTGGGCGTATAGGTCGGCGTTGGCGTTGGCAGCGGCGGCACTACGACAGCCGGGCAACCTTCAAAGTACAGCGCCGAGTTGTTGAAGTCCGAGCCAGCCGCACCATAGTAGTTCAGCGATTGCACACCCCCGAGGCCGTCAAAGTCTACCCACATAAAGGTCGTCGAGCCAGCGTTGACCATTGGCGCACGCTGCCACACGCCTTCACGCGGGGTACCGGGCGGATTCGGCATATAGGTCGTGGCAGGTGTATAGTCGCGTGGCGAGCCGGTTAACCACATAATCACGTTCAGCGGGTCGCCAAACGAAGCACCTCCGACTTGAATTTGCTGGATATGCATACTGCCAGCCAAGCCGCTGAGGACGCGCCAGTTGAGGCTAAACCCATTGATGGTGGCGGTGTTTGGCCCAACGTTTTGGATACGGAAGACCACGACACCCGACGGGTCAAAGCGTTCGAAGCGTACCGTGAAGTCCGAGCAGTTCGGAATGGGGGTGCTGGTAGCCGTCGCGTTTGGTGTAGCCGACGGGGCTTGGCCGGGGAAGGGTATCTCGCAGATGTTGCCTGTCCCACCCTCAAAACGTAGCCTCGAGCCATAGAAGCTGTTGGCATTGTAATGCGCCGACAACGGGTTTGGTCCATTGGTGAAACGGATACGCCATGTCGTCGTCGAATTACCCGCGAACTGGCGGAGATAGTTGTTGTTATTCCACCCCGGCGTACTTGAATTTAAGATGGTATCGCCATAGCCGTTGGGAATACCACTCCCCAATTGGGTACCTGTCCAGTGATCGGTACGCAGCGGGCTAGAGATGCCCGTCGCCGCCAAGATCATGCTGCCGCTGACCCATTGACGCCAGTGAATAGTCGCCTGCGATATGTACCATGGGGCCGGGTCAGTATTTTGAACCTGTACCGTCACATTGTTCGTCCCGACAATCACGCTGCCCGGAACTATGCTCAAACGGGTGCAGTCAGGCGTTGAAGTGGCAGTAGCCGTCGCGCTGGAGGTCGCCGTGGCGGTGGGGCTGGGTTGCAGCGTAAAGGTCGCTGATGCCGATGGTACCGGGGTATTGGTTGGGAACGGTGTGTCCGAAGGTGTAAACGTCGGCAGTTGCAGTTGGGGCGGCAAGTTGACCGCACGCACCGCACGGAACGATTCGTTTACCCCGACACGTTGGGCCGTCATATAGACGTAATCGCCCAAGTCTGTCCATCCCAATAAGGCCGCCATTGGGGTAATCAGCGGCGCATTGTAATGCACCACGACTTCCAAAATATCACCGGGGCCACCTGCGTCATATTGGTTGGTGCCAACCGCGGGGCCATAACCGGGTGGGGTCTGGGATTCACGCACCGAGCATTGCCGATTACGCCGATCAACGCTGGGTTGATAACGTGATCCCGATTTTACATAAGTTGGATTGCCGGGATTGTACGGTTCTGTAACAATGGTCGGGCGTGAACTACAAATCCAAACATGAAACCAACTCGGTCTATTTTCGTCGCCGTTATTGCTGCTGTTGACCGGGCCACCGGGGGACATCAAACCCACAATGTTATCGCCGTCGCGCAGATTTATACCAGAAGCGCCAACTCTGGCTCGATCTACAATTGAAGGCAAACGGGCTAGGTCTTTGCGCAACCCCTGATGTTCGTCATCTTGGGGGTCACAGTCAATGCCCCAGTGGTCTATAAAAATGGTGTCATACCCTGCGGTACAGGGCACCAAGTAATCCAAAACGGTCTCATCCACTGGGCCACTTGGCGCTCCGGGCACGTGGTCTTGGACGCTTTCCGGGTCCCATTGTCCGGTGACGCCATAACGCACGGCAGCACGAGCGGAGTTTTGCAGCGTTACCCATGCTTGGAAAAGCCGCGCAAACTCAATGACACCAAACGTCAGAATCAAGACAATCGGCAGGGTTAAAGCAAATTCTACCATTGTCTGTCCACGTCGGCCTCGTCGTGGCACTGTTTTAACTCGCGTTACCTGTTTACTCGAATTCATGGTTTAACCATGCTCCCTTCTCGCTCCACCCACATCCACATTAACGTGAAATACGAGTGAACAACCGACTGGCGATTGCTTCAAACACCGCATCCAAAGATTGCAGGTTATCGGCATAAAAATATTGACCACACCATCTTCTATAATCCGTAATCCCCTGACAGGGACCAGCATCTCCCGGCGATATACTGCTGTTGATGAACCCGTCGTCCCGCAGGTCTTGCTGAATATCATCATCAATGAACCCATTGTCGCCGGCATCCGCAATGTAATGCAACAGCGGCCCAGCTACGGGTGAATTAACGACTTGGTTACTGAACCCAATGGTAAAGATTGCCACAAAATTCCCTTCAACCCCCGGTCGGACTTCCTGCAACCCGGCATAGTCGGCCCAGTCACGCGCATAATCGTCCGCATCGTAATTGCCCGCTTGGGTGCATTCAGGATTGCCGGTTTGGGGTGAGCCATTGGTCAGCGGATCATTTGTCCATTGCAAACAGAAATGCCGCGTCAAAGGGGTGTTATCGTTACAGAACGGCGATGTTGTATCGGTATTCCCAGCCGGGCATTCCGGATGCACATCATAGGCGTTATTGGATGGGACCCCATTGCAGAACGTCCGCCATGGGCAGAAACCCGCCGCGCCATAGGTGGGTAGGCTCAAAGTGGCCGAGCCAGATGGACTATCGGTCACGTTTGCCCCACCGTCGCTCAACATAATGATGACCCACACCGCGTCCTTACGAATCGTCTCGACATTCGTTAAAGCATTATTGGCCCAGAAAATCCCCGATCCGGTATTGGTATCAGGACAGGGCGCAATACTTTCATAGGCCCATTCACGCACCAATGAGGTATTGACAGGAGATCCAATAGGATAGACCGATTGGGGTGCATATACACTGCTGACCAAACCATCTACGGTTCCGGTCGCAGGGTCATAATCCCAATACGGTTCAAGCAGCTCACGACAGCGGTTATACCGATCCCAGAAAGCATTCCCGGTACCCCAAGGCTCATTAGCAAAGTCGGGTGCCATTTCTTCGTTCAGGGTAATCGTGGCAACCGTCTCTGAGGTCATCATAAGTTCGTCAGTCGAGCCTGCGTTCCATGGAATGAGAATTTCCCCGGTACGAGAAAACGACACCAATGCCACGCGGTCACCCCGGATAAAGTCCAAGCGACGGATGAAGTTGCGGGCAGCATCCTTGACATCCTTGAAGGGACGGCAGATCAAGTCGGTATATTTGTCATCCGGTACGGCAGTAGTCTCGTTGAGAGATGGAATTGGTCGCACCCCATCTTCACCACTCCCATCGTAGGAGCCATTGCCATTGACATCTGTCCAAATATTCCAATTCCCGGTTGCAGGGTCTTGACGAATCAAGCCTTTACCGGGGTTGGAACAGCAACCTGACCATTTTAGGCGGTCTGCATCGGGGTATGAGCCATCTTCAGGGGCTGTCCGCATACAGTCAGGGCGAATCCAGCCTTGAATACCCGCGTGGGCAGGAAGATAGTGGGTAGTAAAGTTTGTATCTTGTGTCATGGTCGCCGAGCTATCCAAGACCAGCGCTACGTCCAACACAGCCGTTTCGGAAACAGAGGTGGCTTCAAGGGTAATATCTGACCACCCTACCATCCGCAAAAATGTCGTTGGCGATTGAATCTGGGCCGTCACACGCACCAATTTACGCGGGTTATCCCATTGGCACAATTCGGTTTCGGGCATGGTGTCTAGGGTTGGGTATGTCGCCTCAGGATGCGGGTTGCCTTCCCATTCGCCTCTTCCGGCACGCCAAGCGGCAATGTCGGTTTCACAGGTCTCCACAAAGACCCGATGGGGTTCGAGGCCATGCAGCTCGATATATTGACGCGCCGCAATTGCCACGTCGCCATAGTCACGGCCTTCCCGAATTTGGCCCGCTGCCGCAATCGCCGACGAGTCTACGGCACGACGGAGAGCGCTGTAGCGGACAAACAGCAGTGAAAGGTCGGTGACCAAACCAACAAAGGCAATGAGCGCGATAAAACCAATAGCGAGCAAGACAATAGACTGTCCTGCCTTTTCCTTTTTGAATTTAAAGCGATGTACTATACGTCTCATATCCAGAGGCCCTCATCATTATTCTTGACAGTCACTAGCACTGTGCATCATCACGCAAGAGGCCACAAATTGGCTCAGCCGCAGTGTTGGGGAACATTGACCAAACATGAATATCAAATTGATCCTCAAAAAATGTGAAGAATGGAATCCCGAGCAGTTGTTCATGCTGCCAGAAAATCTCTACCAGCACCATACCGCCAGCACCCATTTCACGAATTTCAGGATCGGTAATTGGTCCCCCCGTGTTATTCAACAGGGTACGATTCAACATATCTTCCACTTCAGCGGTGGTAAATTCTGACCCGCGACAACCGGGGGTATGGGAAGACATATGGTTGCCTCGGAAGAAATAGCCCAATCGGTTCTCACCACCCGAATCAGCTTGGGTAGCCGGAATCTTATATAAGGCATTTGCATAAGGTTCATCGGCCCCCGTGCATTCATTAGCGCGGCTGGGTAGGCGACCTACTACATGAATTCGGCGGTCATTGGCAAAGTAGGCATACGAAAACACCGAAACGACGACATCATCCTCGGCATCATTAAATGGCAGGGGCAAGATATTGGTGATTGCAGAGCAGGCTACCCCATCGTAAAATTGCAGCCCCGGAGTTTCGACCCCATTGTTAAAGCCGGGGACTGCAGGACCGGGATAGGTGCCCACCAATTCCTGTTGATACTTATCAAAGTGCGTGGAACCATAATTCCCATTTTCAGGGGTGTCAAAGTCACAGTCCATCATATGGTAGCTGGTTTCATAACCAATCTGCCAAAGATTTGGATCGCGTACCGAGCCATAGCGCCCTGCTTCACGAGTGGCATCGAGCAGGGTGAGATAATTATTAGCCAACCACCCAATCTCAACCAAGCCTAACAGCATCAGCAGCAGAATTGGCATGGTCAATGTCAATTCCACGAGGCTTTGCCCACGAGTCCGGCTGGTGCGGCCATCTAAAATGGCTAAGGCTCTCCGAAAAGTTCTTTTAAGCGGTTTTCGCATAAGGTTAGCCCTCTAGTCAAAACTCTGTTGGACGAGTTTCAGGATAGGCTCATCCGAGGAGTGGCAACTCCTGTTGACATGATACCATACCTGCCATAAAAGCCGTGTTCTCAATTGTGAGAACTTGTGCATATATTGTCATTAGGGTATCCAATACGCCGAATTACCCTCTGTATCCTTACCCAACTTTAACCGTTTTTGGATAAAAACAAAATTGCCGCCGACCTGATGAAGCCTGCCGCGCGACAATTGTGATTATATGAAATTTGTAAAACTAGGTCTATGTCCTATACGACCATTTCGGTTGGTTTACCCGTTTTGTGAACATTAGCATTGATACGATAGCCACGTCCATGCAGCGAAATAATGATACGCGGTCGGTCGGGATCGAATTCCAATTTGTTCCGCAAGTTATGGATGTGATTGCGGACAAGGGCTGTATCACCAGAGCCTGCCGGGTAATCCCACACCGATTCCAACAAATCATTGGCGGTGTGATATTTATCGGTGTTGACACACAGATAATCGAGCAGTTCAAATTCCACTGGCGTAAGGCTAATCACCCGTTGATCTACCGATACCGTCCGCAAATTATAGTCAATAGTAAGGCGCTGCTGCTCTTCTTTTTTGTTGCGCGTGGCCCGTCGCAGCAGGGCGCGAATCCGTGCATTGAGTTCGCGTGTGCTAAACGGCTTCCGCATAAAATCGTCGCCCCCCGCATCCAACGCCAACGCAATCTCATGAGCGCTGTGATAGGCGGTTAGGAACAGAATTGGTACATCGGTCAGATGGGGCAGCTTGCGAAGTTGGGTGCAAAGGGAAAGGCCATTATCACCCGGCAGCACCATATCCAAGATAATCAAATCCGGCTGCGACTCGCGGGCGATGGACAAAACCTCATAACTATTCAGGACACCCAACACATCATGCCCTTCACGCTCAAGCACACGCTCAAGTGTTTCAAGAATAATTTCATCGTCTTCTACCACCATAATCACTGGCATGTGTGTGGCTCCTTGATTCAATACAGGGGTTATGAGATGCCCCCTTATTACGGTAAGGCGTTTTGACTTTCTATTGAATCAATGGTAACAAACAAACTGGCCTAAAATAAAGGCCAGTCCATGAAACTCCTATGAATTTTTCCCGAAGAAATTCTAATGAGTCATCAGCCTATTCATTCATCATATAACCGACGCCATGAATGGTCTTGATAAATTGGCTTTCGGGGTCCATATCTTGCAGCTTGGAACGCAGGTTGCGGATATGGGCACGCACCAGATCGGGATCGCCAGTGTTGGGGGGATAGCTCCAAACAGCCTCTAATAAATGGCCGGGAGAAAGCGCCTGATTGATATGTTCCATCAAATAGCGCAGCAGGCGATGTTCGGTAAACGTTAACTGAATAGTCTGGTCACCAATCGAAGCCCGATAGGTATCCGAATCGAGAATCAAATGACCGACTTGGATGCGTGAACTAACCTTTAAAGCATCGCGTTCACTGCGACGAAGCAAGGCCCGCACTCGTGCCTGTAATTCAATTAGTTCAAAGGGTTTGACGACATAATCATCCCCACCAGCGTCCAGACCCGACACAATATCATCGGTATGACCACGTGCCGTCAAAAACAACACCGGAATATGATTCATGGCTGAATCGGCCCGAATCCGTTTGCAGACTTCAAAGCCTGTCATGCCCGGCATCATCACGTCTAAAATCACCAAATCGGGCACACGTCGTTTTAGTTGATCTAAGGCATCGGGGCCGGAGTTCGCTGATGATACATCAAAGCCATCCCGTGTTAAGGCACGGGTCAGCGTCCCCAGCACATCAGGATCATCATCTACCACGAGGATATGGTTGGTACTGCTGCTCATAGAAAGTCTTCCTCTCGCCGATTATTTTTCGAGTGCTGGTAATAACACGACAAAACGGGCACCTGTTTTGCCGTTTTCAGGCTTTTCGGCAGAAATTTGCCCGCCGCATTTTTCTACAATCTGTCGAGAAATATGAAGTCCAAGTCCTGTCCCCTGCCCCGGTTGTTTCGTGGTATAAAACGCATCAAAAATCGCTTCACGCTCTTCGTCGGGAATCCCCGGCCCATTATCCCACACCTCAACTCGTATAATGCCATCCGGGTCTAGACAGGACATAATGCCGATTTTGCGGGTTTCCTGTTCCATGACGGCATCACGGGCATTCAGTAGCAAATTGAGCCAAACATCTTCCATCTGTCCACGCAATCCGTTGATGATAGGTAGATTATCCGCCAAATCAACGGTTAGGGCAATAAAGCCACGCTCAATATGGCTGGTGACCAGTGCCAATGTATTTCGAATGGTGATATTGACATCCATCGGCTCCAAATGTTCACTTTCGCGGTCACGATAGGCCATACTCAACAGACGCCGTACCACTTCGTGTGCCCGCTGCCCAGCCCGATGAATTGCTTGGAGGGCTTCATGTGAGGGGTCCCCCTCGGGGCTGTCTTGCAATAATATCTCGGTATCCCCCAAAATGGTCGTCAAGGGGTTGTTAATCTGATGAGCCACTGCTGCGGCCAATTCCCCCATTGCTGACATGCGGGCGGCTTGAACAAGCTGTGTTTGGGCCTTGCGCAGTTTTTGCAAACTGTTTTCAAGATCATTATACAAACGGGCATTTTGGAGGGCATTTCCCGCCTGCAACACAAGCGCTTGAGCCAGATTAAACTCCCGTTTGGCGAAGGTACGTTTGCTCAAGGTGTCTGCTAACACCACTACCCCCACTACCTGCCCAGTTATCATCAATGGCAATACAAGCAAGCCTTGTGCGTGATAGAAATCGAGCAGCACCGCCTCGTCGGGGTCGAGTTGAGCATTGGCTGTGATTTCCACCGTCTCACTTTGTAGCACTGTCCGACGGAGCAACTTCAATTTATTGAAATTGAGCATAGGGCTAGGCGAAGTAAGCCATACCCCTTTGCCAACACTGAGTAACTGGCGCAGCATCTTGTAAATCGGGTCCCAACGCCAAACATTACAAACGTTTGCTTCGGTAGCTTTCGCCAAAGCCCATGCCAACTCTTTTTGTTGTGCAAAATCATCTTGGTTATTGAGTGCCATCGTCAATAAATGATGGCTTTTTTCTTCCCAGTCGGGGGAAATCACTGGATCGGAGTGTCTGTGATGATAAATCAGTTCCACGACCCCATAAGGCTGATTATGGCTAAAAACCGGAATCAGGCATAATTTTTGAGCCTGTTGACCCGCAAGATATTGATAATTCACCTTGTCGTTGACCAATTCATCAAGGCCCAGCACCATCGCTTGGCGCTGCTCTAAACCGTGACGAAACACCGTGACTTGGAGTGGGTTCAATTGTGGGGAATGTTCGGGTGACCAATGGCCCTGCATATAACGTGAAATGACCCGCAACGTGCCCGTGCCGCCATCAATGGTGGCTAGTTCACACAAGCTGATGTTGAGGGCATGGATAAACTGCTCACCGATGGTTGGCAATACCACTTCTAAGGATAAGGTGGTATTGACGGCGGCACTGGCGTTTACTAGAGTTGCCAATTCACGGGAGCGCATCACACTTTCGCCGTATAAACGGGCATTTTCAATGGCAATCGCCGCGTGTGAGGCCAAATCTTGCAGCAATTCGCGGTCACGTTCGGTAAAGGTGCGGTCGGTCATGCGATTGTTGACGCCTAACACGCCGACATTTTGACCTTTGACCTGCATTGGCACATAAAGCAGTGAACGGGCAAAGTATTGGGTTTTAACTTTTTGCCAGCCTGCCCGCCCCACTAAGACCGGATTACCCGTCTGGAAAACATGTCCCGCCAGCGTATCTTGTGTTTTGATGCGAAACTCGCGGGCGGTTTCGTGGTCAATGCCTTTGGCGGCGCGGATATACAGCGTCTTGCCTTCATCATCTGGCAGCAGCAGCAAGCCTTCTTCGGCATTGGTCAAGGAGGTCGCCGCGTCCACCACCTTCGTCAATACCGTGTTTAGGTCGAGCGTAGAGTTCAGCATCCGCGCAATGCCTGAGAGCGTCTGTTGTTCCAGCAAATTACGCTCCAGCAGTTTTAACAACTCATCGCGGGAGGTCATTTCTGGCATACTCGATAGATTGGTGGGCTTCAATTTGGCCCGTTCAAGTGTTTGGGCCACAATATTCAAGACCGCCTGTGTATGAATCGGCGCGGTAATCATCCCTGAAGCACCCTCCGGGGGCATCACTTTGGCAGGTGACGTTGAAATCGCAATCCATGTCACATACTCAAAGGCCGGGTCTTTCTGAAAGACATCCGCTGCTGACTGTCCATCGGTATCACTCACACGCAAATCTACCAACGCCACGTCATAATGATGATGTCGAACCGAGAAGCGTGCATCGCCCAGATTATAGGCTTTCTGGACATAGTAATTCTCAGCCACCAACATATCATGGAGGGCGTCGGCCAGATTGACATCCGACTCTACAATCAGAATGCGACTTGCGTTAATTGACGGCCAGAAATCCATAACATACCAATACTTTTACTTATACAAGCAGGCGATACCTGTTTCCCTTCGGTCCCGATGGTTCGTTCCATTGTACTAGTCATAGCCAGAAGGGGCAATTAAGGTTCTGTACCTCAAAAATCAAAAACGGACTCGACATTGCTGCCGAATCCGTCTTGGTACTTAGCTCGAGGCGTTGGATTAGTAATCCATGCCGCCGGGGGGCATTGCTGGGGCTTTTTCTTCCTCAGGGATGTCGGTGATGAGCGCTTCGGTGGTCAGGATCATCGCGGCAATACTGGCAGCATTTTCCAGCGCTCCACGAGTCACCTTCACCGGATCGAGCAAACCAGCGACAATCATGTCAACATATTCGCCCGTCATCACGTCATAACCGATCTTGTTGTTGCCCTTTTCCTGTTGGATACGGCGAACGTTGCTAATAATCACGCCACCGTCCTGACCGGCATTGGCAGCAATCTTCTTAATGGGCGTTTCCAGCGCGGTACGCAGGATGCTGATACCTGTGTTTTCATCACCGTAGTTCAACTTCACCCCATCGAGAGCGGCAATGGCGTTAATCAGGGCCACACCACCACCGGGGACAATACCTTCTTCGACAGCGGCGCGGGTTGCGCTCAGGGCGTCTTCAACGCGGTGCTTCTTTTCCTTCAGTTCAACTTCGGTAGCGGCCCCAACGCGAATCACAGCCACACCACCCGCCAGCTTCGCCAGACGTTCGTTCAGTTTTTCTTTGTCATAGTCGCTGGTGCTGTTTTCAATTTCGACACGGATTTCTTCGATACGGGCCTTGATGTCAGCCTGATCACCCATGCCGTCCACAACGGTGGTGTCATCTTTGGTGCAGACCACTTTGCCAGCGCGACCCAAGTCGTCAATCGTCACGCTGTCCAGTTTGCGACCCATTTCTTCGCTAATGACCTGACCGCCCGTCAGCACAGCAATGTCACGCAGCATAGCCTTGCGACGATCACCAAAGCCGGGGGCTTTGACAGCGACAACGTTGATCATACCACGCAGTTTGTTCAACACGAGGGTGGCGAGCGCTTCACCATCAACGTCTTCCGAAATAATCACGACATCACGTTTGCCCAATTGGAACAGTTTTTCCAGAATCGGCACGAGGTCGGCAGCGGCGCTGATCTTTTTGTCATGAATCAAAATATAGGGGTCTTCAATGACAGCCTGCATCGTTTCCGGGTGGTTAACGAAGTAGGGGCTGATGTACCCACGATCAAAGTTCATACCTTCGACGTATTCGGTCTCGAAATCCAGACCCTTGCTCTCTTCAACGGTGATCACGCCGTCCTTGCCCACTTTGTCCATCACTTCGGCAATCAGTTCACCAATTTGGCGATCCTGCGCGGAGTTGGAGGCGACGGAGGCAATTTCTTCTTTGGTGTTGATTTCAACCGACATCTTACGCAGGGCCTCGACCACTTTGTCGGTGGCAGCTTCGATCCCACGCTTCAGCAGCATGGGGTTGGCACCAGCAGCGATGTTCTTCAGGCCTTCATTCACAATCGCCTGAGCCAGCACGGTTGCGGTGGTTGTACCATCACCCGCGATGTCGTTGGTCTTGGTGGCGGCTTCCTTCAACAGTTGCGCACCCATGTTTTCATAGGGGTCAGACAATTCAATTTCTTTGGCAACGGTTACACCATCGTGAGTAACAGTGGGAGCGCCGAATTTCTTATCGAGGGCCACGTTGCGCCCCTTGGGGCCGAGGGTGGTGCTCACAGCGTTCGCCAAAATATCAATACCCACTTTTAGGCGACGACGGGCGTCTTCATTAAACACCAGTTGTTTAGCCATGACGTTTTTACTCCTCCGAGTAGTTGTATTTCTCTAAAGATTTGCTTTGCTAGGCTAGAAATTACTTGTTATCAACAACAGCCAGAATGTCGGTTTCTTTCAAGATAAGCAGTTTCTTGCCATCCACCTTGACTTCAGTGCCCGCATATTTGGCAAACAGCACGGTATCACCAGTGTTGACATCCATCTTGATATAAGCGCCATCATCATCACGACGGCCCGGGCCAACGGCCAAAATCAGACCCTGTTGGGGTTTTTCCTTCGCGGTTTCTGGCAGTACCAGCGCACCACCCGCAAAAGTCTCTTCTTTATCCTGTGGTTCGACAATCACGCGGTCGGCCAAAGGACGCAGCTTCAATGACATGCTATCCTCCTCATTAGGGATGACTTAAATTTCACTGAGATGAATTTCAACTTTGTTCATCGTTAGCACTCTCATTGGGGGAGTGCTAATTCCGACCCAAAATATACCGTCTGGTTGGTAGGAATGTCAAGACATTTTTAGCACTCTAAACAGGCGAGTGCTAATTTCTATGATTTTTCTTACGATGTCTCTATAAATGGGGAATCCGTTAAAGAATCGTTAAGCATTATTGAGAAAGTATTGAGGTTTTGTGAAAAGCCTGCAAGTTTGTTGCAAATCACCAAATCCGTGAGTAACATTCATCTCATTCTAATAAATTTCTTTCAAAAAGATTTTTTTCAGGAGTTTTGCAAAAATAGCTTGCAACAAAACTCATTTTTGTTATGCTCATTGAAAAATCAATTTAGACCAAAAAGATTTGTAAATACTTCTTGTCCAAATAGCTTATCAAATTATTTCAATAGATTTCACCCTTTGTCAGGCAAATATATTTTAGCCAACTAAATTTAAATATTGCGCCATTTAGTAAGTAGAAAAAATATCGCCTGTCTTGTACAGGCATTTTTTGTTTTTAGGGGCCAAAGTTATTCCGCTTCCGGTGTTCCGATAATCAACGGCTCAAGCGTGCCATAAGGCGGCGGAAGCACCTCTAATTCAGCATCGCAATAACTGACTTGCAAGCCATCTGAATGATAAATATAGGTCGTGGGCGCTGCTTCATCCCCTAACACCTGAAACACTATGCGATAGCCGGGGATACTGACCACCGTATAATTGAGGTCGGGGCGGGGACATCCTAAACTGGAATCAATCCACATCACCGCTGACAAGTCCACCCACTCAATGGCCTCCACATCCATTTCCAATCGCCGCGCCAAATCTGATCGGGCCGGGTCAATCAAGGACTCACCAATCGGATCAAAGGCCAGCGGATTCCCCGCATCACTCAATAACTCGGCCCGTACACAATAATAAATCGTGCCTTCGCTATCGGTATGATAAACATAACCCTCTTCACCATAACTTAGGGCCACACGATAACCCGCCACGCCCGATTCTCCACGCAAGGCGGACGAAACGATACGCGGCGCACAGCCCAGTTTGCCATCCGGCCAATTGACCTTACGTAAATTTAGTACCCCAATGACGGCATCATCCCCCAAGTCTAGTTTCTGGCGGAGATCACGCATGGCATAATCCACCGCCACAGTTGCGCTTTCGGGTAGAAATGAAATGATGGCAGGGGTATAGGTTGGTAAGTCATTGGGACGCAAGGCAGGTGTTGAGGGAGGTGGGGTTTGGGTGAGGGTCGGTGTGGGGGTCGGCGTGGGAGGAATCAGTGTTGAAACAACCGCCGCTTGGGGTGTCGGCGTAGCCTTAGAATCTGAACAAGCCACCCCAACCGTGACGAAAAAAACGATCATCAAAGTCGAGGCAGCTAGGGGGATAAAACGGCGGCGCATAACCGCGTTTGACATTAGTCTTCAGCATCCGGGTCTGGTTTCAGGCGCTCTTCCAACTCTGATGGGCTGACCCCTGCAACACTGAGCAGTTTATCGCGTGAATTTTCGCCCGCGACAATCTCAATATGTTCGGGATCAACACCAAGCCGGTCTGCCAAGAAATCAATCAACTGCTGGTTCGCTCCACCCTCCCCCGGGCCAGCCGTCAAGCGAATTTTCAGCGTACCGTCTTCTTGAATTCCAGCGATCTCGGTTCTATTGGCACGAGTCACTACACGGACAGTAAAAGCTGCCCCACTTTGGGCATCTGTGATTTTAAAGGGTCGTGTCATCCTATAGTCGCCTTTCTGATCTGGCAATGCACTTACTCTATTTTACGACAAAGACTCATGTTCTGCTGAGGGACTTCCGACCTATGCCACCATTTGGATCAACAGTGTCCTTACAATTTGAATGATGATAAATGCGATAAGTGGACTGAGATCGAACCCGGCAGTCTGGGGCAGTAGATTACGGATCGGCGCTAAAAACGGCTCGGTAAGATCAAAAAGAGTTTTGGCTATCGGGCTATAAGGGCTTAATCGTCCCAAAGCGACCATCCAACTCACAATAATACGCCCGAACAGGATTAACGAAAGAATCGTAGCCAGCATATCAATCAAATCCGCCACTGCTATCACGCTCCTTACCTATATGTGATTCCACCTATATTACGCAAAATTCGCCCACAGCGCTCACTCACGTTCACCAAAGATCGCCCGCCCAACCCGTACCATTGTCGCACCTTCTTCAATTGCTACTGAGTAATCATTGGTCATGCCCATGCTCAATTCCCGCCATGCGATTTGCGGAAAATCATTGATCAAAGCATCACGCAGACCGCGCAGCGCCGCAAACACCGGACGAGTGGCTTCGGGTTCGGCATAATAGGGCGCCATCGTCATCAGGCCAACCAGCCAAATATTTGATAGCTGGCTTATCTCCTGTACGAGTGACCACAAATTTTGTCGCTGATCAGCATCATTTTGCCAATTTTGCGCCGCGATGCCTTCTTTGCTTTCTTCACCCGAAACGTTGATCTCCAACAGCACCTCACGGACGACATTTTGTTCCCCCGCAAAAGTGTCAAATCGTCGGGCCAATTTCAGATCGTCCAAGGAATGAATGACATCAAAAGTTTCAACCACCGACCTCGCTTTGCGGCTTTGCACATGCCCGACCATATGCCATGTTGGGGGGGCTATATTCGCTGGCAGGCGACTTAAAACCTCGGCGATTTTGGGTGCAGCTTCTTCGACACGGTTTTCACCTAAATCACGCAATCCGGCCTGTAACACCGCCAAGAGTATTTCTGGTGGATGGGTCTTGCTAATTCCCACCAATTTCACCGCCTCCACCGGACGGCCTGCCCGCTGACATGCCGCTGCGATTTCCGCTTGGACAGAAGCAAGATTTTGGGCAATCATTTGCTGAGTGATCATCGTTTAATTTTCCGTCAGGGCCATCACCGCCCCAAAGCGTCCCGTCCGACCTTTTTCGGCCCGATGGGAAAAAAACTCATGGGTATTCTGGGCGGTACACATCCCCGCGACCTCAATTTGCTCAACACCCGCACGGGCCAATGCCAAACGGTTGCCTTCCCATAAATTGAGATAGGCGCTGCCATCGTCGGCCCACTGAATTAATCCATCGGTGCTGCCAAAATGCGCTTCAACAGCCTCAACCACCTCTGGCCCCACCTGATACTGCTTCGGGCCAATGCTGGGGCCAATCGCAGCCATGACATCGGCTGGTTTTGAGCCATAGGCATCACGCATGGCATAGAGGGTGCTCAATGCTGCCCCCTGCACCGTGCCACGCCAACCCGCATGGGCTATTCCGATGACATGTTGAACGGGGTCATAAAATAAGATGGGCACACAGTCGGCAAAACGCATTGACAGCGGCAGTCCAATTTTGTTGGTCACAATGCCATCTGCCCGTGCCAGCCATTTTCGATTAGGCATCGGGCCATTGGCAACCACTGTATCGGCACTATGAACCTGCCAAACCGTACAGGCCTGCGCCCCATCCAGCCCCAACGCAGCATACATCCGTTCATGATTTTGGGCGACATGGGCTAAATCATCCCCAACCGTACCCCCCACATTCAGCGAATCCCAAGGGGCTTGGCTGACACCCCCCAAGCGCGTAAAAACCCCGTGTTTAATCGGGGCCGCTTCCCAAAATTCAAATTGATAAAAAACAGGTTCATCCGCTGTCGTCTCGATGCGTATCAAATCAAAGCCCTGTGGTTGAAAGTTGGTCGGTTGGGTTGATTATAACAGTGAGACAGGGTATCTGGTAGATAAGGAGCGCGGTTGTTATGAATAAAAATAGGCCCGACTTGCGCCGAGCCTGTTGGATAGTCCTGAGTGTAACGTTGTAGATTAGTCGCCAGTGGCGGCAGCAGTTTGGGCTGACTTACCAGTGGTCGCCGAGGGCAGAGTTTCAGGGACAGGCAGAACATCCGGCCACACACTCGCGCCGTGCTCGTAGACATCAATACCGATGACATCCGCTAATTTGCTGACACGTAAGCGATTTACCGCTTTTAGTACACCAAACATGGCAACGGAGCAAGCGCCAACGAAGAGAATGGTTGCTGCCGAGCCTGTTGCTTGAGTAACCAATAGGTCAACACCACCACCGAGCAAGAGTCCACCCTTACCCGCATATTCACCAAAGGTCAGTTCGGGTTGACCAAAAATACCAATGGCAAGGGTGCCAAAAATACCACAAGCACCATGTACAGCGAATGCTCCAACCGGATCATCAACCTTTATACGTTCAATGGCTTCAGCCGCCAAAATTACCAGAACACCAGCAATGGCACCGATAACAACAGAGGCCCAAGGCATTACAAATGCACAACCGGCAGTAATCGCCACTAATCCAGCCAACGAGCCATTGAGAGTTGCGCCCAAGTCCCACTTGCCAGTACGGGCGAAAACAAAGAACATCGCCGCCATACAACCCGCCCCAGCACCGAGAGTAGTATTGACCGTCACAAGTGCTAACAGACCAGTATTGCTAACGCCCAGCGTCGAACCGGGATTAAAACCGTACCAACCGAACCACAGAATCATTGTACCCAAAGTCGCATAGGCCAGATTATGCGGAACAGTGGGTTTGCCAAACTCTCGATTCGGACGCGGCCCAAGTAGCCATGCGCCAACAATGGCAACCATACCCCCAACCGTATGCACAACTGTACTTCCCGCAAAGTCATGGAAACTGCGGTCAAATAACCAACCACCGCCCCAGATCCAATGCACTACAACTGGGTAGATAAAACCACTGACCAAAATCGTGTAGATAACATCGCCGATGAAATCCGTGCGTTCAGCCATCGCACCAGTCGCAATCGTGCTAGCAGTCGCTGCGAAAGCAAATTGAAAGAAGAAGAACACAAAGACATTCAAATTGGGATAAGCTACATCGGGATTGACTTCCGCGATGGTTTTATAGATCACGCTTCCACCTTCGATTGCGGTGGCCTCGCTCAAAAAGAAATTATTAGTACCGAGGATACCACCGGAATCGGCTCCAAACGCGATACCAAACCCAACTACCCAAAAAACGATTGCCGTAAGGCCAGCATCCATAAAGTTTTCGAGCAGTGCGTTGACGACACCATTTTGACGAATGAGTCCAGCCTCAAGTAAAGCAAAACCTGTTTGCATGAAAAATACGAGAAAGGCCGTCAACATCACCCATGTCACATCAAGACCGACTTGGATGCTGCCCACTTGGGCACCAAGTTCGTCCCCATCCTGATTGCTGGTTTCACCGTCCTCGTGATTGATAATAGCTGTCGAGTCTCCATTAGAAACACTATTATCAGCAGCTTCGACACGCAATCCAAACATCACCATAATTAGTGAGGCGACTGCCAATACAAAAAGTCTTCGGAAAAGTTTAGTCCGCTTACGCATGATATATTCCCCATTTTCTATAATGATTCACTTGGAACAAAAACGAACGGTGGGTAAAGCAGAGCCTTGACCCATTGGCTTTTGGGCGCTATGATTATTGGCCCGGCGTGTGATCTCTGAATTGTGTTTTGACTTCGACCCCAGAACACTTCAAGAGCTAAGTCACGCCGCTTGTGTTATATAAGCCTCTTAGTATTGCTGATTCACCTCTCTAATTAGCCCACCTCCTTAATATATGACATCTATCACTAAATCTTGATGACTTTTTGATGTGTACATGATAAAGGGATTTAACAATTTCCTTGTTGTCAAGATTCACAAATCTACTCAAGTTGATTTGTCAATAATATACAAATCATATTGATCAACATTGAAGATCAATCTACTCATTTGGCTTGATAGCAGGATTTTGGGGCTGGGTGGTTAGGAAACAAAAAGCCCTACCCCATTGGGAAAAAGCGGGCAAGGCTTATGGGTCTGAAGCAAGTACCTATTGTGCGGCCAATTCCAATGCGGTACTCAAGATTTGATCTGTACCAGCTTGGAAGTCTCCGGGATCAAAAGGCACCAAAATGTCTGGTGGATTCCCCACATTTTCATAGACCTCCCCATCGGCGGCGATATATTTCTCATTGGATAGCCCAAATGTCCACCCATTTGGCAGCACACGACTTAAAACGTCAGAATAAGCTCCGGCGGTGTTTTCACCCACCATTGTGACATGGGGCAAGACATCCATCGCCAGCACAAAGATTTCGCCAGCACTGACGGTCATTTGGCTCGTGAGGACAATCACATTTCCTGTAAACTGTTGAGGGCCACCCGGTTCAACATAAAATTCACGGGTGGGGGTAAAGCCATCACCATCGCGGGCTTGCTTGGTTGTGACCACTCGTTTCTCATCCGCAAAGCGACTTGCCAATGCCAGTGCAACTGCATCATCACCGCCCAGATTAAAACGAACATCAATAATGATCGTCTCCAAATCGGCAAACTCTGCGACAATTCGATCCATCGTAGCACCCGCGTTCGCCACATCACTGCCATCTTCGGTATAGGCGGTTTCCAGTGGAATATTCACATAGCCCACCGTGTCGCTTAGTTTGCCATAAAAGATAAACCGATTGGCAATCAGTGCCTCGTCGCCCTCCAACGCAAAAGTCTCCGGGTTAAAGCTGACCTGCCCATTCAAGGCGTTTTGGGCCACCACATTATTCATCGAAAAAATGGTAGCAATAGGCATGGGGTCATCGGCCAGCCACGATGCACTGATCGCAGGGCTAAAATCCTGTTCACCGTTCGACAGCGATATATGCTCGTCGGTTAATGGACGTAGCATGTCAGACAGAATGGCAAAAAGTTCTTCCGGAGTGGTCTCCGCCGTGACAAGTGGGCGATATTGGTCGTATTGAGCCTGCCAATCTACTCCATATAAACCGAAGAAGGCGTACTGCTCATTAAAATCGTGCCAGAATGCTTCGAAATTCAATTCAGGGTCATCCGAGACTGTTCCTCCGTTGGCGCATAGCTCCGGCAGGCTCACCAACCGTGTGGCCGTAATGTAAAGGGTTTTATCGTCACGGATGATTAATTCCCCATTCTCTATCGTCAACTGAACACCATAATCTTGTAATGCGGCGGTATCAAAAAGTGGGGTACAGCTTACCGAGGTAATATCATAAATCGTGGCTTCCTCCGCATTAATTTCAATGAGCATCCCATAACCATGACTGAGCCAGATACCATCAATTCCGTCTGATTGGCGTGCTTGGGCTGTTGGCAGGCCCAACGTGGTTCCAGCGATAACGATGGTTAGTAGTGCTATGGCGAAACTTTTGCGCGTCATAACCTCTCCCTTGTTTGAATAGACGACAATTTCCTGTACGCCCTTTACCCGAAAAGGTTTCCCAAAAATAGCGCTTTTTGCTTTATACTCTAAACACTTCATTTTTTAACAGGGATATTTTTACATGGCAGACATGGCAAAGCGCGTGGCGGATTTTGGCACCACCATTTTTAGCGAGATGAACACCCTCGCCGCTCAATATAATGCGGTCAATTTGGGGCAAGGCAAACCAGATTTTGATGGCCCCCACGAAGTCATTCGGGCCGCGATGGAAGCCCTTAGCAATGGCAACTTTAATCAATATGCCCCCGGCTTGGGCCTCCCTGCCCTACGTGAAGCGATTGTGGCCCATGAATCACATTTTTATAATCTGAATCTTGACCCCGACCGCGAAGTGATTGTCACGGTTGGCGCGACGGAGGCGGTGTTTGCAGCGATTTTAGGTCTCGTTGACCCCGGTGACGAGGTAATTGTTTTTGAACCATTTTACGACAGCTATGTGCCCAATATATTGATGGCCGGGGCGGTTCCGCGTTATTGTCCATTGCGTCCACCCACATGGGAATTTGACCGTGACGAACTCCGCCGCCTGTTTAATGACCGCACCCGTGCCATTATCATCAACACACCTCACAACCCGACAGGGAAAATCTACACGCATGACGAGTTGGCCTTTATTGCCAGTCTGTGCCATGAATTTGATGTGCTGGCGATCACCGATGAGGTCTATGAACACCTGACTTTTGATGGTCTGCAACCCACCCATTTACTCAAAATGGATGGCATGTTCGAGCGCAGTGTCAAAATCGGCAGCATCGGCAAGACCTTTAGTGTGACGGGTTGGAAAATCGGCTGGATTGTTGGGACAGCCCCTCTCGTCGCAGGGGCACAGCGGGCACGTCAATTTATGAGCTTCGCAGTGGCTCATCCTCTGCAAGTCGGTGCGGCCTATGCTCTTAAATCGCCCTCGACCTACTATGAAGAACTCATTAGCTCATTCGAGTTGAAACGTAATCGCTTGGTCAATGTCCTCAATCGGGTGGGATTTAAAGCCGCCACGCCGCAGGGGGGCTATTTTGTCATGGCGGATTTCAGCGACATTTTTGAGGGGGATGATGTCGCGTTTGCCAAATGGCTAACCCAAGAAATCGGTGTGACCTGCATTCCCCCCACTTTTTTCTACAGTGAGGCCAACAAACAGATCGTCAGTAAACAAGCCCGTTTTGCCTTTTGCAAATCCGATGCGATGCTAAATGCCGCCGAAGAAAAACTGGCCTATCTAAAACACGATTAGGCAGGACACACCGATGGGGACTAAACGGGGTCGCATTCTCTGGATCATTTTGATAGGCATAGTGATTGGTATAGGACTGGCTATCATGAATGGATGGCCCGATCAGCCAACCACGAATGTTGCCGATATACCCACATCAACACCTCCCGTTGACACCACACCGTTACCGCAGTCCTCATCAACGACCTCCGCGACCTTTAACACCATTCTATTTCCCGGTGTTGCCAGTGCAGGCGTGATAGTTGAAGTGCCGCGTGTGCCGGGGGGATGGGATGTGCAAAATCTGCAAAGTTTGGTGGGGCATCTGGAAGGGACAGCGTGGTTTGGGGACAGCGGAAACACCGTCTTGGCAGGTCATTTTGAGGATGAAATAGGTCGCCCCGGCCCGTTCCGCTATTTATATGAGGCCCAAGTCGGGGATCGCATTATCATCCAATCCACGACGATGATGGTGTATGAAGTCCAACAGGTTTTTTCGACGGCACAGGATGATCTTGAAGTCCTGCGTCACACCGATGCGCCGCGCCTGACCTTGATTACCTGTGATGCTTGGAGTTATGAAACGAAACGATATGAGGAGCGTTTGGTGGTGGTCGCCGTACCCCTTTATCAGGATGCTCCGACGACCACCGCCGATTTAAGCAACGGGATCAATTAAATCCGGGGCTTCATAACGCGCATTGTTGACACGTGGCGATACGGGATAGTAGGTCATCTCATCCGCCGGATAGGAAGTTAACAATGAAGCCAATTCAAAGGGATTAGTCACCTCGGGATTCAGCCATGTGCTGTACTGTTCGCGCGGCATAATCACTGGCATCCGCTCATGGATGGATTTCAGCAATTCATTGGGCGTGGTGGTGACAATTGTACACGTCGTCCAGATTTCTCCGCTTTCTGGTTCTTTCCAGCGTTCCCACAAGCCCGCCAATCCAAAGAGGCCGCTGTTTTTCAATTTGATATACAGCGGCGTTTTGGGGCCATCGGCATTGGCTTTCCATTCATAGAAGCCATCCGCCACCACCAAACAGCGGCGTTTTTTATAGGCCTCACGGAAACTCGGCTTTTCCATCAGGGTTTCGGAGCGGGCATTAATCATTCGGGCAGCGGCTTTGGCATCTTTTGACCATGAGGGGACGAGACCCCACCGCATCTGCACCAGTTGATTTTGGCCCTCGGCGTCTTGCACCACAACAGGCATCAATTGGGTTGGCGCGATGTTATAGCGCGGCGTTAAAAACTCAATCGGTACATTCTGAAGCGAGAATGTATCCGCCAGTTGTTCAGGGTTCACATTGGTGAGAGTGTATCTTCCGCACATATGTGCTATTATACCATATTTACTCGACTAATTCCAACTATGAATGGGGCGGTCAATCTGTCCAAAGGAAATCGGCACAGGCGGTTTATAGGCCTCGGCCCGTGTTTTGATCCCCTCCAACTGTTTGCGGCCCATCAGGTAATCCAATACCTCAAAATAGCGGTTATAGAACCATGCCGCCGTGCCATCGGTATAACCACGCATCCGCACGATCAAGCGTGTACCACCATCCGCTGTGCGTTCCAGTGAATAGAGATAGGTTAGGTCAATATTGCCGCCGAATTCATGGGGACGGTCAAACACGCCCATCAATAAATGAAGGTCATGATCATTGACATCAAATATTTTGAGGCCGTTATCGAGCGTCGCGCCGACGGTCAAGCTGGGTAAATCACGGCGCAGATAGGTCGCGCTGGGAATGCCCCAATTATCAATCCGGTCAATCCCATAAAAACCCGTTCGTTCACGACCCATCTGCGTCAACCATGCCCACACCGTTTCTGGCGCGGCGTTGATGTCAATGGCACGGGTCGCCTCCAAATTGGGGCGTGGAATCAGGGTATCGCCATTCAAGGGGCGGTTGACTTCAGCGGGTGTTGCCCCCCACCGTAACAAACGTGGACGAACCAAGACATGATACAGCCCATATATCAGAACCATCAGCCGCAGCAAAGAACCCAATAAGCTGGGTGAATGTTGTTTTTCCAAAGCGACCTCCTCAATTTATTGCTGAACCCTGTCACTATAACACCAGATTTCGATGTAGGCCAAAATCGGGCTACCCCAAGCGCACCACCGTCCCACAGTAGGTACAGGTGATTTGGGTCATGCCGCGCACAATCGGTTCGGTGAAGGTTGCCCCGCAGCTTGGGCACATGGTCGGGGCATCGGCGACGGCTTCCATGGTCAGCGTCTTGTGTCCACCCACGCGCTCGGCATCAATTTCACCGCTGGCGGCCTGTTTCAGTTTTCCAGCGAACCATTTGGCGTGAAGACCGTCTTTGACTTCAAGCATCGTTTCCCCAAACGGCCCACCCGACCCAAACTTCAGGGTGACAAGATCAATACCCCCGAACATGCCTTTTTTCTCAAAAGCCACGTCGGTAATTGCACCCACCGGGCTTTCCCAGATGAGTTCTTGTACGGCCTTGCCGCCAAACATGCCGAGTTTTTTGCCGACCTTTTCTTTTTGCTCCATGACGAGGCGCTGATTGGTGATATAGAGCAGGCCATCGGGATTGTCGTCTTTATCTTTGCCTTTTTTCCATTCCGCCTCAACTACCATATAAATCGCTTCGCCTGCCAACAGCGGGAAGGATGCCTCACCTGCCCGTTCCAGATAGGTTTCAATGAGGTTAATCTGGCTGACAGTCTGGCTCACATTATTGGGGATTTCACCATACATGCCCTCGATACGACGTTTCGCACCGTCCACCTCAGACGACAAGCGCGACATCGCACCGTCCAATTGGCTAATCAGGGCGTCTGGTTTAGCGTCAGTGGCCGCACCCGACATTGCCCCTTTGACCAATGCTCCACCAGCAGGTTTAGGCGGTTGGGCCATCCGCGAAAGTGACCCACCTGCCCCGCTCGGTTTAACTGCCCCGGCCATTTTCGCACCCGCTCCGGCTTTCTGTGCGGATTGGATAGCGGTCTGCATCTTAGTGCCCAATGAGCCTGCCCCAGTTCTAGCAGGTGCAGGTTGTCCCCCTTGAGCAAGAGCGGCGTCCAATTTTTCCCACAGATCATCAATCTCCTGAATTTGATCCTGTGCCCGCTGCAATTCATCTTGAATAGATTGGCTTACGCTTCCCCGCACTGCGGCCCACTGCTCATCTAGGGTTGTGGTTTTCTGCTCCAGAAAATTGGCGTAGATGTAGCCTTTGTCACGCAGTTGTTTGACTTTGGCGGGCAGCCCCGTAATCGTCGTCGCCAGATCACCCAACTGCCGGGTGACATCATCCATTGCCACCAACTCTTGAAGACCGTCGAGTTTCGTCCGTAATTCAGCCACTTTAGTGTTCAATTCATCACTCATGAGTCACGTCCCTCTCAGCAAAATTAGATGGATGAAGTTTAACAAATATTCCCCACGAGTAAAACGCGATTATAGGTTTTTGCAATGCTGAAATCAGCTTTGTATAATCTGTAGGAGGTTAATAGCAAAACTAAACTTTAGGGGTGTTCACCTCATATTCACCCAAACATATCTTGACAAGGAGAATTTTCTCAATGAATCGATTGTTGCGTGGTTTCGTGCTAACTCTCCTGATTGTAAGCTCATTATTGACATCAGCCCTCGTTTTTGGTCAGGGTGGTGGAGTCCCCAGCAATCAGGGCGTCGTAACCAAGACCGATGGCGACCTCGGTATTTACGCTGAACCAAATATCGGCAGCGAGGTTCTGGGTACCGCTCCTAACGGTGCCACAGTTGATATTTTCGGTATTGACGGTCTGTGGGCGGAAGTCTCTTATGAGGGTGTTTCCGGCTATGCTCTCGCTTCCGACCTAGAAATCGGCCCCGCTCATGTCAATCTGCAAGGTGTTGCCGCTACCCAAAGCGACATTGCGCTACGTACCGGTCAGGATATTCAGGCCGATGTGGTGGCAACCGTCCCATCTGGCGGTCTCGTTGGCATTATGCAAATTGATGGTGTCTGGGCGCTGGTCTATGATGGCGATCATGTGGGATGGACATTCGCCAATCAACTGGACATCAGTGAACCCACGAGTGACCTCACCGATCTGGTGCAGTCACAGGCTGTTGCCGTTTCCAGCGATGACAGCGCCGTAGCCGTCCGTGCTGAACCCAACATTTCGGCTGAATCCGTCGGCGTTTTGGAAAATGGGGCTGCCGCCGCAGTCGTCGCCACCAGTGACAACGGCCTGTTTAGCTATGTCGTGGCTGAAGGTGTCAGCGGTTGGGCGTTCTCTTCCTCGCTGGAAATCACCCCGCGTGGTCGCGCTCACGCCACCGTTGCGGCTGGCCCTGCCAACCTGCGTGAAGAAGGTAGCAAGGATTCGGCTCAGGTTACACTGCTCGAATTCGGCACGCCACTGCTGCTGCTATCCCGCAATGAAGCAGGCGACTGGTTGTATGTCCGCGTTCAAAGCGAAGTCTATCTTGGCGGCGAATTGACCAGCGGCTTTGAAGGCTGGATTTCGTCTGACCTCGTGGATGCTGGTGAGTTCGATCTCAGCACCCTGCCGCTTTTTGAATAAACTCTTTAGAACTTAACATCAAAACGGTCAGCCTCCGGGTTGGCCGTTTTTGATTCCAGATACGCTATAATAAAAACACTAGAACATCTATTGCAATCCAGCATGAGTGGTCATGGAAAATCCCCAATCGCCTCCTGTCTCGCAATCGAATAATGGCCTTGTGGTCGCCAATCCCGCCGACGCTACCTTTAACTTTATTGCCGTGCTACAGGGTCGGGCCAGCAGCACCCACACCTATCGCGCCTATGCCCGTTGGGTAGATCGCTATTTGGCAGACATGACGGGCCTTGCTACCACCAAAGGCCGCGCTCGCCGTGCTCGCATGGAAGCCCTACCGCTCGCCCACATCCTGCCCATTATGAATTCGACCCTGTTGCGAACATGGCTTGGGCAGATTTCAACCGAAAAGCAGGGTAAACAGGCGCTCAATCAAGCCCGTTCAGCGATTATTACCCTATCTTCGCTGCTCTCAGAAGCGGGTTGGCTCGATGACTACACCGCCGCCGCCATGACCAATGTGCGCATCCCCCGTGCTGAAACGGGTCAACGACAGGGCCGCTGGTTATCGGTTGAGCAGGTCAAATTGTTGATGCAGGGGGCGGAAGACATTGCCACCACCAACATTCAGCGGGCACGTAACGCTGTGTTGATTCGTATGCTGTGTATCATGGCGTTGCGCCGTGAAGAATTGACCGAAATCCGCTGGAAAGATTTGCACACCCAAGCAGGTCGCCCGGTGCTGTTGATTCATGGTAAGGGGAGCAAAGCAGCGCTTGTGGATATGCCGAACGTGGTTTTGAAGGCCGTCCAAAATTGGGCGCAGTTTATGAGCCAAGATGGTCAACTGCCCTCTCCCGAAAATTTCCTATTATGCGGCTTTTATAAATCGGGTCGTCCGCGTCCGGGGGGCCTTACCGCTGATGCCATCTGGCGTGTGGTCAAAGATGCCGCCAAAATCGCTGGTTTAGGCAATGTCGCCCCTCATGACCTCCGGCGCTCGGTAGCAGGGAATTTGGAGCAAAGCGGGGTACCGATTGAGACCATTTCGCGGTTGCTGCGTCACTCGAATATCGCCATCACCCAGCAATATCTCTCCAAGCTCCCACGTGAGAACGAAGGCGCGTTGCTGATGGCGGATTTGCTTAACTTTGACCCAGACTAAAAAAGCCCCTCGATTAGAAGGGCCTTTCAAACTAGATTCAGCACGGTAGCTTTAGCTCCGTGTGGCATCTCTAATCCATCGCGGTCTCGGCAACTACAGGCTCACCGCGTTTGATACCTGCCATCAACAAACCCAATTGCTCACGGGTGGCAGCTTTGGCCTCCAACGTTTCGATAATCTGGCCCTTATACATCACGGCGATACGATCCGACAGCGACATAATCTCATCCAACTCGGCTGAAACCAGCAGCACCGCCGCCCCTTCGTCGCGTTGGGCGATAATCTGTTTGTGGATGAACTCAATGGATCCCACGTCAATCCCACGTGTCGGTTGGGCAGCAATCAACAAACGCGGCTTGCGGCTAAATTCACGGGCCACCACCAATTTTTGCTGATTCCCACCCGACAGTGACCCACCTTCGACCAACGGTGATGGCGTGCGGATGTCGAATCGTTCAATCAAATTGCTGGCATGTTCCGTCGTACCATTTAGGTTCAATACCAGTCCATTCTCATGAACTGGCTTTCCATTCTCGTAACGCACTCCCCCCAATAGTCGAGCAAATATGTTTACCTTTCCCGCCCTCTTTATAAGTGTTATCAAACCACGCCTCGCCCATGACCTTACAAATAAGAGCCGCAAAACTAGATCGATATAAGCTTCGGCATCCGTTCCTTCAGCAATACCTCTAAAGCGAAGCAGTTTAATCATCAACCTAGCGACCAGATGAGCCACAAGGCTAAACACCAGCGTCGTTATCAACAAACTCAGCAGGGCAATCACCAACGGCGTATTGAGATAACCCTGTTCGACAGCGTTCATGGCGCGGTCACTGGGCACGGTGCGGAAAGCAGAAGGCACATCATAGCGATCCAAAATGTCATACCACAGCGAATCTTCCCACACCGACAGCCACGCAAAGCCCAGCACGGCGAATACTATTCCAAACACAATGGCATAAAACGCGCCGAGGAAGGGTATTTGGACGAGGGTCGGCGGCTCTGAATAGGGTGCTTCGTAGTAGTCATTCAGCACCAGATTTTCCGAGACGGTAAATGGTTTGACCATGCCATATTTGAGGCGATCTTCCGGTACATGCGCAGTCTGCATATTTTTGACATGGCGCGGGGTGATGGAATGCAGTTTTTGCCCAAGCAATTCCACGGTGCCCTTTAGCAATGGGCGTAATCCGGTAATGGCCTCGACCAATTCGGTTTGACCGTTGCCCTGTACACCCGCGATGCCTAAAACCTCACCCTCGCGCACTTCAAAACTCACCCCATTGAGTGCCACTGCACCACGATCATCCATCGCCTGCAAATCCGCTGCCTGCAAAACGACCTCACGCGGTTTGGCCTCGGTTTTATCCACCCGCAGCAGCACTTCACGGCCAACCATCATGGCAGCTAACGATGATTCGGTGGCTTCGGATGGCGTAGTTGTGCCAACGACCTTGCCACCGCGCATCACAACGATATGGCTGGCGACTTCAAAGACCTCTTTCAGCTTGTGGGTAATGAAGATGATGGAAACACCCTGTGAAGCCAATTCACGCATAATCTTGAATAGTTCACGGCCTTCTTGGGGGGTCAAGACGGCGGTAGGTTCGTCCAAAATCAGAATATCGGCTTTGCGATAGAGCGCTTTGATAATTTCGACACGCTGTTGTGCGCCAACGGGTAGTTTTTCGACCACCGCATTAGGGTCAACTTCCAATCCGTATTGGCGGGAGAGTTCAAGCACACGCTGTCCGGCAGTTTGGGCGTTACGCACGCTAAAAGCATCATAAAACAGATTCACAAAGGCCTCAATAATCCCATCCAGCGCCGAGGTGGAACGTTCTTTGTTGGGGTGCTGCTGGCGATCCCGAGCTGTCCAAGCAAAAACCGCACCGATAAGAACGGCCCCGATGATAGTCAACAAGACTTGCATCGTGGGGTTGACATCTTTTAACGCTATATACAACTGCCAGACGTACACGACACCAATCACTGCCATCACTGACCAATCAAACGGGGAAAGCCATCCGGGGGTCAATTGATGCCCCCGCCATGTCTTGATGCCAAGATAGACAAAAGCCAACAGCAAACCTGCCGTGAAAACATCGCGTGCAACCGGGGGCACGTCTTCGGCCAATTGATGCCAAAAGGTGTTATACCCCGCCTGCCCCTTCACAAACGTGCGTGAGGTTAGGCCATCATGCGTATTTTCGTAGGTATATTCCACGCCATAGGTTACATCAATTTCGTCCAGTAGCGCATTCAACTGCGCCTGACGACTGCCTGCCCGTTCAATGGTGCGCCATGCAATTTCATTCTCAAATGTGCCCGCCGCACCCCCTTTGCCGTTGACATTACCAACAGGCTCTTCGGCCTCAGCAAAAAAAGTAACATCATGTTGGAGGATGACGGTGATGATGCCCATCTCGGTGATTCGCAGCATCTGATTACCAACCCAAAACGCCACGATAATCAGGCCCAAACGCCACGTTGCGCCCCATGTCACGCGCAAAACGCCCGTCACGGTTTCCCATTGGTTAAATAGAAAATCGAATACAAAAGCCAAACCTGCGGCCACCACCGTCGCGCCTAAAAATAGGGCTAACAAGGCACCTGCCGCGCCTAAGCCATCCCCGGTGTTCGATTGCAATACCCAAAACCAGACGGCATAGACAATCAAAGCACCCAACGCAAACAGCGGCCAAGATAGCGGCGTTTTGCTTTCTGATGGTTTCAAGCGGTCTGCTAGAATAGGGGGCAGTATCACCGCTGTACCAAAACCAACCGCGATGCCGACAGCAAAGACCACCAACGAGCCGATAATCTCCCCGCTGCCATCTGCCGCCCCCAGCATCACCCCTAGTGCCGCCAGCAGTTGGAGTACGACAGCCGCAATCGGACGTACACGTTTTAGCGTTTCTCGTTTTGATCCATTTTGACCACTACTGGCAAGTCGCATGAGCCAACGGGCCAACACCAGTGGAAGGCCTGCTGCCAACACTGCAAACGCGAAGATGTTGTAGATGAGGTCATTTTGGAACGATAGCCATACCACGCCGATGCCAAACAAAAGGGCAAAAAAGATAGCAAATAAGGTGCGCCGATGGGGGGCTTCTTTTTCTTCCCCCAAGACCACGTTTTCGGCAACGGTCATGACGTTTACCAACTGGAAGTGTTGATGTACCATCCCGATACCACTATGAATGGCTTCACGCGGACTGGCAAACTTGACCTCTTTCCCTTTAAGAAAAACTTGGCCTTCCTCTTGGTGATAGAGGCCATAAATAATATTCATCAGGGTGCTTTTGCCCGCGCCGTTTTCACCCAACAAGGCCAAAATCTCACCACGCCGCAGTTTGAGGTCTACGCGGTCATTGGCAAGGATGCCGGGAAATCGCTTGGTGACATTACGCGCCTCTAGCACGACATTTTGTTCATTTAAATCCGTGTTGTCCATTAAATTAATCTCGCTGGGGGTCAGGAATTTTGGGGTAGAGTATAGCGCAGGCGGGTCATCTGCAACAGCAACTCGCAGTCGAGCGCAGTTCCCCTACACAGAAGTTCTTATAAAAATTCTCATCCCATCCCTGTATAATGAAAATACTTTTGTATTGAAAACATCAAGATGGTTCAAAACAGCCTATGTATGGAGACCCCAATCGTCAGCGCCAATTGCGACGCCGCGAACGCCGTCAGCAGATTTCGAGTTTTCAGGTGGTGTTTGTTTCGATTTTGGCGATAGGCCTGCTGCTGACGATTAATTTTAGCGCCCGTATCCGTCGCAGCCAGCAAATTAATGACCTGCGCGGCAATATGCAGTCTACCATCACCGTGTTGGAAAGCGTCCGAACCGATTTGCGTCAAGAACGGGATTATGTCGCCAGCGATGACTACATCATTGAATGGTCGCACCGCGAAGCCAAGATGGTGCGCCCCGGTGAACGGTTGGTGATTCCTGTGCCCGGTCTGCCACCTATCGCAACGGCTCAACCACGCGAGACACCCCCACCCCCCGAAAATGATGAGCCAGATATACCCATCTGGCAGTTGTGGTGGAATCTGTTTTTTGACAGTGAACCGCCGGGGTGATGGTTCTATCCGGCTAACCCCGCTACCAATAAATCTAGCGCCAGCACATCTTCGACCTTGCTTGTCTTGATGGCGACATCGGTTTCCAGCAGGTGGCGGTAGATGTGTTCTAACTGGTCAATCGAGTCGAATGTCCGCGCTTGGCGGGCCAATTTATCAGCTACAAATCCCGGCAGCCCCAAAAATTTTGGCAGCTCTTTGGTCGCCGTGCCGTTATCCAACAAATCGCGGGTCTGAATCAAGAGACGAAATTGCCGGATAATCATGCCAAATAGCTGCAAGGCATCACTCTCGGATAACAATTGATGCAGCAAGGCGGTGGTCTTTTGGGCATTGCGCTGACCGAGGGCGTCCACCATCTCAAACACATCCACTTGAGCAACATAGGGCGTCAGTAGCGCAATTTCTTTTTCAGTAATGAAGCCCTTCCTACCCACATAGGATGCCAATTTGACAATCTCGTTATCCAATGCGCGTAAATCCTCGCCAACGGCTTGGGCAAGGGCGGCAGCGGCACGGGGTTCAATCATGACATCATAGGCTTGGGCCTGTTTGTTAATCCACGCGATAGGATTTTTGGGAGGATTAAAGACTTTGACAAAACCAGATGGGTCTTGACCGATAAGCCCCAAGACTGGATGTTTGTCCGATAGAGTCTGATATTCGATGAACACTAAACGAGAGGATTCCGGCAGGCTCGGCAATTCTGTCACCAATCTTGCCAACTGGTCTTTGGAATCTTTACTCGCCCCCTTGCGCGTCAAATAGGTCAGCATCCCTGTGACCAACACCAAACGCCGATCACTGAGAAATGGCATAACTCTGGCCGAGGCCAACACATCGGCAACCGAGACCTTGCTGCCCTCATATTCACTGATATTCAGGTCATCGCCCATCTGTTGGCGCATTTCATTGACCTGCGCCTTGATGCTGTATTCATCTTCGCCATGAAAAACATAAAAGGTCGGTGCTTTGCGACTCATCACATCCCCTTTAGTCAATTTCGAGTGTCTCTATGATGATATATTCACAGGTGGGGTTCGCGCTACAATCCGAGGCAGGCGCGATTTGCAGTTGGGTGAAATTAGTATCGGTAAAAGTGTAGACCTTTACACCAACCTGATAGCGTCCGGGTGGCAGATGCTGGGGATGTAGGACATGCCCATCAAAATAATAGCCACCTAGATTCCAGTCCACGGTAGGGGCGCGATTTTCAAAGGGATAGCTGTCATGACCGCAACCTACCTCGCAGGCACGTTGTCCTCCTTCATTCAGTAGAAAAACCGAGATGGTGTAATTGCGTTCCGGTTTTTCGATTGGCGACCACAGCAAATTGACCGTCACGCCATCTTCAAAAACAGAGGCCGTCGCTCGTGTAAGCTGCAAATTTTCGTCGAAAATGGCAACTGACGGGGTGCTGGGGGGACGATCAAAACGCCATAATTCGACTGACCAGTTCGGATTCGGCTGCCACACAAGGACGGCGGTCTGCAAATAGCCAAGTTGAGTCAGTTCGGGGCGAATATCGCGGTATGGGAAGTTATGCTGCACAACCCACACGCCATCCGTATCCGCTAATTTTTGCCCTAGCCATGCCCGAAAATCATCATCCTGTTCATGCCGCCGCAGTTCGGTTGGCAGATAGGCTGTGCCGTGCTGATCGAAATAATAGAATTGGACGTAGGCGTCGAAATTGGATTCGATGAGGGCCATTTCGTCGGGGGTGGTATGTTCCGCCACAAACCCAGTAATTTCGGGCCACGATATATGCAGCGGATGGTCGGCACTGGTTGTGGTTAGAGCCTGTGCGAGGATAAACAGTACCACCACCCCGCGTTCATATACCCGAAATTGCATCAGGGCGTAGGCAAAAATCACGGCCAACACAGGCAAAATGACGGACAGGGCACGAAACGACAGAATGGCATATTCCGCATTGATGGCAATCGTCAAGCCAACCGTCAATATGGTAACAAGAACGGGCATGGCGATAGGGTGAGCAAGCGATTCTTTGGCGGAGCGTTTCCTAAATATCATCGGGATGATGGCAACCGCCAGTAGGATGAGCCAGAATAATTCAGGTCGGCCTAAGAGTTGAAACGCCAAGACCTTATAGCTGTCCCATGAATTGGGCAGGGCATGACCCAACCCACCAGAAATCTCTTGGGTCATCTGGCGATAGAGAACGGGCAACCACAGCAAATAGGATAGGCCAATTACACCATTCGCCAGCACAAAGGGCAGTAATTTTCGGCGCAGGCCACAGGTCAAGAGGGCATGAATCGCCAACGCCAGCAGCACAAAGCCACCCCAATAGTGTGTCCAGAGCAATGCCGACCCCGCCACAGCAAAAGTCAGGCCATTTTTACGATTGGGCCGTTGCCAAAATCGCCAATAGGCCCACAGGGTCAACGCCGCCAATAACTGCTGCATGGGGTACTGGCGGATTTCTTGACTCAATACCTGCACCAAATCTTGCAGCATATAGAGCAGTGCTGCGATGAGGCCTGTCTGGATATTAAATAACGTGCGCCCAAGCCGATAAACCATCGCTACTGCCAAGAGGGTCGTCAGGACAGTGAAATAGCGCATTTCAAAAACGGTGTCGCCTGTGATCTGTCGCCAGCCGTAGAGGGCATAAAAATACAGCGGCGGGTGGACATCTTCATTCACACGCTCCGTCACTTCAACGAGATTTGGCGCATCAGTGGCCCAAACCGTCCAACCCTCATCTACCCACAGCGGCAGGCGATCCAGTGCGGGAATCAGCAGAGTCGTGCTAAAGATCAACAAAGCAACCATCGCAAAGATAGGCCAGTGGCGCATAGAGGTTCACCGGATTTCGATAGGCGCTAACAAAATGAATTCACAGGCGGCGTTGGCACTGCAATCCGAAGCAGGCGCGATGGTCAGTTGGGCAAAGTTGGTATCCGTGAAGTAGTAGACCTTCACGCCGACCTGATATTGTCCGGCAGGCAAATGGGTGATGTTGAGGGTATGGCTGTCGAAATAGAGACCACCTGCTTCCCAATTCAATGTGGGAGCGCGATTTTCAAAGGGGTAGCTGTCATGCTGACATCCATCAGAACAGGCCAAACCCCCGCCCATATTCAGTAAAAACACAGAAACCGTGTAATTCCATGCGGGTTTCATATTTGGCGACCACAGCATATTAACCGTGATTTCATCGGTATGGGCATCTACCACCGGGCGGAATAATTGCAGCACGCCGTCAAAGGTGGCACGCGGTTCACCTTGCGGGGGGCGGTCATAGCGCCATGCCTCAATCGGGCGGCCTACATATGAAGGCCATGTCACCGGAGCCGCCGTCGCCACAAAGCCCCGCGCCGCCAAATCACCCCGAATATCGTAATAGGGCCAATCGAGTTTAGCGACCCAAACGCCTGTCTCATCGGCTAACAATTGGTCAAGGTATACCCCATATTTATCGGGGTCAGCTTCGCGCTTGGTCTCGGTGGAGACATGCCGCACATCCGCACCAGAATGATCGAGATAATAGCCAACCGCAAATTCATCCGTATCCAATTCAAACAAGATTACATCATCGTGGGTGCTGTGAGCCGCCAGAAAATCACTCATGGCAGGCCACGCAGGGCGAATCACCGGGCCGGCACTGGTGGTTGTGAGGGCATAAATGACCACAAAACTCACCATAATCAACTGCTCCCGCCAGCGAAATTGGGCAAGAGCATGGGCGGCAAGCAAACACAAAGAGGGGATAATCACCGCCAACGAACGCCATGAGAGGCTTGGATAGTCGGTGTTCAGCAGCAGGGAAAGGCCGACAGTCAGAACAATTACCGCAGCAGGCAAGATACTTGCGGGGGTGGGCCGCCAACGTTTAGGGTCAGCGGTGGTGAATGTCCCCCAAATACCCACACCTGCCAGCACCAACCAAAATGCTTCGGGAATGCCGACCAATTGATAGGCCAGCGTTTTATAGACCACCCATGAATTATCAAGGGCATGGGGCAGACCATTGGGGCGTTCGAGGGTGATTTGATGGTAAATCACGGGCAACCATGCCGCGTATAAGGCTGCAATTGCCAGATTCGCCAGTAGATAGGAGCGAAGATTTTGGCGGCGGGTGATGATGGCGTGAAGACCAAGCGTCAGCAGGACAAAACCACCCCAATAGTGTGAATAAATCAAAGCCGCACCTACTATGACAAATGCGATACCCCTGCCCCGTGTGGGTCGTTCCCAAAAACGCCAATACAGCCACATCGCCAGCGCGGTGAGCATGAGTTGTTGGGGATAGTGGCGGACTTCTTGGGTGAGGACAATCACCAAATCATGCAGGCTATAAAATAGGGCCGCGAGAATACCCGCCGTCGAGGAAAACATGGCACGGCCTAGTTGGAATATAATCGCTGTACCAATCAGGGTCAGCAGCACGGAATAATAGCGCATCTCGAAGATGGTATCACCCGTAAACTGTCGCCATCCCCATAGGCCTATAAAAAACAGCGGCGGGTGAACGTCATCCGCCACCCACGCGCTGATTACTTCTACCGGGGAATCTTCACTGCTGGCAGCGATTGTCCAGCCTTCGTCGGCCCACAGTGAGGCCTCGGTTAAGCCATGTATCCAGACCCCCACCCCCAACAGCAACACCGCCACCATGAGGGCAAGGGCATTTTTCTGACTAAGCGCCATTCAACTGCGCCTCAGCCGCTTGGATACGTGCCAGTGATTCAGACTTGCCCAGCACTTCCATTGTTTCAAACAGGGGCGGCGAAACCTGTTGGGCAGTCGTCGCCATACGCAGCGTGCCATAGACCTGCGCCTTTTTCAGCCCCAACTGCTCCACCAGCGGCTCCATCACGGCGGCTTGGGCCTCATGGCTAAAATCGGTCAGGGCAGCCAGACGCTCATAACTCAAGTGCAGCACGTTTTTGGTCCCGGCCACATCCATGTTTTTCTGGATGAGTTTGTCATTCGGGCACGGCTCAAAGTTGAACATAAATTTCAGCAGGGCCACTGCTTCTGACAGAGGATTGACCCGTTCACGGATGTGGGGCGCGATCTTGACCAACTTGGCACGATCCACCTCACCATAGGCTTTTTGCAGGAACGGCACGAGACGATCTGCCAAATCCTCATCGGTCAATTCGCGGATATAGACCCCGTTCGTCCAGACCAACTTTTGGAAATTGAAGGCGGCGCTGGCAGGGCTGACTCGATCAATATCAAAACGGGCGATGGTGTCTTGTACATTGAAAATCTCTTGGTCGTCGCCATAACTGTAGCCCACATTGGTCAAAAAGTTGATAAGGGCTTCCGGCAGATAACCCGCTTCACGATAATCGTTGACCATGACGGGCACAATTTTGCCATCTACCATTGGCGGGTTGCGTTTGGACATCTTGCCTTTGCCGTTGGGATTCAACACGACGGGCATATGCACCCATTCTGGTTCATCCCAACCAAACGCCTCATACAAATTGTGATGCAGGCCTAACGACGGCAACCATTCCTCGGTACGGGTGACATGGCTGATTTCCATAAAATGGTCGTCAATCACGACGGCAAGATGGTACGTCGGAAAACCATCGGATTTCAGCAGCACCATATCGCTGAGTTCTTCATTTTTGAAAACCACATCGCCACGAATCCGGTCATGCGCGACAGTCTCACCTTCCAGCGGCATGGCAAAACGAATGACATAACTGCCGCGTTCTTTTTCAAGTTTGGCGCGTTCCTCGTCGGAGATAAAGCGGTAAATGCGCTCATACCCCGCGATTCTGCCACCGCGTGTCTTTTGCGAAATTTCACGGGCGCGGGCCAATTCGTCTTCGGTAGCGAAGCATTTATATGCCTTGCCCTGTTCGACCAACCAATGCGCCCATTTCTGATACAGTTCCAAGCGTTCACTTTGGATATAGGAGCCATAGGGGCCACCCACGTCCGGGCCTTCATCCCATTCCAAGCCCAGCCAACGAATATCCTGCATCAATTTATCGAGAGCGTCTTGGACAAAACGCTTCTGGTCGGTGTCTTCGATACGCAGGATAAATTTGCCGTTGCTGTGGCGAGCAAAAAGCCAAGTGAGCAGCGTGGTTCGGGCGCTGCCAATATGCAGATACCCGGTTGGGCTGGGCGCAAAACGCACCCGCACAGGTTTGTCGGTCAAGGTCAACACCTCCGATACCTTTTTTGATAACGAATGGACTTTGGATTATAGCAGGCGGGGTAAATCGAAAAAATGCCCAATACCGCTCAATAGGGGACGGCTACCGCACTCCAAACCCCCGGCGCACCCGTGATGAGGATATAACTCTGGCCCGTTTGGGTGATGTAGAGCATCTCGCCGCGTTCAAAGGTCTGGATATAGCCTGTACCACCACTTTCGAGGTTATTGGCCCACCCCAAGCCATCCTTGACCCCACCAGATTCCCGCCAGACCTTGCCAAAGCCCCGAATCGGTTCTTGCAAATTCGGGCTAGGGGCGACAAGCCCCGTCGAGGACGGGTCAACGCCATCGCGCCATGTATCGGCAAAACGCTGATAGGTGCTGTTGGCATAGAGGACATAAATGCCGGACTGGTTGGTTGTGCCGACAGATGATACCCAAATCATCGTGCCGCGCTCGAAACTCTGGAAGGCGGTCTGGACAGGAACGGCCTGTCCAACTGGGCACGCGAGTTGAGAAGCTAGGGTCGGATTGCTGGTGTAGATATTTTGGAAGCCCCCCATTGGTGGCGTTGGGCATGTTCCAGCGGCAACCACCCCTGGCACAGCCCCAACTGGCACAAAACCGACGGCCCCCGGCGTAACCGGAGTATCGGTAGGTGTTGGTGTGAACGTGGGCGTCATGGTGATTTGGCGTGTCGGCGTAAGTGTTGGTGGCTGTGGAGTGAAATTGGCGGCAACGGAATCTTCGGGGAGGGTTGGGGCAAGAATCGCCGTCGGTGCGGGAGTATAGGTGTTCGTGACGATGATAAATTCGGGCGTGGCGGTTACAAAAATCGGCGTCAAAGTAGGATCGCCTTCAAAGACACTACAAGCCGAAATCAACATCATCACGATGAGCAAGCCACTGAGAATGGCAATCCGTTTTTTGGGCATAAACATCATTCAAAAAGAGGGGTGGGCAATCACCAATTGCCCCCACCCTGCTGATAACCAGAATCGTCGTAATATTGGTCTTGGCCCGGCTGACCATACCCCTGATCATATCCCTGCTGTGGATAATTACCACCCTGCTGTTGGGGATAGGTTTGCTGGGGATAAGTCTGTTGGGGGGAGGTCAAATATTGTTGGGTATTTGGCCCACCGTAACCCTGCTGTCCATATCCACCACTGGAAGCCATATTTTGCGGAGGCGCATCAACAGCACGGTTACGATTGGTGCTGTTTTCCCATGCCTTCAATTTGGCTTGCATTCCGTTGATGTCCAACAGATATTCGGGCATCCAACAAATGCCGAACAATTCAGGATAAATGTCCTTCTTGTAAGGCGTGACGCGAACTTCTTCAACCGTACCCGCGATTTGTTTCCACTTGGCGTTGATTTGCTGCAATTCATATTCAAAACGCTGTTGGGCAGCGTCCATCTCGGCCTCGACCTCACGGATGACAGCGTCGCTTTCCGCCACATCACCTTTGGCCTGCCCCTTATAACGACGGGCGCGACTGACACGAGACAGGGTATAGGCGGTATGACCCCGCATCAAGCTGACTACGGCCTCACCCAATGTGAACAATTCTTCCTGACCCAAGTCTTGCAGCGCTTGTTTATCGGTACGCAGTTCACGTTCCTCCCGCCGGATTTTTTCTTCAAGGCGGTCAAAAATGGCCTCATATTTCGCCGTCACTTTGTCAATCTCGGCGTCACGCGCTTCACGGGCAGCGGCATTCACCCGCATCTGAAAATCTTGGAAACCCGTGCCCGGTGTACCATAAATATCCAATGTCGAATTGTAGGGCAGCGTCATACCAGCAGTACGGGTCAAGTAATCCACGACTTCATTTTTCAAGGCGGTCAGGCGTGCCCGATCTGTCATGCCGGGGGATAATTCACCATAGGCCGCTTGTTGGAAGGGCGCAGCGGATAGCTGTGACGGCACCACTGGACGATCCCGATATTGATCCCATTGAATCAGGCCAGCACGATCCAAATTGGGGATATAGTAGGCATAGTTTTCGACCATATTGACCCCGGAGCGGCGATCCAGATAACGCACCTGAACCTGTGCCAGCAAGAAGGGCGTATAGACGACCTGATTGCCGCCAAATTGAGAGGCACGCTGACCCATTTGTCGTTCCCAACGCGCAATGGCCTGCTGCAAGGTGACAATCGAGGGTAAATAATACTGATTGATGGTGGACGAAATCACAGGTGGCGTAAAACTGTAACCCGGTGGCAAATCAGCATCACGCTCAAAACCCGTCACCGACATGGTATTGCCACTGGCAGCGGACTTGCTCGCCGCGGACTTACCAGATTTCCCCCGACTAGATGATGGCACGGCCACCCCGGTATTAAAATCGGCGTCTTGCCCAGTAAATGGTGCGGTGGGTGGGGTATAGGACTGTGGTGCGACAGGTGCTCCACCCGCTTGATAGGGCGCAGTCGGCGGTGCAAAGGGATTGATGGGTTCCTGATAGGGGGCGGTTGGCGGATTATAGGACTGGCCCGCATACGGCGAAGCGCCAGTTTGGTAGGGCGCGGGCGGCGGGGTGAAACCAGTCGGGGCCACACCTGCCGTGTTATTTTGGAAGGGCGCAGTCGGCGGCTGATATTGTACCGGGTTATAGACCCCGGTGTTTTCAGGCAGGGGCGGCGGTGGTGGAACAACCCCCAAACGACTCGTGTTTGGCGTTTCTGGCAATGACATCGGCGGCGGGGTTGAGCCAGCAGGGGCAGGTGAATATTGCTGCTGGGGCGTATAGGTCGGAACACTGGGCGGCTGCGGGGTAAATCCACCCGCAGCACCCGGCGCAGGGGTATATGGCTGTGACAAGGTTGGCTGTGGGCCGGTGGCCGATGGTGACTGCCCATAGGCTGGTGGAAAACCTTGTTGTTGCGGCGGCTGTTGCCCATAATTCGGAACAGCAGGTGATTGCTGACCATAGGCAGGTGGGGCCGCTTGGGGCTGCTGTCCATAAGCAGGAGTCCCATATGGCGCGGTGTACTGTGGCTGTCCATACTGTGATTGAACAGCAAAAGGCGATTGGCTATATTGGGCCTGATTGGTTAATTGACGCATCCGAGGATCCATCAGACGGCGAATTTGGTCACGGGTAAGTGGCCCACGCAGATAGGACATAGCCCAACGGGTGTGCAGCAAAATTGGGCCGCTGGGGTCATGCACATTGTTCATGACAAATACACGCGGATCAACCGATGAGATCAGCTTATCCAGTGTTTCAAGATTGAGTTGATTTTCCGCGCTGGAAACCGTCGCCAGGCCATCCAGCACCTTTTTCTTGTCGTTTTCGGTCTGCAAACGCCCAATAAACCACGTCCCGGCATTGGAGAGACCCTTATAATCCAAGTCGCCGGGGTTTTGGGTTGCTAATACTACACCAATCCCAAAGGCGCGGCCCTGTTTCAGCAAGCGCAGCAGGGGTTCTTTGGTCGGCGGGTTCTTGGGATAGGGCGGCAGATGACCATAAACCTCGTCAATGTACAAGATGGCCCGCAAGCTGGTCGTACCACTCATGGAACGCATGGTAGCCAGAATGTTTTCGAGCAGTAGCGTCATGATAAAGGTGCGTTCGGCGTCGCTGAGGTGGGCGATATAGAAAATGTTGATGCGCGGCTTGCCCTGTGGCGTATACATCAAATATTGCAGGTCAAGCGGTTCACCCCGCAACCAACTTTGGAAACTGGGCGAGGCAATGATGTTGTTTAGTTCCATCGCCAGCTTAAAGCGGTCTTTTTCGGGGAAGAAGCTGTCAATATCCAGCACACCGAGTTTGTTAAAGGGTGGTTGCTGCACCTGCACAATGATGTCTTGCAGATTCAGGTCAATGCCCCCGCGCCACGCATATTCAAATAAGTTGGAAATCAGGACGTGCTCGCGGCTGTTGACGGCATTGGGCGTTTTCATCCCGGTAAGCGCCAACAATGCGGTGGTGATTCCACGAATGCGTTCACGGTGATATTCTTCGTTACTATCCCAGCCTTCACGTGGGGCGTGCATCGCATCCAAAATGCTGACCGGCAAACCCGCATCTGAACCGGGGGTATAGATGCTAAATTCGGCAGCATTTTTGAGCGCGGCAATCCGCTGTGGGCCAATACCCCAACTGCTTAATCCTTCACGCCAGCGCTGCGAAATATCACGGGAATATTCACTGAGTTCCAGACCTGCCCGCCGCGCATCATCCACATTGACCCAAGGGCCAAAATCTTCAGGACGCAGTTCGGGAAAGGTCAGCAATAAATTGGTGATGTCCCCTTTGGGATCAATGATAATCGCCGGGAGGCCATCGAGTGCGGCTTCTTCCAAAAGGGTAATGCACAGGCCAGTTTTGCCACTGCCCGTCATCCCAACCACGACGGCGTGGGTAGTGAGATCACGCGAATCATAATAGACCACATCGTCTGATAAGCGACCAGCATTAGGGTCATATTGACGACCCATGTAAAACGTTGTAGGGGCTTCAATAAAGGGCATAACGTTATCGCCTCACTTGTTGACTATCTGGGGCAAAACTAACAGCACCAAAACATGACTCTACCACAATTCCAATAATATCACGAATTGGACACCAGCACATATATTCTATCTAAGAAAGCCCCGAAAGATGGGGGGCAAGTGAATTATTAGGGAATTTCAATGGCTTTCAAACGTTCAAATGCGTCGCGGATAGCGTTGAGTTGTTCACTGCTTTCAGGTAATTCACCATAGCGCACTGCAACATAGGCGTCGGTAATCAAGCGGATTTCAGTCTCACCACCGGGAAAAGCACGTCCTAATGAACGGCGGTATTCATTCGGCGTTTCAGCCTTGCGACGAGGAAAACCCCGTTTTTCGGCAAGGCCTGCCATACGAGAATATGTCCAGCGCACGGAAAGGGCTGCCAACAAATCGCGCCCTCCCCCAAATTGGCGCATGAGGTTTAGGGCCTCCCCGATGCGCCGCAGTCGGTTGCCCAGCCCTTTGCGAATATCGGCCATAATCTCGCGCCGATCTAAGAGTTCGCTGTCCTCGTCGGAGAATAATTCAGCATCTCGCAGGAAAAACATCATCAGCCAGAAAAACAGAGGAATCACGACACACAATAATACAAAGCCGATTCCGATACCCGTCCCAATAAAATCAAAAACGTCAGCCACGATATTTTCACCAGTGCCCTGCGCGGGTTCATCTACCACCGGGCCACCTTCAATTGTGCCAATATTGTCTTCCTCCGACTCTGATATTAGGATTTGGGAGGCAAGATAGGCAAAGGGGATAGTCAGTGCCAGCGCCAACGCCACACAACCCACAAACATAGACATATTGATGACCACACGAGCCATCGCCATAACCAGCATCAGCGTCAAAAGTCCGGTAATCACCCACGACGCCTTTTCTCGATCCACACCCGATAACAGCATGGCAAACAAAAACCCGATGGTGACGATCACCACCACCACCAATGTGAGAAAACCAAACCATGTCAGGCCAAAACGTGCCCGCTGGGTATCATCCTCGACCTTGAGATTAGCTGACCGGGATAAGGCAGTTGAGAGCAGTGAGGTGGTAAAAAACAAAGGCAGCACCACCACAAATTGGTCACTGACTGTGCGGGAACTCAATGCACCAAAAACAAAAAAGGCCAGAATGCCAATTCGCATCTGGGTACTGACGGCGGTCATATTGATATAGAGACGCCCTAGTGAAAAAGCACGCTGCCAAAACAATAGGACGAGGGGAGCAATAAAAAACGTAATGGGAATGCGTGATCCAAAAAAATTAAAGGCTCTGACAAAATTTAAATCTATACTATCGCCTGTTTCCCGAAGAATGGGCATAAGGGACACAGTGACCAATAAGCCAATGAACGTGCCCAGCAGCAACATACGAAATTGGGCATAAGCTGGTTTTCGCATCCGCATCATATAGCGGCGCATCAGTAGCGAAGGCATAAAATTGATGCCGACAAAAATCAGTGTATACCCCATCTGAGTTGGCAGGACTGAACCAAACTGTTTCTTAAAAAAGTCGTGAATCCATAGCAAAACGACGGAAATCCACATGACGTGCGACAGACCCATCAGAATATAAGTGGCTTCGCGCCGCCAAATCACCGGAGAGGGCTTGAATTTAAAAGTTGGGCCTACCGCGTCTACTCGAACCTCAAGGGCTGACATGTTCGGCCTCCTGCGTTTTTTGGGATTCTTGTTCGGCAAGCTGACGCAAGAACCGCTGACGGGGGGTTTCATAGCTCTCGTCAGTCGTCAACGGGGTTGCCAACGCAAGTGCATTATTTAGATTCTCTTCCATCTCATCTGGTTCATCAAAGCCGATAGGTAGGTGATACATGGGGATTCCATGCAGTTCTTTAGGCTTCTTTTTGCCAAGATTAACCCACGTCACCCGGCGTCCGCTGTCCCGCAAGCGTAAACTGGAAGTCGCAATCATCTCACTGATGAAGGGTGTAATCATGACCATTGTTGCACCAATCGGCAGGCGTGGACTTTCCTGCAAAACAAATCGTCCAAACTCAGCCGTGACAAAATAATTGACCCCAGCCAGCGCCTCTAGGATTTTGGATAATTGGTCGGTGCGGCGGCTCGGCTGTACGCGAAAGGATTGGTCAGAACGGGCCAATGCTCCATTACAAATCAGCCCAACAGCGTAATTTTGTTCAACGGCCCATTTCGCAATCGAGGCCGCAACCATCAAGGTATATTCGGTCATATCCGGCCAAAAACCACGCCAATGCGTTTCAAAGCTGGCGATATTCACCGCCAAAACGATGCTTGCGCCGCGTGTTGGTTCATACAGCTTGGTTTGCAATTGTCCGGTACGGGCAGTAGCTTTCCAGTGGATTTGGCGGAAGGTATCTTGGGGTTGATAGTCGCGTACACCGATCACACGATGGGGGTCTTCAAATAGCCGCCGCTGAACCCGCCGATCTCCAAAAGGGTCATGCAGCGGGAAACCCAGTTGATCGAGGGATCTAACTTCGGGATAGACGATTAGATAATCCTCACGTCCTTTAGAGGTACGCAGGCGCTCAAATAGGCCAAACGGATCACCCGACAGCATATTGACCGGGCCAAGTTCATATACCCCACGTTTTTGGGCCATTAATTCATAGCGCCGCCGAATCCGCTCATACCAACGTAGGGCATAGGCATTTGTGAGATAACCTGTGTTGGGGTCGCCTTCACTTTCGGACATAGCCTCCGAACGGGTTGGTGGAAAACCAGTCGGCCATGTATCCTGCACTTGCAACCATGTGACAGGCAGCCATTTTTTGTTTTCGATGGTGATTTCGACCTCGGTGGTTTCGCCGGGGAAGGCATGGGTATGATGCACTTTGCGGCGATAGGCCAGATTGATAAGGGTGTTACGACTCCAAAGCCACGCAATCGTAATTGTCACCAGCATAAACGCCGTCATTGCCATCAGAGCACGGTTGTTGGCGGCGATAGAAATGAGGAATGCCAATACCGACAGACTCACCCAGCGATGATTGAGTAGTGCCCCAACCGTATCACCGGGGTGGAGTTCATGTTCCTTCGCCGATAGTTCTTTGAGTTCCTCTTCGCGCTTTTCCCGCTGAATCTGGATTTCGCGCTCATTGGTAGGCTGTTGTAAAAACGTCATCTAAAAAACTACTTTTCTACCCATGTCTCAGAAAAAGCCATAAAAGCGGTGCAGCGCGGCCAATTGGGGTCGCTCAAATCACTCCGCACCTGACCCTCTAATGCCTGCCCGTTGACGACCATCGAACCCGTTTTGCAGGGGCAGATGACGGTATAAACATCGTGTTTGGTCTCACCATTTAATCCCGTTGTCAACTGGGGCACATGGAATAGGCGTTGGGCAAGGGCCTCATCCCACGTCAAGATGAGATGGTTATCGCCACTGTAAACGGCCACCCGATGATAACGGCGGCTGTCCATTTCTTGAACAAAACGGGCCTGCGTCAATTGGATTTGCGGCCAACCCCGTCCCTGAAAATCTTCAAAATGCTGGACAAAGGTATCCGCCAGCCAGCGCCCCAGTTCAAAATTATCAGTATAGATGCTTTGCAGCAGGGGAATATTGGGAGTATCTGATTCGACATTAATCACAAGCGCATTGCCGATGCCGTGTGGCGAAAACGTGCAGCGCCAATAACTTGCCAGTGCGACGAGTTGTTCCGTACCGGGGCGATACAATTTCATTTCCGGGTTTTCACCACAAAAAATGATGCGGCCTTGAATGGATGGCATAAAGGCACTCCCCCTCAATCTACCGGAACGGCGACAGAATCCACAATATCAGCCACAATTTCGTGGGCTGTGCGTCCGCGCAGTACAGTCTGAGGGCTAACCATGACCCGATGGGTTAAGACATAGGGCGCAAGGAATTTCACATCGTCAGGCAATACATAATTACGCCCGTCAATGGCGGCCCATGCTTGACTGATGCGGTAGAGGCCGAGCGTGGCTCGTGGGCTGCCCCCCAAATCGAGTTCGGGTTGCTCGCGGGTGGTGCGGATGGTATTGACGATATAATTTTGCACCGCCTCCCCCACGCGAATGTCTCGCACCTGCCCCACGATTTCCATGATCTCCACCGGGCTGCTGACCTCGCCCAGAGTTGCCATCGGGTCATTGGAACGGTAGCGGGTCAGGATTTGATTTTCCTCTTCTTCGGATGGATACCCCACCGACAAACGAATCAGGAAGCGGTCTAGTTGGGCTTCGGGCAACGGGAACGTGCCTTCGAGTTCAATTGGATTTTGGGTCGCCAAGACCATAAAGGGCCGTTCCAAAATATGGGTTTGGTTTTCCAGCGTGACTTGGCGCTCCTGCATGGCTTCCAACAGGGCGCTCTGGGTGCGCGGCGTGGCACGGTTGATTTCATCAGCCAATACGATTTGGGTCATAATCGGGCCGGGCCGGAATTCAAATTCTTGCTGTTTTTGGTTGAAATAATACAGGCCAGTGACATCTTGGGGGAGCAGGTCGGGGGTAAATTGGATACGCTGGAAACTGCACCCTAAGGATTGGGCCATCGCTTTTGCCAGCGTGGTTTTACCTGTCCCCGGCACATCTTCTAATAAGATATGCCCTTCGCTGAGTAGGCAGGCAATGGCGAGATTTATGACTTCTGTTTTGCCAACAATTACCTGCTGGATATTTTCACGGATACGAGCGGCAACTTCCGCAATGGACATGAATTGCTCCTTAAAAGTCAAAAACAACAATCTAAATAGGTTGGCCTCACACCGGGGGCCAAGGATAACTTGGGCCGGGGCCGGGGTGTGGATATTTTTTGGTGGTCAACAGGCGGTTGCCCCGCTTATTGATTGCCTCAATTTCGTCTGGTTCCAGCAATTTTTGCAGTGTGATGGTCAATTCATCGGCTGTGTTACACAAGGTTTCCACCACACGGCTGACATCTTGCAACAATTCATCGGGAATCGGCTGTCCGGCAAAATCCCAAATTACGGTGCGGAGTTTGGGATAGGGATGGAAACAAATGCCATGATCTATGCCCCAAATTTTGCCCCGCGCATCTACCAAGACATGCCCACCCTTGCGATCTGCATTGTTGACCAAACAATCAAACAGGGCCATCATTGAGAGTTGGGGGATAAAGCTGTCGTCCAGCGAAAAATAGTTAATTTCGGCGTCGTGCTGGATGAATAGTTGCAGCGACCCTACACCCTCTGGCCCATCTTGACGCAGCACCGTCGGTGGGACAATCCGCCAATCCAGCGCTTCCGAAATGATAAACGCGGCCACTTCTCGATAACATAATGTGCCATCCGGGAAATCCCATAACGAACGTTCACCGCTTTGGGGCTTATAAATCGCCAATGTTTCAAGTTCGTCGTCTTTGACCTGTACCACCGTTGTATAGTTGGTAGACCAGCGCAGGCGCCCCATGCCACGCTTAATTTTGCCATGCTGAAGCAGCTTCATGACCCGTTCAATTTCCACCACTTGGCTATCATCGTCATCGGATGGTGGAACATCATTGGGTGGTTGCGGTTGGTCATTAGAAGTAGGTGGAATGTCGTCGCTCATGATGATGTTCCCCGGCTACTCAAGATTACAATACTCGCTCAAAAGAAACTTGGTTCGGTTACGTCCAGTAATGAATGATATGCCCGTTCGATTTGGGATCGGCGCGGCCTGCTTCGACCACCTCTAAGGTATGTTGACAGAGGGCGTCAAATTGGTCGCGGCGTCCCCATAGGCGTACTACACTTGGCTGAAGCAGTTCCGGGTCTTCATCTTCCTCAATCCCCATCAATTCTTGGGCGACCATGATGATGAGGTCTTGCACCGGGTCATAACCGAGGCCGATTTGGGCAATGCGGAAACGGGGTTCAACCGGATCACGCAGTTCCATATTCATCTCTTTGAGAGTGACGCGCCGCTGAATCAGGGTCGGGAAGCGTTTGTAGAGGTCGGTCAGCATTTCTTCAATCGCTTCGGCAATGCGACGGGCCTGTTCTTTTTCGAGGGTCAGTGTCACAATCTGCGACCCCTGTCCGGCCTGAATGTTAAATTGGCGGCGACCTTTGGGGCCAACCGTGCCAAGTGTGATAAAGTCAATTGGGTTGAGTTCAATTTCGGAAAAGGCCATAGGGCATCCTTTGGCAAGCGTGTTAAATATACTTTGACGCCGATTCGGGCGCGGGTATGGGCTGGGGGCGTTCTTCGGATTTGGGCAGATGGCTGGTATCGTTCATGACATCCACCGTCGGGCGATTTTCTGCCAAGAGTAACACCGAAATCGAGGCGGGCGAAATATTTAGCCGCTGATACATATCCAAGTGCATTCCCAAGTAGTAAGCCAGAATCAGCTTGATAATATCACTGTGCGAAACGACTACGACAGTGCCATTTTCGTGACGCTCCACCAGTTTCTCCATCACCTCAACCGCCCGTGATTGAGCCGCACGGATGGTTTCGCCCTGTGGAAACTGCATCCGCGAGGGGTAATGCTGCACGGTATACCAGCGCCGTTTCTGGTTGAGTTTGCGAAGCTCCCCGCCCTCCCATTTACCATAACGCAGTTCGCCGATTTTTTCCTCTAATTGCAGATTCAGCGATGGGTGATATTTGAGAATGGCCTCAGCAGTTTCGACGGTGCGCTCTAGGGGACTACTGTAAATGGCGGTAATGGGCACATCCTCCAACCGTTTTCCGGTGGCGGCGGCTTGGACAAGTCCTTCCTCATTGAGATGCACCCCCGGCGTCCACCCGGCAAGGCGGCCTGTTTTGACAAAATCATTGACGGCATGGCGGACTAATAAGATTCGGGTCATTCGCGGCCTTCTACTTTTGGGCAGAAATGTTCAGGTCACTATTGTAAACCATTCTACCCCGCTGTGTCTTAGAACATCGTTAAGGTTGGAGATTATAACGCGGCTATTCTTGACTGCGGTCAATGTAGAGCAAATCTGAGAGGTCGCATTCAAAATATTGGCATAGCTTTTCAATAACAGGGCCGTCAAAACGATCCACTTCGTTCTTTACCCAGCGAGAAATTACACCCACTGAAAGCCCCGTCTCCTTAGCAATTTCAGAGTAAGTGATATTTCTTCCTAGCCTGCGTTCCTTTTCGGTCATAAGCAATAAAAAGCGATTTCGCAGCATCCTTAAATAGTTCCTACCATCACATTCTTGGCGACGCGAGTATGATAATTCAAAAACCTCACCTTGACGAATATATCTACTAGTGTTAAAAATGTATACTAGTATAAAATAGATGGAAACCTTGAAATGACAAAAAGAGAAATTAATTTGCAGAATAAGGTTAGACAAGCTGTACGAGACGGCATTACTTATTATAGCTTAGTGGATATCGTGCGATGCTATTTTGACGAAGATCGTCCAAGCCAATATTGGTCAGATTTTCGACGAAGAATTATTAAACATGGAAAAGGGGAAATACTGGCAAAAATTATACGTCTTAAATTACCGACGGGTCGAGATGGGAAAATGTACTCTACAGATTGCGCTGATTTCGAGATATCTCAAGAAATTATTGAATTATTAGAGGGCTTCAAGAGAAAGTTCCTTCAACGGGGAAATTATTCAGAAGTAACCGAATTCTGCCCGTATGTAGGCGATATTCTCAAAACTCAGGGTTGGACTGTACAAAGGCATTATCTATTACCTTCAGATAGAGAAATTGACATTTTAGCAAAACGAGAAAATCAGGCATTGATTGTTGAATGTAAATTGACATTATTAAAAAGCGGGGAGTTTCAAAGAGCATTAGGTCAAGTCCTCTGCTACCGTGTAGAATATGGGTTGCAAAGCATTTCCGCAATTGCAGTACCTCAAGGTTTAGTAACCGATTATGCCCGTAAATATGCAAAAATATTTGAAGTAGACATTATGGAAATTGTATTCTAACAGCAAGCTATTTTTTTAAAGGGGCGTATCATGGCAGACCCCATTCGCAGCATCAAAAATCAATATCCCGGCATCAATGCTCATTTGCATAGTTTGTGGCAGGGCGTGGGGGGATGGAATAACTTCCATAATCCGCACATTGCCGAATTGACAAAGGCACTGCGCGGCAAACTTCGGTTGACGGGCTATACCGTAGATATTGAAGATTCGATTCAAATCCGCCGTGCCGATGAATATGTGCGCCGCCCGAAATCGGATATTACCATTTACGATACACGCTGGGGACGCGACACTCCACTTGGAGACGGCATAAGTACATCAGGGGTGATTGTTCCCTTGACCATGATGCTTGATGACAACCCGATCAGCGAAAAACCCTATCGGGCTATCGTCATTACGGATATTCAGAGCGAGACGCATAAACCCGTTGTTTGGATTGAAGTGCTATCGCCCTCAAACAAGCGATTTGGTCAGGACAACGAAAGTTATATTCAAAAACGAGGCGATTTAGTAGAAGCGGGGTTGGTTTTTATCGAGATTGATTATCTGCATGAGCTACCCCCCACCTTTGGTTATTTGCCGGACTACAGCCTAGTCGAAAAGGATGCCCACCCATTTCGGATCGTCGTTTTAGACCCCCGCCCGCGTATTGTCGAGGGTCATGCGTCCGTCCATGAGTTTGATGTAGATGACTCCCTTCCAATTGTCACCATCCCGCTGACAGGGAACGACAAATTGGCTTTTGATTTTGGCATCCCCTATCAAAAACAGTATGAAGAAATGTTTTATGGCACAGATTTGCCCAATGGCGTTGATTATCGAGAGCTACCCGTCAATTTTGACCGCTACAGCGAAGCCGACCAATTACGCATTGCCAGACGGATGCTGACGGTCATTGCAGCTGCCAATCGGGGGGAGGATTTGGAGCAAGGGCCGTTCCCCGTTACACTCGATGCACTTCCATTAGAAGCCGCCTTAAAACAACTAGAGCAACCATGACATTCGGAAAATTCAGTGTAGATTTGACAAGTCGCGCCGCGTTGGTGACCGGCGCAGGTTTGGGCATTGGTCGGGCCACCGCCATCGCATTGGCGCAATCTGGGGCATCGGTGTTCGTCAATGACATCAACCCCGACAATGCCGCAAAGGTCGCCGAGGAAATTCGAGCGATGGGAGGCACGGCGGCGGATTGGTGCGCGGATGTCGCTAATAAACTGGCGGCGGGGTCATTGATTGAGGCCATGCGCGACGCCTACGGACGGATTGATATAGTGGTTAATGCGGCGGGGGTTGAGAAAAAAGCCTCGCTCATAAAGTTGGACGAATGGGATTGGCGGCGGGTATTGGACATCAACCTGAATGGCACGTTTTTTATTACCCAACTCGCCGGACGAGTCATGGCAGATGAAGGCGGCGGGGTGATGGTTAATCTCGCCAGTACCGCCGGAATCGCCCTACCACGTGCCGATAGTGCCGCCTATGCCGCCAGCAAAGCCGGAGTGATCGGGTTTACCAAAGAAGCCGCCCGATTTTTTGCCGCCTCGGGAATACGGATCAATGCCGTCTGCCCTGCCAATATTGACAGCGAAGATGAATATCCCAATCCCGAAAATGCGGGCCGTATCCCCCAAGGACGCTTAGGAACACCAGAAGAAGTCGCCAATGTCATCCTATTCCTCTGTTCAGACGCCGCTTCCTATATGACCGGGCAAGCGATTTTTGTGGATGGCGGCGAGAGCATGGCTTAACTGCGAGTTTTACCAGAATATCAACCGAATTTTGCTCCCCTCTTAACGGTGCTATACAATAACAGCATTATCTTTCATTATTTGTTTTCTTAGTTTTTCGCAGGCAGGCAATCATGACCCAACGCCCCGTTCATATTCGAGTGGATGATCGTGTTCGGCTGATGTCGGCGGTACTCGCTGCCACCAAATGGCCCGAACGCGAACAACAAATGCAGCGCCATCGTGCCCATGCTCATGCCCGTAACACCACTAAACGGATTGAACGGCATAAACATCATCCCGCCATTGAAGCGACCCAAGTGCTGCTCGATAAAGGCGCACCGCTCGAAGCACTGTATACCTATGCGCTCAAGCTGACATGGCCCGAAATGGAAGACCCCTATGCACCGCGTTGGGTTCCGCCCAAATGGAATGAGCAGCTTAAAAATTACTATCAGGTCGCTGAACTAGAGGCGTGGTGGAAAGAGGAAGACGAGGCTTGGCAAAAAGCCCGTTCTGAAGCCGAGAAGTTGATCTCGAAGGTAAATTTTTACACCTTCTTGCAGCCTTTCGTCGGGGAGGTCGTGGAACAGTTGGTATTTGTTGCCAATGTTTCCTATCCCAGCACTCGCTCGGTAGGGGTGCGGATCGGCGGCGAACTAATGAGCATTACCCCGCCGCGTATCGCATGGGGCGACAACGCCCCGTGGCCCTTTGACGAAGACGCAGGTCATCTGTATACCCACGCGCTTGGCGACTATGCCCGTCTGTTGATGCTGTCCTATCTGCGGCAAAACGCGGATCGTGTCGCAGCAGCGGCCCAAAAACCCCTGCCCGTCACCGATGAATTTAAAGAAAAATATGTGACGTGGGGCGATCAATTTACCGAATTGTTTGTCATCGGCGCGGTGGCCCTCTTTTTGGAGCAGGCCGTCAACCCACAGGAAGCCAAAGCCTTCATTTTGATGCAGGATAAAGCAAAGGGCGTCAAAATCATTCCGGGTCTGGTGAGTGTACTGCGTCGTTATTTAAATGAGTTTGCCGATGGGAAATACGAGTCACTGATTAATTATCTACCGAATTTCCCCGGCCATTTGCGCGTGGCGAAATCCATTTCTTCCCTATAAGAAGGATCTGCATGATTGATCGAATTGTCTACAACGCCAAAATCCATACCCTGAATCCGGCCCAACCTGTTGTGACAGCGTTGGCGATTATCGGCGAACGCATTGTCGCGGTGGGCGATGATGACAGCATTCGGCGCTTGGCTGGCCCGAATACTCGCCAAGATAATGCGGGGGGGCGCGTGATTATCCCCGGTTTGACCGATGCCCATTTGCATTGGGAGGGGTATAGCAAGGCGCGGCGCAATCTGAATTTGATGGATGTACCCAGCAAAGCCCAATGTTTGGCGATGGTTGCGGAACGGGCACGCACTGCCCCACCCGGTGAATGGATTATCGGGCGTGGTTGGCGCTTGGATACATGGCACGAAACGGAATACCCCCTTGCCAGCGAATTGGACACCGTGACAACGCAGCATCCTATCTATTTGGGGGAACGCAGCGGACACGGGGCATGGGTCAACAGCATGGCTCTCAAATTGGCAAATATCCACGCGGGAACGAATGATCCCTTTGGCGGGACGATTGTGCGCCTGCCGGATGGGTCGCCTGCCGGGATGTTATTGGAAGACAGCGCCCTACATCTGGTCACTGACCACATCACCAGCCCGACCCCCGAAAAACTCGCCGATTATATGGCGGATGCCCAATCCCATGCGCTGCGGCAGGGATTGACGGGTTTCCATGACTATGACGACCCCTCCTGCATGATCGCCCTACAAATTTTGCGCGAACGCGGGCAATTGGCGATGCGGGCAGTCAAACAGGTCAATGTGGCATGGATTGACCACGCGCATGAACTGGGTATACGCAGCGGCTTTGGTGACGATTGGATTCGAATCGGCGGTTTGAAAATTTTTGCGGATGGCGCATTAGGGCCACGCACCGCCCTGATGATTGAACCGTTTGAAAACGACCCAGACAATTATGGCATTTGTGTGACCGACAAGGAAGAAATGTACGGCCTTGTCAGTTGGGCCAGCACGCATGGCGTCCATACCGCCATTCATGCAATCGGGGATAAAGCCGTACATGATGTCTTGGATGTTTTTGAAACGGTGCGTGGTGAAGAAGCGGGTCGTGGTACGCCAAGTTCTCAACTGCGCCATCGAATAGAGCATGTGCAGATTGTCCATCCGAGCGATGTGGGTCGCTTGGCGCAACTCAATCTGATTGCCTCCATGCAGCCGATTCACGCCACATCGGATTTGGAAATGGCGGATTTGTATTGGGGCAAACGCGCCGCCTACAGTTATGCCATCCGCAAGCAGTTAAACGCCGGGGCAGTCCTAGCATTTGGGTCAGACGCCCCCGTTGAAGATTTAAATCCTTGGCGTGGCATCCATGCCGCTGTCACCCGTCAACGCGCCGATGGCTCGCCGGGGCCGCAGGGGTGGTATCCCGAAGAACGTCTGCCCCTGCATGAAGCCCTCGTTGGGTTCACACAAGGGCCAGCCTACGCCGCCTATATGGAAAACCGCTTAGGGATGCTCGCCCCCGGTTATCTCGCGGATATGGTCATGCTTGACCGTGACCTGTTCAACATCCCCTCCGCCGAAATTTTATCGGTGCAACCAGTGGGAACGATGGTCGGTGGGGAGTGGCGCTTTAGGGCGTTTGAGTAGGCTCCTCTGGTGCTTCTTGAGGCGGCTCATAACGCAGTGACTCGACGACCTGCATAATGGCTGTCTCAAATTCGCTCAACCCACCGCTACCGCTGCGTGCTGCAAAAATCGCATATTGCCCGTCGCCAAAATCAAACAGCAGAATAAAGCCACTCGGCATCTCCGCCCGCAAGACTTCCCACTCGCCTATTGTCACCTGCGTTGGAAATTCAGCGGGTAGCTCCTCGATTTGGACGTAGGCCGACAAAATTTCTTCAGAAGTGGCTTGCGTTGGGTCTAAAGTGCCATAAAAATAATTGGCGATTTCAGCCGGGGGAACGATGGTAATTTCCAATTCATCGGCATCAAAGGGGCGGCGGCGCATCTTTTTGTCGGCGGCGTCTTGGGAATTCGACAGCAAGATTTTATTCGAGGCGGCTTCACTGATGATCCAATTTTGCGGATAGAAGAAACGAAAGGCACAGGTATCCTTAAAATAGAGAAACCATCCCATCGGCGGCGTGTTGGGGCCATTGTCAGTATAAACAAGACTGTCCAAAAATAATTGGAGGTTGTCCTCCAAAGCCATCATTTCGTTAGCGTCGGCTTCGGCATGGATACGTAGATCATATTTATCGGAGATGGCAATAATCATTTGAAATCCAACAATGGCTAGGCCATCATTCGTGCCGACATAATCCCGACGGGCAGCTAACCAATCTTGGACGGTCATTTCAATCGGTGCGCCATATGTCCGGTCAGCACCAATGACCGTAATATCACCTGAAAGCTGCTCAAGAGGCGTGGGACGGTCATCTCCCAAACCCCAAGGAATTTGCAGTGCAACGCTAAAATCGAAATACCCCGGCGTTGTCCAATTCTCGCCCAAAAAATCTTCAGCAGGATAATACCAGCGAACAGAGGGTAGACTCTCGTTCGAGCCGTCTTCGGAGGCAAGGTTAGGAAATATGGCTTGGGATTCTTGAACCAACCACGCGGCGGGGTAGTCAAAACTCAAGCGTCCATCACATGAGGTAAAGGTTTTGGACTCCGGCGTTTGGGCATAACTGAATGGCGTAGGTTGCGTAAAACCAATAACAAAAAGGACACAAGCAACTAACCACCATCGTTTAGCAGACATGGTATTCTCTCCCCGAACAAATTTGCCCACGTTATTTATAGTAATTACAACGGACGTTAACAAATCGTTCCAGAGAAATCAACCACTGGTCAATCTACGATGATGGGTAAAAATCCGGTTGTACCAGCGATGACGGCAACTTGGGCTTGATAGACGATGCGACCCAGATAGGCCACTGTAACGTCATACATACCCGCTTCCAAATCCCCCATTACCCAGTTTTCGCGCAAATAGGGATCCCCATTGAGGGCCGGATCGGTGTCGGCATAGGTATAGGCGCGATAAATCACCCCACTGGTAAGCGATTCGGCCCTGATTTCGACTTCAGCAAGCGACGTGCCATCTTCCGCCGTCACCCGTCCCGCCAACACGCCATAGCTGGGGAAAGGTTCAATCCATAACTGCGGGTTATAGGTTGAACCGTAGCTGTAGGGGTCGCCAATGCGCACTTCCAAATGCAGATGTGGCCCAATCGCCACCCCCGACTGCCCCACCTGCCCGATGGGGTCAAAACGCCGAATGGACTGCCCCGTCACGACATGGACAGCCGAAAGATGCCCATACAGGGTGTAGTAGATGAATGGCTGGCCTTTTTCGTTAAGGTGGGTGTGTTGGATCACGACGGTGTTGCCATAAAAATTGGAGGTCGGGCCGAAGCGTTTTTGGTCAAAATCATCCCCGGCGAAAAACACCACCCCATCATTCGCCGCCAAAACCCGAGTCCCAAAAGGATTCACAAAATCTATCCCATAGTGAGGCCGTAACTGCCCCACATTGGTTGAGCCGTAATCATAGATGCGTTCGGCATAATCAATCACGCCGCTTTCGGTAAAGAAGGGCCGTGACAGCCAAAAATGATCGCCCGTGATGGTTTGGGCCATTGCAATCGCGGTAGCAATTCCTGAGCTAGAAGCAGCTTCAGTGGGATCAAAGGTGGCGGGCAGGGTCGCCGTTGCCGAGGGTGTGGGGGAAGACTCAAAAGTCGGTTGGGTCGTCGGGCTAGGGGATGCGGAAGGAGTGGCGCTTGGTCTATCACCGCCGACGATATACCATGTGGCAGTCGGTTGGGCAGTGGCTACCGCCTGCAATGCAATGGCCGTCGCCAATGAATTCTGAGTTGCTTCTACCGGAGGTGCTTCCGTTCCATTATCCGAAGAACTGCACCCGCTTAACGCATATCCTATATAGACCATCGCCAGCATTAACAATGTCAAACTTAACCCGCGATGAAACGTCCGACTTTTGAACATCCCCACACAAAATCCTTGTTTAAATCAATCCAACACGGGTCACAGCCGCCTGAATGGTTTGGGCGTGGATAGCGCGGGCCTGCTCCAAAAGCTGACTGACTTCACCCCGTAAATGGGTTGCCAATTCCACGTCTTCCAATCCTAGCAGGTTCACCCGCACATTCAATGCCGCACCTTCGAGTGCCGCCATTGCCATATGTGCCCCCACTGCCGCATCCGTCGCCGCGTTGGTATTGCCCAATGCAGCCACCCGCTCGACCAATTGCAGGGTTTCAAAGGCCATGCGACAGACCCGCAGTGGCACATCAATCGCCCCACGTGTACGCTCCTGAATCAAAGCCGCTCGTTGGGGGTCATCTTTCGGCACACGGAAGGCCGACATTAACGCATCGAAGGCACTGACATCATTGACCACATCATCCAATAGGCGTTCGCGTAATTCCTGCCCCGCTTTGACAATCGCCTGCATCTCGGTTTCGACTTCGGCATATTTTTTCTTGCCGATGGTCAACCCCGCTACCATTTCGGAGAGGGCCGCCGCCAGTGATGCCGCTAATGCCGCCACCGCCCCACCACCGGGTGTTGCATTGGCCGCCGCGACTGCCTCGACAAAATCTGAAGGGCGACGGCTTTGGGGAATCGTGACCACCGCGAAATTCGCTGTTGAATCTTCTGGCACGGGTGGTTCTTCATACGCGAATGGGGCAGGCACTTGTTCCGCCATTGAAATCTTGGTTTCCAACAACTGGTCAGGTTTAAAACCATCCAATTGCAGATACCAGCGGGCACTTTCGACTAAGGCCGCTTCGGGGGCAAGACCGACCAATTCACTCGACAGAATCCCGACTCCGTAGCGTTGGGCCTCGCGGCGAATCATTTCGACCACGCGGAAGATGGGGGTCTTTTCATAATTGGTCAGGTTCATGCTGACCTGTGCTTTGCCATCCACCAAAAAGCCATTAGCTTTGACAAACGCCAACCCACCGCCGGATTCCCGAATGACGAGTGAGATTTTTTTGGCGATTTCAACATCCCCGGTAGTCAGATAGACATTAAAGGCGATCAACGGCGGACGTGCGCCAATAATCGTCGCCCCGGCTGAACCGATAGCGGCTGGCCCAAAATCTGGCACGTAACGCGGGTCAGAGCCTATCACGGTTTTTAGCTGCTCATATTGAAACTTCACTTTGCGAATATGCGCCAGATTTTCCCGATCAGGTCGGGTCGCGGCGCTTTCATAAAGGTAGACGGGGATATTGAGTTCCTCACCCACCCGCTTGCCCAAACGTTTCGCCATCTGCACACATTCATCCATCGAGACGTCCCGAATCGGGATAAACGGCACAACATCGGTTGCCCCAAAACGCGGATGTTCGCCTGAATGGAAATCCAAATCAATCAATTCCGACGCGGCGCGGATACCCACAAACATGACCCGCTCAATTTCATCTGGCAGGCCCACCATTGTGACAACGGTGCGGTTGTGGTCGGCGTCGCTGCTGACATCCAAAATATGGACGGCCCCGGCGCGTTTCATCGCCTGAAGGATAGCATCCACTACCTCTGGTCGTCGCCCCTCACTAAAATTTGGCACGCATTCCACTAACGGTCTTGCGCTCATGCCACCCCCTAACTGTGGTATTTGTTCCCAAAAACGCGGCAAATTATACAGAAATGCCATCACACCGACCAACTTTTGCGTGGCTGACGTATAGCAAACGGCGGTTTTTCGCTATTTCGTTTTGTTGGTCAATTAAAACATGCTACACTAAAAAAGTGGTCAATGATGGAGAGGTATGTGATGGAAACCCAATATGTGCGGGATTTAACGGTGAACGAATTACGCGATATGTTGCGTGAAATTATGCTGGAACTGCTGGTCGAAATTAGCGGGGGCGATCCGGATGTAGGGTTAGAGTTGCGCCCTGAAGTTGTGGAAGAATTGCTTAAGGCCCAACGTGAAAATCGGCGCACGGTCAGTCATCAACAACTCATGAGCGAGTTAGGATTAGATGCCTGAAGCATATGCACTCGAATATTCTGAAAAAGCTGTCAGGATTATCAAGAAATTAGACAAAAGCGTTGCCATTCCTATTCTTGAGAAATTGGAATATCTCGCTTCCAACGCCGATGAGGTAAAACATCTGGCGCTAAAAGGCAACCTCAGCGGCCTATATAAACTGCGTGTTGGCGACTATCGCGTATTGTATAGCCTCAACCACGAAGAACGAATTATCACCGTCGAAAATGTAGGACATCGCAAAGAAGTGTATGGCGAATAGGTTCAGATTTAGCACACAGCTATAGAATTGATGAAAACACTCACGACCTCCTTAACCAATACCGAATGTTTAGAGCGCATTTATTTCACCTTAAATAATCGGTTGCCAAGCCATCCTTGGGTACCTAAGATAGAGCCCAAAATTGAACTTGTGGACGATAATCCTAATAGGCTTCAACTTGAGATTAAAGGAGGCATGTGGGGCATCTACATCAATATATTTTCCGATAATGGAAACTCACGGATAGGCATTGTTAAGTTCCTTCCCTTTTCTATTGTCCAAATGTTCATAGTTTTTTCCATAGCATCTTTATTTACATTATTTGTATCCATATCTTCAGGCAGAACAAACGTCTTTTTGATTTGCCTATTTGGGATATTCTATTTCACTTGGTATTTTCGTAAGTTTATTAGGGCAGGATGGAAAGCGTGGATTGATCTAATTGAAAGCGACCTAACCGATCAGGCTCTATAAGCTCGAACGTTCTCTTTTGAAATGATTTGTCAGTACCGTATTACGCCACAAACTGTTGTTTCTATACAATCAACATCGCGTCCCCGAAGCTGAAGAAACGATACTCCATCGCAATTGCCTCTTGATAGGTCGCCAGCAATTTTTCCCGCCCCACCAACGCGCTAATCATCATCAGCAGGGTAGATTTGGGCAGATGAAAATTCGTCACCATCGCATCCACTGCCCGGAAACGATAACCGGGGGTGATGAACAAGTTGGTCTCTTCTTGAATGGCAATCACTGGACGCCACGGGCAGACATTTTCGGCGAGGTTATGTAGCGTATTTTGGATACTGTCGGGGTCGTTCATCTCTGAGCCAAACGCGACGGAACGAATCGCGGCGGTTTCGAGGGTACGGGCGCTGGTCGTGCCCACCGGGATAATCCGCCCTCCGGCTAATTTGGCCTCATTGATAATCCGCGCATTGTCAGCGTTGAGTTCGGCATATTCGCGGTGGATTTTGTGGTCGGCGATATTTTCCTCCTTGACCGGGGCAAACGTATCAAGGCCGATATGCAGGGTGCAGTAGGCCAGTTTGACACCCATCTCCTGAATTTTAAATAGCAAGTCCCCTGTAAAATGCAGGCCAGCCGTCGGGGCCGCCGCCGACCCTTCGCGGCGAGCATAGACGGTTTGATAGCGTTCGGGGTCGTCCAGCGGCGCAGTGATGTAGGGCGGCAGCGGCATCTCGCCCAATTTATTCAAAAACGGGTGGACGGGTTCGGAAAACTCGATAATGCGTTTCGCGCCATCTTCCTCGCCCACCACCGTTGCGATTAATTCCTTGCCATCGTGGGTCAATTTTAGAATGGTGTCGGTTAGCACTCGCTTGCCACCCACCAATGCTTCCCAGCGCCGTCCCTCATTTTCGAGTTGGCGCAGCAGCAAAATTTCGACTGCCCCACCTGTTTGGGTTTTGACAGCGTGTAGGCGGGCCGGAATGACACGGGTCTGATTTAGCACCAGCACATCATTCGGGCGCAGATATTCTGGTAATTCGCGGAAAAGGCGGTGGTCACGCTGGCCCGTGTCCCGATGCAGCACTAGCAGACGCGATGAATCACGCGGTTCGGCAGGATGCTGGGCAATGCGTTCCGGCGGCAGGGGATAGTCAAAATCGGTGAGTTTCATAACCCTCTAACGGTTGAATAGGCGCACAATCACATTCAAAACAATCGTCAGGATGATACTGAGCAAAATCATACTGACCAGAGGGAAAAAGCAGGCGAAATTTTGGCCCTGCACCCGCACATCGCCGGGGAGATGGCCTAAATTGCGGAGGCCGGGGATGCGGCTGAATAGCAAAAAGAGGCCACCGACCAGTACCGCCCCCACACCTAAGACGATCAATAATTTTCCAACCGACGCGAGTTCCATTTTCATGACCCTTTCGCTTAAAACAATGGCGGTTGCTGCACAGTGGGCCGATTGTCCACAATGCCAAGATGCTCATAGGCGCGGCGGGTAGCCACTCGTCCGCGTTGGGTGCGCTCCAAAAAGCCAAGTTGGAGCAAAAACGGCTCGATCACATCTTCAATGGTATCACCTTCTTCACTGATAGATGCGGCAATGGTCTCCAAACCCACCGGGCCACCATTGAAATTTTTGATAATCGTCAGCAACACACGGCGGTCAATGTCGTCCAAGCCCAGCGGGTCAATCTCCAACAAGCCGCTTAAACATTCGTCAGCGATTTCTTGCGAGATGATACCTGCCCCACGCACTTGGGCATAATCGCGCACGCGGCGTAATAATCGGAGGGCCACACGCGGCGTCCCTCGTGAACGCTGGGCGATTTCGGTAACGCCTTCGGGCTGGGCTTCAATTTTCAGCTTATCGGCGGCCCGTTCAATAATCATTTCCATCGCGGCCATGCTGTAAAAATCCATGCGGAACACGGCCCCAAAACGATCACGCAGGGGGGCAGTCAACAAGGCAAGGCGGGTCGTGGCCCCAACGACGGTAAAACGCGGCAGCTTTAGGCGGACATTTTTGGCGGCAGGCCCTTTGCCAATAACAATATCCAAGACAAAATCTTCCATCGCGGAATAGAGGACTTCCTCAACCGGACGGCCCAAGCGGTGGATTTCGTCAATAAACAGGACATCCGAGGCACGCTGATGGGTCAAAATCGCCGCGAGGTCGCCCGTGCGTTCAATCGCAGGGCCAGCAGTGGTTTTGAGATTTGCCCCCATTTCATTCGCCAGTACATTAGCGAGGGTCGTTTTTCCCAGACCCGGCGGGCCATAAAACAGTACATGATCGAGCGCCTCCTTACGGGATTTGGCGGCCTCAATCAAAACTTTCAAGTTTTCAATCACACGCTCCTGACCGATATATTCATTCAGGCTGCGGGGGCGCAGGGCATAATCTAGTTTGACTGAATCATCAGACTGCCGTTTGCCGTCTATTGGGCGATCATCTTGGGTCATGGCGCTTTCCTGTTGTATTAGAACAGGTGTAGTATAGCGGAGGGCAGGCCGTCGCTGCAATCCGAACTTGAAATTTTGACGTAATATAATTAGCAGAAATGGCTTGGGCTGGGTATCATTCGAAGTAATGTAAAGGCAAGGAGGCGCAAGCATGTCCTTTTTTACTGGTGGACGCCGAAACACCCCACAAGAACCATCTCCGCAGACCACAACACCTGCGGCTTCATCCACGCCAAGCACTCCATCGGCTGGCACACCCCGCCAACCCGTCGGTTTTGAGACGGTACTGGGGGCCAATTCAACCCTGCGTGGTGAACTCCGCAGTCAGGCCAATGTGCGGCTCGATGGCACGTTTGAGGGGACACTGGAAATTGAAGGCAATGTCTTGGTTGGCGAAACGGGCAAAGTCACTGCCGACATCAATGCCCGTAACGTGGTCATCGCCGGAGCGGTGCGCGGTAATGTGTCGGGCAACAAAGTCCAACTGCTGAAAACCAGCCGCGTATGGGGTGACATCCACGCCACCGCCATCACGACTGAGGAAGGCGCTTTTATTGACGGCAAGATCACAATGGTGCGGCACGATGCCTCTATTCAGAGTTTTGAACCTGCCTCACTGCCCGAACCCGGTACGCCACCTGACGTAAAGGACGAAAAACCAGAAATTCAGGCGGTAGCGGAGACTCAGGTGGTTGACGAATCTCCAACCGAACCAGTGATGGCGACAGAGGAAAAAGCCGAAGATGAGGTGAAAGAACCTAAAAAGCGCAAAGCCGCCAAAACTGACAAAACCGATCAAGATGACGACGATATTGAAGTTGTCGTAGGCGAAACGGTCAAAGAAGATTAAGGCAGCCAGTGATTTTGTAGATCAACCAAATCTTGATAGATACCGTCGGGCTGATACTCACCAAAATCCCCGGCATCAGTGACCCCGCTTAACACTAACGCGCTGGACAACCCGGCGCGTTTTGCTCCCCATATATCAGTCTCGACCCGATCCCCAATCATCAACGTCGCGGCGGGGGCAGTCCCCAACACACCGAGGGCATATTCAAACATTGGTTTTTCGGGTTTGCCCATAATCAAAGGTGGTTGCTTGGTTGCCGTCTGCAAAAGGGCCAAGATGCTGCCTGCCCCGGGGATATAGCCGTCGGGTTCGGGTAGGGTGACATCGCCATTCGTGCCGATAAACAACGCCCCCCGTTGAATTTGATAACACGCCGCCTGTAATTTGGCATAGGTCAGGGTGCGATCTAGACCCACCACCACAAAATCGGCCTGCTCATCGTCCCCCACAATCTCTAACCCCACCCCTTGCAGCGCGGCATAAATCCCGTCTTGACCGACGACATAGGCTCTGGAGGCGTTGGGATACTGGTCACGCAAAAAACGGGCCGTCACCAATGGCGAGGTGATGATCTGGCGGATTTCAACCTTGACCCCCAAGCCACTGATACGTTCGGCATACATCTCAGGGGTGCGGGTGCTGTTGTTGGTGGCAAACACATAGGGGATACCATACACATCCAACCATCTAAAAAAATCTGGCACACCGGGTAAAGTTTCACTACCGCGCCAGATGACCCCATCCATATCCAAAATGACGCCGCGAACTTGCGAAAAATCAATCACAGGGTGCTTCTCCAATCCATCGAGATAAATCGCTGATGATTATAGCGGTCTGTTGTTATAATCAAGCGGGCTTGTTAAAAAATACAGATTGCGAGAAAAACTTTTATGAAATTTGATGTCACCATCATGCCGGATGATCTGAATACCGTGCCCGAAACCGCCAAAGAGCTAGAGGGAATGGGCTTTGACGGGATTTGGACATCCGAAACCATGTATAATCCCTTTTTTCCCCTGTCCCTAGCGGCTTATACCACTCAAAAAATTGAACTCGGCACTGCCATTGCCGTCGCCTTTCCGCGCAGTCCCATGATTATGGCGCACACCGCATGGGATGTAGCGGCACAAAGCAATGGCCGTTTTATTTTGGGCTTGGGGACACAGGTCAAACCGCACATCACCAAACGTTTTAGTACCATCTGGGACAGCCCCGGCCCCCGTCTGCGTGATTATATTCTGGCGATGCGAGCCATTTGGGACTGCTGGCAGCACAACACCCCTCTGAATTATCGGGGCGAATTCTATCAGCACACTTTGATGACCCCGTTTTTCCAACCGCGAGCGATTGAACACCCCGACATCCCGATTTATATCGCAGGGGTCAATACCTATCTGTGCCAATTGGCGGGAGAACTCTGTCAGGGCTTCCATGTGCATCCCTTCCATACTGCCGACTATCTGCGCGATATGGTCATTCCGAATGTCGAAATCGGCGCAAAGAAAACAGGCCGCAGTCGGAACGATGTCGCCCTCACCTGTGCCATTTTTGTGGTGACGGGCAAAGACGCCGAAGAAATTGAAAACCAAAAAGCGATGGTCAAGAGCCAGATCGCCTTTTATGCCAGTACACCGACCTATCGCACCGTCATGGATCATCACGGCTGGGGCGATTTACACGAAGAACTCAACACCATGTCCCGCACGGGCCGTTGGATGGAAATGCACGAAAAAATCAGTGATGCCATGTTGGAAAAATTTGCGATACTGGCAACCCATGACGAACTGCCGCATAAGGTCAAAGAACGCTATACGGGGTTACTGGATCGCATTGCTTATTATTTCCCCTATGTGTCCGGCGAACGACAGGAAATGTGGCAAAAATCATTAGAAGGGTTCAACGTTTAATCGTATTTAGGAGCAGAATGAGTGAATTTCTGCGATGACCTAACAACAGAAAGTAGATTTTATGACGACGCCATTTGAATATGCACTCGAAAATCAGGATAAGTTTCTGCGCGAACTGACCGAATTTTTGCGAATTCCGAGTATCAGCGCCCAACCGCAACACAAAGCGGATATACGCAAAGCCGCTGAATGGGCCGCCGCGCATTGTTTGAGCCTCGGCATGACCCGCGCTGAAGTCTTAGAAACAGAAGGCCATCCGGTGGTCTATGCGGAATGGCTTGGCGCAGGCAGCAACGCCCCAACAGCCATTTTATATGGGCATTATGATGTGCAGCCTGCCGAGTTAAAAGATGGCTGGCATACCGAACCTTTCCAGCCTGTCATCATGGATGACAAGATTTATGGGCGCGGCACGGCGGATGACAAGGGGCAGGTGTTTATCCACCTCAAAGCCTTTGAATCAGTCATGAAAACGACGGGCACCTTCCCGGTCAACCTCAAAATTATGTTGGAAGGTGAAGAAGAAGTTGGTTCGATTCATCTGCGGCCCTTTATTCAATCGCATGTGGAACTGCTCAAGGCCGATGTAGGGTTGGTGTCCGACTCCGGCATGATCGCACCGGGAACCCCGACGATTGTGTATGGGCTTCGCGGCTTAGTCGAACTGGAAATTTATGTGACTGGGCCAGATCATGACCTGCATTCGGGGGCCTATGGCGGAACGGTGGATAATCCCACCCATGCCATCAGCCGGATTGTAGCCTCGCTGCATGATGCACAGGGTCGCATTGCCGTCCCCGGTTTCTTGGATGATGTGCGCGTGCTCACCCCCGAAGAACGCGAAAGCATCGCGCATGTGCCTTTTACCGAAGCGATGTGGCAAGCCGAAACGAATGCACCTGCCATCTGGGGCGACCCCGATTTTACATTAAAGGAGCGTACAGGAGCACGCCCGACTATCGAGGTAAACGGGCTATTTGGGGGTTATACGGGCGACGGCAGCAAAACGATTATCCCTGCCAAAGCCACCGCCAAAATTACCTGCCGGCTCGTGCCGAATCAAAATCCACAAAAAGTCTTTGCAGCCATTGAACGCCATGTCGCGGCGCATACCCCGCCCACCGTTCGCAGCGAAGTATCCTTTAAACGCGGTGAGCCGGGGATTGTGGTTGACCCGAATGACCCCGCCATGCAGGTCGCGGTTGAGGCCTATCAGCACTCCTTTGGCAAGGCGGCCATTTTTACGCTGGAGGGCGGCTCGATTCCCGCCGTAATGATGCTGCGTGAAGCGTTGGGGATTCCGGTGATTTTGATGGGTTTTGGCCTGCCCGATGACCGCCTGCACGCGCCCAATGAGAAATTCTCGTTGGAGCAGTTCCGCTTGGGTATGCAAACCGCCATCGAGTTTTATCGCCTGCTGCCCAATTACAAAAAGTAGGCTCAAATCTGTGGCACACCTTACAAACTGATGCTTTCGGGAGGGCGGCTCAACACACCGCCCTTCCTATTTATTCGACCACTTGACCATTAGGCGGATAGGGTATGTCATCTAAAGCAAATTACGATCTCACCGAGACTTTTGAACACCTTGTTGAATTATTGGATGCCGAAAAATTCAGCGAGGTAGATCAATTTCTCAAACAAGAACATCCAGCAGATATTGCCGACTTGCTGGAAATGTTAGATGACGACCACCGCCTCAAGGTATTCGAGAGTCTACATCTGAATGTCGCCGCCGAAGTATTGGATGAGGCACGCACTGATACCCTGCAAGAATTAGTCGAAGCCCTGCCCGATGACAAATTAGCCGATATATTGGAAGTCATGCCCTCGGATGACGCAGCAGAAATCTTGTCGGAAATTGACGAAGAGCAAGCCGAAGCCATTATCGCCTTGATGACCCCCGATGAGGCCAATGAGGTCGAAAAACTACTGGCCTATGAGGAAGACACTGCCGGACGTTTGATGGCAACCAATATCGTCCGATTAGTCAAGGATTGGACGATTGCACAAACGCTAGAGTATCTGCGCAGTATTGATTTATCGGTAGAAACCCTAGCCTACCTTTATGTGGTAGACACCGAAGGCAAATTGGTTGGCATTATCCCCATCTGGAAATTATTGACCGCTCAACCCCAAGAACAATTGGCCCAGATGATGCAAACTTCGGTCATTACGGTTTCGGTAGATACCGATCAGGAAGAAGTGGCACGAGTGGTGTCACAATATGACTTTTTTGCCGTGCCAGTGGTAGACCCAAATGGCAAGCTGATGGGCATTGTAACTCATGACGATGTGATTGACGTTATCAATGATGAGTTTACAGAAGATGCCCAGCGGTTTGGAGGTTCACAGCCACTCGAAGGGTCATATTTCAGTACCCCGGTTTGGACAATGGTACGCAAGCGGGTCGGCTGGCTGCTGTTACTTTTTTTGACCGCCCAATTCACCACATCAATCATGGGAATCTTTCAGGCCGATTTAGAGAGCGTCGTCACCCTTTCATTCTTCGTGCCATTGCTGATTGGAACAGGCGGGAACGCTGGTTCACAAATGACAGCTACCATGATTCGGGCGGTGGCGATGAACGAGGTACGTTTTGAGGATACATGGCGGGTTGTTGGGCGAGAATTTTTTACTGGGGCATGGTTAGGTTTGTTAATGGCAGTAGCGAGTTTTGGTTTATCAGCGGCATGGGGTAACACACCCCATCTGGCAATCACCCTTGCTCTGGCTCTATTCGTAGTCGTCATCTGGGCCAATCTCATGGGGGTGATACTGCCTATCACGGCGGCACGGGTGAAAATTGATCCTACTGTCATTTCTGGACCAGTCATGAGTACCCTCGTCGATGCGACTGGCTTATTGATTTATTTCATGCTGGCGCGACTTATTCTGGCGGAGATTTGAGGGCGGCATAACCTCATAAATCACAAAACTATGGATATAACGGATAGGACTGGTCTGCACATTTTTTAAATTCAACAAATACACCCACATCTGTACCAATTCCTCATTTGGGGCGACCAGATACCGCACTCCGGTCTCCGTTTGCAAGTGCGCCGCCAATTCTTCGGGGGTCGAGAAATAGACCAGCCACACGTTGGTCTCTTCGCCCAAATACCAGCCCAATTCCCAGCCTAACCAATAGTCATAGACAATTCGGCCTGCAAAATCCCGATTGAGTGTATCGGCAAGTTCATCAATTCCATGCAACTCAAAATCTTGGGGTTCACGGCTGAGAGGTCGCGCCGTTAAAGCTGGATGAGCCATCACCAAAATAATACCGATGGCATTGAACGACACTCCCCATCGCCAGCGGGAAGCCCATTCCCCAATCGCCAATGTCACCAGTAGCAAAATAAAGGGGATAATCGGCAACAGATAGCGGATGCGTACACTAAACGCCACCAACCAATAGAGACTCAGATACCACACCAAAAACAAAGCGATGATCCAGCTAACCCAACGGGCGGGATGGTAGTTTTGGGCGGTATAAATCAACCACCCGATAACAATGAGAAAAATTAACGCTCCGATAACTCGGCCACCAAGCGCATCCCCCAATAATCGCAGCCATGCCTCAGCGCGTGATCCAATTTCGTCGGCCCGTGCCAAGCGCCCCGGATTGTTGTTATAACCGCCGAGCGTCACAAAACTTTGCTGCGGGCGGGCCATATCCCACACCAGAACAGGTGCGAGGATCAGTAATGCACCTAAAACAAATTGCTTGGCCTTGACAAGAATACGACTCAGCGGAATGGGAGGGGCATTTTCCAATGTCCACACAGGGGAGGAAAAAATACCAACGCATATAACTAATGGCAGCACCCACAACGCTGTTGGTTTCATGACCCATGCCAAACCCAACAGCACCCCCGTCCGACCCCATTTTTGATGAGTAGCCCACACTGCCGACAGTAGTACACAGGTGAGCATCAAGGTATCTTGGAAGATGGTCGGGGCAAACGCGATTTCAAGTGGGGATAGGATGTACAACAACAGGCCGAGATGGGCGGTAGGAATACGCCTGGATAATTGGCGGATCAGCGCGAAAAAGGCGGCGGCTCCAACGAGACTGGCAAAAACCGAGGGCAGACGGGCCGCAAATTCGTTCTGCCCCACCCCAGCGAGGCTCACCCCCACCAAGAGATAACTTAAAGGGGGTTTGTCAGTGGTAGCGCCGTTTAACAACCAATCCTGCTGCTGCACCATGCGCCGTCCCAATGTCGCAAAGAGGGCCTCGTCAGGATGCACCGGTTCGGCATCCGCCAAATATTGAAAACGTAACCCAGCCCCAATCAACAACAGCAGCACATTCAACCAGAGGGCCGCATGGTGACGGCTCATCGCAAAATCTCAGCGCACAGCGTCAATTGGTGAAGCGATACCGGAACAATGTCCATAGCGCGATGAAAAAATCATACCATTTGATCTTCTTGCCTTCATTCCATTCGCGCCCATTATAGGAAATCGGCACTTCATAAATGCGGATTTTGCGCTTCAGCACTTTGGCGGTGACTTCGGGTTCAATTTCAAACCGATTGGAGCGTAACTCGATATTTTTGATGACATCGGCCCGGAAAACCTTATAACACGTTTCCATGTCACTGATGATGGAATTATAGAGAACATTGGTCACCAAAGTTAAGGTACGATTGGCAATCATATTCCAGAAAAACATGGCTTTGCGCGGGCCACCCAAAAACCGCGACCCATAGACCACCGTTGCAATGCCTTCCCGAATGGGCTTGAGCAGACTGGCATATTCACGCGGGTCATATTCTTGGTCGGCGTCTTGAATCAGGATAATATCGCCTGTCGCCTCTTTAAAACCCGTCCGCACCGCCGCGCCCTTGCCCATGTTGTGAGGATGCAGCACAATTCGCACCAATTCATTTTCGAGGGACGGCAAAAGATCACGAGTCCCATCCGTCGAGCCATCATCCACAATAATAATCTCGTCGGCTTCTTCAACGGCCATCACCCGATGCAGCACATCCTGAATCGTCTTGACTTCGTTATAGCAGGGAATAATCACGCTGACTTTATAATCTTGCGGTTTTTTATCGTCCATTCAGCCTCTCGTCGGGTAAAAATTCTCTAAAACCTAAACGCGGTATAATAGCGGGTCTGCATTCATAAAACTATAGGCATTTATCGAAAGTAGTCGTTACAAAAGGAGATCACCCATGATGCGTCGGATTTATGTGAGTACCTATAGCATCGCCGCTTTTGACCCGACGGAACACGCATGGGGGGTAGCGGTGGCAAGTAAATTTTTGGCAGCAGGGGCGGTTGTTGCGTGGGCACAGGCCAATGCGGGCGCAGTCGCTACCCAAGCCCTCGCCAATGTCACCTATGGGCCGGAAGGCTTGGCGATGATGGCAAGTGGACTAAGCGCCGAACAGACCCTTGAAAAATTGTTGGCGGGCGACCCCAATCATACCCATCGGCAAATTGGATTGGTGGATAAAAATGGCGGGGCGGCGGCTCATACAGGTGGGGAATGTAATGGATGGGCCGGACACAAAATCGGCAAAGGCTATACCTGTCAGGGCAATATTTTGACGGGTGGTAATACCCTCGACGCAATGGCGGAGGCGTTTGAAACCACTAAAGGCGAACTGGCTGACCGATTGGTTGCTGCATTATTGGCAGGCGATACGGTTGGCGGGGATAGTCGTGGCAAACAGGCGGCGGCGGTGTATGTGGTCAAACCCAACGGCGGTTATGGTGGCAATAACGAATATTATCTCGATTTGCGTGTAGATGATGACCCTGATCCTGTGAATCGCTTGGTGAAATTGGTCAAGCTGCATCACTTCTTTTTCGGCACTCCCAAAGCCGAGGATTTGCTCCCGATAGACTCAAAAATCGCCGCTGAAATCCAAACCGTGCTCAAGCGGTTGGGATATTTTAAGGGCAGTATTGATGGGCAGTGGGATGAAACCACTCGTGCCGCTTTTTGGGCATTTTGCGGGGTCGAAAATTTAGAAGAACGCTGGTCGCTGGATAAACATCCTGAATTGTTAGATCGGGTCGTGTTGGAATTTATCCGTGAACGTTTCGCGCAGCAGTAAAACATGATGAACAATGGCAAACCGAATAATACGATTCGCATCTTTGGTGTACCGATGGATTTAGGTCAGAATCGGCGCGGGGTAGATATGGGGCCGAGTGCGGTACGCTACGCCGGCTTGCAGCCCCGCTTGGAACAACTCGGCTATGAAGTGCATGACGGTGGCAATATCGAAGTGGCCCAAGCCGAGCAAATGCACGATATATTGCCCGTCGAAACCAGCCTAAAAACCGACGAGCGAGCGTACTTTTTGCCAGAGGTCGCTCATGTATGCAGCATGGTCTATAACCGTACCACCGCCTGTGTAGATGCCCACGAACGGGTCATTTTCCTCGGCGGCGACCACAGTATCAGCATTGGTACGGTGTCGGGGGTGGTGCATCATGAACCTGCCGGGGTATTGTGGATTGATGCACACGGCGACATCAACACCCCCCATTCATCCCCATCCGGCAATATTCATGGCATGAGTGTAGCAACCCTTTTGGGAGATGGCCCGCCCGAACTAACCGACATCGGTGCCCCCGGCCCTAAATTGCAACCAGAGCAGGTGGTGATGATTGGCCTGCGTGATCTTGATCCCAAAGAACAAAGCCGACTGCGAAAAGGTGGTGTTGGGGTGTTTACCATGCGCCAAATTGACGAACTCGGTATCGCATCAGTCATTTATCAAGCGCTTCAACGGCTGCAACAATTTAAATATCTGCATGTCAGCCTCGACTTGGACGGTCTCGACCCGGAAATTGCGCCGGGGGTAGGGACGCCTGTACCGGGTGGGTTAAGTTATCGGGAGGCGCATTTGTTGATGGAGATTTTGGCGGATTCAGGCAAAGTCCGCACAATGGATATTGTTGAAATCAACCCCATTTTGGATGACCGCAACCGCACCGCCAAAATCGCGGTAGAGCTTGCTGCCAGTCTATTTGGGCAACGGATTTTGTAGACAACAAAATTCCAACCTAATCTATAAGTTTTTTAGTGGACTTGCTTACACGATTTGGAGTCAGTATGATGTTAAGCAGTATTGGTTTAGGGATGAGGCAAGAATGCGATGGCAGACCAACGCACGATCCTTATTGTGGAAGATGACGCTGAACTACGGATGATCTATCGGCAAACTCTCGAGCGGGAAAATTATCAGGTGGTGGAAGCCTCTGATGGGGCAGATGCAATTCAAAAAACAGCCGATTTTGTTCCCGATGTCATCATTTTGGATATGATGATGCCACACATGGGTGGCCCAACCCTCCTACAACTGCTTCGACAAAACCCCGCAATGGAAAAAACCCGGTTGGTAGTGATTACAGCGTATCCCAACTTTCGAGAGGCAGCGTTGAAATATAACGTTGACCTGTTTTTGACCAAGCCGGTGCGCCCCATCGAAATCATCAATGCGATTAAAACGGCGTTAGAAAGTGATTAGTTTTTGGCTGATTTTTGGAAAAACCCGCAAAATAGGGGGGTTTAGGGGATTTTGGACTTGCAAAAACCTGATAGATGCGTAAAATGCAATTATCTGGCGCACAAATCGACCAAACATCTCAATCTAAGGAGTAGATTTCGATGAACAAAACTGAGTTTATCGCTGCTGTAGCCCAAGAGGCAGGCATCCCGAAAAGTGAGGCTCAGAAGGTCGTCAAGGCCGTGCTGGACGTAGTTACCGAAGCACTCAAGAAGGGTGACAAGGTCGTTCTTACGGGTTTTGGCTCGTTTGAAGTGCGTCAAGCCAAGGCACGCACGGGTGTTAACCCACGTACCAAGGAAAAGGTGCAAATTCCTGCCACCAAGCGTCCCGCGTTCTCCGCTGGCGCTGAACTGAAGAAAGCAGTTGCACCCAAGAAGTAATCTACCCATAGTGGAGATTACGGAGTTGCCTAGCGGGGGATACGTCCTTCGGCTAGGCAATTTTCTTTATCGCCCAAGTTGTAAGGAATGAACCCCACCCCAAGCCTATGCTAAAAGCAATTTTGTTTGATCTGGATGATACCCTCATTGACTGGAGTGGTCGCAGCCAAGAATGGGTAGATTTTGACCGCTATCACCTACGCCAAGTCTACGACTATGTAACGAATCAAATTCACCCCCTCGAGAGTGCCGAAAAATTCTTCGACACCGTTTGGTTGTTGACCATGCGCGAGTGGAACGATGCCAAAAACACCTTCCGTGCGCCCCATTTGGGTGACGTATTGGTGCAGGCCTGTGTCACCCTCGGCGTACCCCATGATAACCTCAAGGCCGATCACCTGCTGGATGCCTATGACTGGGAACCATTCCCCGGTGTCGAGGTCTTCCCAGATGCCCTTGAAGTGCTGCCTTATCTACGTGAAAACGGCCTGCGGCTAGGCTTAGTCACCAATGCCTATCAGCCGATCCGACTGCGTGAACGCGAACTGGTGGCCTTTGGCTTGATGGACTATCTGATAGAATGCCGCATCTCCGCCGCCGATATTGGTTATCTGAAACCTCACCCGGCTATTTTTGAAGAAGCCCTGCGCCAAGTGGGGGCTACCCCCGAAGAAGCCGTTTTTGTGGGGGATTCCACTGAGGCCGATATTGTGGGGGCACAACAAGCCGGAATGAAAGGGGTTTGGCGCACCCCGCGTCATCATGTGCCGGGTCAGATCAATGGAACGATTGTGCCGGACGCGGAAATCTCCACTCTACATGACTTGTTCCCCATTTTGGATAATTGGTTTCCCGGCTGGCGTGAGGATTAACAGTCCATGCCTGTCATTAATCGTGTTCCCTATCGCAATCTCGTCCTGACTGGGCATATGGGGGTAGGCAAAACGGCAGTCGGGCGTCTCATCGCTAACCAACTCAATATCCCTTTGTACGATCTGGAAAACGAGATTGAACTGCGCGAGGGACAGTCTGCCGAAAATATCCGGGCACTGTTTGGCGAATCGCGGCTGCGTACCCTTGAAGCCGATATTGTGAGTGAACTGGTGGTCATCCGCAGTTCAGTGATTTGTGTGAATGGCCCAACCTTGCTTCAACCCGCCAATTTGGAGAAGCTACGTTCGACTGGTCCAGTGTTGTGTTTGACAGCGGCACTCAATGAAATCTTGCGACGGCTGCATGTCGTACAAGGGGCACGTTTTCATAATCCTGAAACACGCTCGATTGCCATCAGTCGGCTGAAACGCGAACGGGGTGTATTGGAACTCCCCCTGCCCCATTTGGATACAACCGGATTATCAGTTGAGACCGTCACCGAGCGGGCCATTCAATTTTGGATGGAGCAAGCCGACCTTTAGCAAATCGGGTACAATGAAGCAAGGTTTTACCTACTTCCAGAAACTCATACGATTTTCGGAGAAATTGACGCATGACTGTACTAAGAGTCAGTATCGGGCAATTTGATGTGCGCAAAGGGAATCCCCGCGTAAATTGGACCCGTGTACAAGAAATTACGGCAGAAGCCAAAAGTCAAGGGGGGCAAGTGGTGGTACTGCCTGAATTATGGGACAGCGGCTATGCACTCGATCAGGCCAAAACCTATGCCAGTTCACTGAGCGGCGGTCTATTTGCACAGGTCGTGGCTCTCGCCAAACAACATGGGATTTTCATCTTAGGCTCTATGCTGGAAAAACGCGGCTTGGGCGTCTCCAATACTACCGCTGTTGTTTCCCCGGTTGGGGGCATTATGGGGGCCTATCGCAAACTCCACTTATTCCCACTCATGGATGAGGATAAATGGCTGACCCCCGGTGAGGCGACCCTAACGCTCGATTTGCCGTGGGGGAAGAGCGCCTTTGCTATTTGTTTCGACCTGCGTTTCCCCGAATTGTTCCGACGCTATGCCGTTGAAGGGGCAAAGGTTGTTTTTGTGCCATGTGAGTGGCCGCATCCACGCCTTGAACATTTCCGCACCCTCGTTCGCGCCCGTGCTATTGAAAATCAAATGTACGTCGTGGCGGTCAATCGTATTGGTGTAGACGATTTTGATGAGGTATCCGGCAAATATGGTGCTCATTTCTGTGGGCATTCCATGATTATTGACCCGTGGGGGGAAACCGTCGTCGAAGTTGGCGAAGGGGAAGCGGTTGTCAGCGTTGACCTTGATCTAAACAAGGTAGACGCCGTTCGCCAGCAAATTCCTGTCCTCGAAAATCGCCGACCTGAACAATACAACATCTAACACGGCTAACCTATCAAAAAGGGCGGGTTTTTGTTTCCCGCCCCCTGCAAAAATCACCGCAAACTTGGCCTAGTCCATCACCAGCTTATCATCAATCAACTGCTGACGGACACGTTCACCACGCGGGTCAAAGGCAAAATAGGGCGCGTGCAGGTGGAATTCCATATCTTGCATGGCGCGTCCAGCCCGATTCTTTTCAATCGTAAAAACCACCCACTCGCGGAATTGACGGGCTTGGTAGGGATTAAACGACACCTCATCTTTGGACAGCACATGATATTTGTTGTTCATGATGATGGCGATGTCGCATTCATAATCCAGCGCCGAACTCCCGCGCAGATGGTAGAGGTGCAATCGGTTGGATTTTAGCCCTTCCCGATCAGCCGCCACGATTGCCATCACCGGCACACCTAGGGCCAATGCCATATCTTTCAAGCCCTCAACAATAATCGTAACTTTTTCACCTTCATCCGAGGCCCGTTCGGGGTGGATGGCAATTTTTTGTAGGTAGTCAATAAACACGGTTACATTGCCGCCTGTTGCTTGGACAAGCCGCTGCGTCATTTCACGAATAGCCCGCAGGGTGGTGACGACGGGGCTGGCCTTCACCAAAATCAAGCGATCCGCATAACGATTCATCCGGGCTAATGGCATGGAAGTCTTGGGGTTTTCGCGCAAGATGGTTTGCAGCGACATCGCCTCCCCGCCTCCCCGCAAAGTAGACTTGGCTTTTTCGGCAATAATTACGTCATGCAGATCTTTGAGGCGTACCCCATTATTTAAATCTACTTCGGGGGGGTTGATGCTTTCAAGGCACATCAACCGATTCATTAAGTGGGTTTCGGTATGTTCATAGGACAGATAAAACGCATATTGGTCAGACCGCATCGCAATATTGCGGGCCATTTGCAGCGCACAGATCGTCTTGCCAATCCCCTGTGCCCCACCCAGCAATATCAATTCTGTTTTACGCAGACCGCCCCCAATCATGCCATCCAGTGGGTCAAAGCCCGTTGGTAATGGCATAAATTCCGATAAATCCCCACGCACCACCATATCATTGGCTTCATTGAGCACCTGTGCCAATGTGCGGGGCATATGAGCCGTGTTTCGACTGGGGGCGGAAGCATTACTTGCAGAAGGCGCATTAGTACGACTGCGTGTGGAGCGTGGCGAAGATTCCACACTGGTAGGCGTGCGTGGCTCGGCAGGAGGAACGGCGATTCTCTGGGGGACGGGCGGCGTTATCGGGTCATCCTGCTCGAATAATGGTTGAGTGCTATGGTCATTGCGCGGCGGCTCGTCGTCGAAACGTCTGGTTTCCATAAAATGGCACGCCTTTGTATCTCATCAAATAACAATCACGATATTGTCCTCGATTTTACATTTCTAGGAAACGAAGCGCAATTTAACCGCACAGATTGAAACGAACCCTTAACAAGAGTCAAATATTGTTTGAATAGAAAACCCTGCTTAAAATAACGCAAAGGTTTGTTTGGAAAGGGCGTGGGTTGTATACTTGTCAAGATAAACGAGCGATTCAATCCCCAAAAAAGATCTGATAAATCATTATGGCTGAAGCATCGGAAGGCATTGCTAAAATCTCATGGGATGATCCCGTTACAGGGCAGTTACGTGATTTCGTCCTCACTGAAGGGGCAACAGTGCAAATTGGACGGAATCCCGATAACGATGTCAGCATCCCAGAACGTCATGTCTCGCGTCACCATGCGGTGATTAGCTATCGGCATGGCTTGTTTCTCATATCAGATTTGGGCAGTGCAAATGGCGTGTTTGTAAATGACCAGAAAATCACTGACCCTTTTCCGCTGGCACACGGCGACGTAATTCGGCTGTTTGTGCCAACCATGCGTTACTCCGCCGTAGTCACTGCCGAGGAGGAAGAGTTTGCTATCAAGACGGGTACACTCATTCGGCCCCGTTTGGGTGGCGGACGCCCCATTATTCAAATTACCTCCGGGGCGCAAGAGGGTCTTGAAATCCCGGTAATGAAAGAAGAAATGACCTTTGGACGAGCGACGAGCAGCGCCAATTGGGACATTATCTTGCAGGATCAGGCTGTCTCACGGCCTCATGCGCGTCTGCACCTAACCGACAATACGTGGTATTTGACCGACTTAAACAGCGCCAACGGTACACTGGTGAACGGCAGTCCCATTCAAGACCCCAAGATTTTGCAGGATGGCTCGGTCATTGTGATGGGGGAAACAACCATGCTGTTTCGCCTGATAGACAAGGAATAAGGGCGTGTCTTCCAATCAGCTTTTGGAATTTGAAGTCGGGCAGCACCTACGGGAGCAAAAATTGATGTTTGCCGCCGCCGAATCCTGTACGGGCGGATTACTGCTGCACCGCCTCACCAATGTACCGGGCAGTTCGGCCTATGTTGCAGGTGGTATCGTGGCCTATTCCAATGCGGCCAAACATTCCCTGCTGGGTGTACAAGAACATACCCTAAATGTTTTTGGGGCGGTCAGCGAACAGGTCGCAGCGGCGATGGCACGCGGGGTTCGGGCTGCGCTTGGTTCGCAAATTGGTATTGGGATTACGGGCATCGCTGGGCCGGATGGGGGCACAGCGGAAAAACCCGTCGGCCTCACCTATATTGGACTCAGCACCCCTGATTTCAGTCTTGTGCGGCGGTTTGTATGGGAGGGAGATCGAGTCGCCAATAAAGAGGCAAGCGCCGACGCCGCCCTACAAATGCTATTGGAATATTTGATGTCGGGGAAATAAGCGCAAAAAAGACGCTATAATCGAAACGCGCTTTAATCACAAAATTACTTTTAAGAGGATTCATTGTAATGGCAACTATCGCCAAATCCGGTGCTGTCAAAGGGCCACCAGTCCCCTCAATAGCCACCAAAATAGTCAACAGTCTCCGCGATTTGTCCAATACACTCATGATTCCGGCACTGGCAATCTTGACCGCCATCTTGGTCGGTTCAGTGATGATCTTGCTGGCAGGCCGTGATCCTATTGCTGCCTATACAGGCTTGGTGGAAGGGGCATGGTTGGAACCACGCGGCCTTGTGCAAAGCCTCCTTAAAACTTCGCCGCTGATCCTTTCTGGCCTAGCTGTCGGCTTCGCGTTCAAAGGTGGGCTATTTAACATTGGCGCACAGGGTCAACTGATCGTCGGCTCGGTTGCAGCAGCATGGGCAGGTTATGCCTTTAGTGGATTGCCAAGCTGGTTGCATATCATTTTGGCAATGGGTGCAGCGGCCATCGCCGGGGCGCTATGGGGAGCGATACCGGGGGCATTAAAAGCCTATTCCGGCGCTCACGAAGTTATCACGACCATCATGTTTAATTTCATTGCCAGCCGTATTGCCGAATGGATGATTTCATTGGGCAGTGCCGATGGCAAAATCCCTGCTGGCCCATTGGCTGACCCCAATAGTGGTGCGATTTCCCGAACGAAGCCTGTCCTCGACTCGGCCCGCCTGCCCGTTGTGTTTGAAGTGCCGCCGCCCTCCGTGCCTAATTTGAATATCGGCCTCTTTATCGCCGTCGCCGCCGCTATCCTGATTATGCTGCTGGTCAATCGCACTACCTTTGGCTTTGAACTCCGTATGGTCGGGCTAAATCCTTCCGCCGCACAGTACGCTGGGGTGAATGTCAAACGACTGACGATTTCGACAATGGCGATTGCCGGCGGTTTGGCAGGGCTGGCGGGTGCTGTCCAGACATTGGGCATCAATGGATATTATGAAGCCAATCAAAGTCTCGGTCTGGGGTTCGACAGCATTACGGTATCGCTACTGGCGTCTAATAACCCCATCGGGATTATGTTCTCGGCCTTTATGTTCGGCTCAATGGATCAGGGTACGACTCGTATGCAGCGCAGCGGTGTCGCCCCGGAATTGATTCTGGTGATCCAAGCCCTTATTTTGATGTTTATTGCCGCGCCACAGATTATCCGCTGGTTGTATCGTGTACGGGTCAGTGGCAAAGGTGGACAAAAATTGAGTACCGGTTGGGGTCAGCGATAAAAGGCACTTATTCAAGGGAATAATTATGGATATTTTGGGTTTAACCATCACGACGGGGGCAGTGATCGCCACCTTAAATGCGACGATTCGACAGGCCATCCCGATTACGCTTGGTTCACAAAGCGGCCTCCTCAGCGAACGCTCCAGTATCGTCAACATTGGCATTGAAGGCATGATGTTGATGGCGGCCTTTTCGGGCTACATGATGAATTCCTATCTCAGCGGGTCGGATATTTCGACCTTTGCCGATGACAACATGCGACTGGGTGTTTGTGTTTTGATCGGTGTTTTAACAGGGGGCATGATGGGTCTGTTTCATGCGCTCCTGTGCATTCGCTACAAAGTTGACCATATTATCAGTGGGACGGTGGTCAATATTTTGGCGGCAGGCGTCACGGGCTATTTTTATAATGCCCAGACCGAAACCAAAGGCAAAATCCCCCCGCTCATCTCCAATCCGTGGGAAAAAGGTGATTTTCTCTACAATGTTGGCGCGGTGCTGTTTGATAAAGACATCATCACCTATTTGACCTTTGTGATTGTTGGCATCATCGCGTTTGCCCTATTCCGCACCGTTTGGGGATTACGTACCCTCTCGATTGGCGAAAATCCTCGCGCTGCCGATACGCTTGGCATCAATGTCTATCGCCTACAATACACCAATTTGTTTTTCAGCGGAGCATTGGCAGGGCTGGCAGGGGCATATTTAACGCTGGCAGATGTCGGCGTTTTTGAACGTGGCATGACAGCGGGTAAGGGTTTTATCGCGCTGGCGGTGATGATTTTTGGCAAATGGCATCCCGTTGGGGCATTGATGGGGGCATTATTATTCGGCTTTTTGACCGCCCTGCAAAGCCAATTGCAGTTTTTCGGCATCGTCGTGCCACATCAATTGGTCGCGTTGATTCCCTACGCCGTCACGGTGATTGTGTTGGCAGGTTTTGTGGGTCGGGCGCGGCCACCAGCCCACGTCGGTCAGGCTTACGAGGTGGAATAAAGCCTACTCTGTCTTTTCCTCTTGATCTCGCAGCGGATGCCACTCATATTCGGGTCGCATCCGCCGCCGCCCAAATTCGGAATATACTTCCATTCCTGTTGGGGCTATCTTCTCAATAAAGGTGTGGTAGACATCCAACACCTCCTCAAATTGCCAACGCACCATTTCCTGATCGCCATTTAGATAGGAATGGGCATACGCATCGAACTCTTTCTGTGCCCTCTTTTCGGCATCCTCAAAATTATATGCTTTGAGCAGAAGGATTCTGTCTTCGTATAACAGTGATCCCTTTGTTTGGCCTTCGACCTGAGAAATAAAACGAGCTTTAACGGCATACCATTCGAGTTTCCTGCTTTTTCGAATTTTCTTGGGTTTTAGCCCGTCAATCGAAATAATCCATATATATCGAATATGGGGTTGCTTCATCAATGTCAGTAAATCAACCGGGAGTATTTCACATTCAAAACCCCATGATTTCTTTCTTCTGGCTCGCCATTTAAGTTTGACGTTTTTGAGAGGCACAGTTTTTTCAATTTCTCTGTAGACATTTTCGACCCAATTCTGAATAGCCTCTGTACGTTGGTCTGGAGATAACGGGAAGAATTGTTTTTCGTCTGCGGGATAGAGATAAACATCTAGCTTAATACGGCGTTCCCCAAGATATTCAATATCCTTCACAGACTCAAGGCCATATTCTTCGCGGCCTAATATTCCCATTGGGATTTGGGGTGATCTGTCCTGCTGTAGGTTATCCATCCCTAGTCTCTCTCCTGATCTTGCAACGGATGCCACTCATATTCGGGTCGCATCCGCCTGTGTTTTATGGTGTAAAAAATCTCTTCGCCGTTGGGATCAACTTTATCGATGATGGTCGTTTCAAAAACATCTAGGACACAATCCAAACGTATACGCACCATCTCCCCATATGAATTGAGATAAGGTTCGCCATATTCAATGAATTTTTGTTGAAGGCGTTGTTCGGCATCATCAAAATCATAAGCCCTTACCAACAGCATCTGATCTTCAACCATCTGCATCCCTTGAGTTTGGCCTTCCACTTCCCAGATAAAACGCGCTTGCACAATATACCATTCGAGGCGTTTACGTTCCCTTTGTTTGATGGGTTTGAGACCCTCAATTTCACTTATAGTGACCATAGTAATGCCATCTATGGCAAGTAGTTTTGGTAATTCATTGGCATCCAATTCACAATCAAATGAATTGTACTTTCCTCGTTTAGATAATTTGATATTTCTAAGCGCCACCTCAGTCTGAATTTGTTCGAATTTTTCCTTATACCACACATCTAATAAACGCCTTCTTTCGGCAGGTGGATAAGGAAACCATTGCTCGACTGATGAGGGATAGTTAAATACATGGGCAACCAAATTTCGCTGTCCCAGTTTTTCGACATCTTCAGCCGTTTTTATACCTGCGTACCGATAACCAAAATTTCCGATGATAAGCATTTTCTCGCCCACCCATTTTGCACCATTCAAGTTAATATAATATCTAAGTATAGATGAGAAAGTAGATTTCCAATGAATGAAACCGTGCAAAAACTCGTCGCGGATTATTGTCGTGCCGTAGAAAATAATGAAAGCCTAGAGGAGATATGGAAACTTGTGCATCAGATCGCCGAAATGGGCGACGCGGCAGCTGATACCCTAGCCGCTATTTTGCTTACTGTGGAAAAACCAATGGAAGAATTTACATCCATTGATTGGACGAGGCGGGAATGTGCTGCCTATGCACTTATTGATATCCGTACTCCACGCTCCGTCCAAGAAATTATCAAGGCAGTGGAGATTTACCCTGATTGGGGTGATGTGGATTGGGATATTGAGTTCACTAAGGTTACACAAAATGAATTTTCAATTGATATGCTGATGATTGGCCTAGAGAATTCCCAAGACTGGGATGCAAAAATGATTTTTATATCAGCTATAGATTTTGGAATCTGAGCTTGTGACAGTTTAGCAGACAGAAAAAAAGTCAGATAAACTAAACTGGAGAACAAGGATCATGAGTAAGAGAAGTCACCGAATGTACAGTGATGA